>JAJFKQ010000073.1 GCA_021773155.1 Woeseiaceae bacterium | reverse complement strand
GCAACGTTGTAAACAGTATCAGCGTCAAAATTCAGTTTGATCCCGGAATAATAGCCGTCACGATCCAGATCAGAAAACAGCTCGACGCTGGCATCGAAAATCCAGAAGTCGATATTGGGCGTTTGCGCGCCCGTTCCTGATTCGCCGAGGGACAGCGCTTGTTGTGCACCGCCTCGCGTTGACTTGCTGCGAACGCCGTTGGTCACCAAAGGCTCGAGTTCGTCATGAGATATCACTTGATCAGAAGCTCGCAGCATTCCCTGGCCCTGCGACGTTATGCTAACCCGTGGTTCCGGACTTGCTTCCGCACGAGCTGTCGCCGCACCTGCGAGCAGCAAGGTTGCCGCTGACAGAAACAAGATGATATTGAGTCTTCGTGTTTGAGTAATCATTGCCATGCCCTCCTGCACTCTACGACCCCATTAGATGCTTACCTCAATGAACGCATGCTGAACGATAGTTTTCCCGGAAAACTCGTGCGATCATGTTCAGTCAGCGTTCATAAAACGACTACTTCGAACACCTGTGACCCGTACCTCTCAACAAGACAATCTCGGCCGTGCGATTGCCTGGTTACTTCTCGGTGTGGTCGGTGGTCTTGGCCTGGACTTGTGTGCGAAGGAGATATTGCGAACGTATTCGCTGAATGAATTCGTATTGATACGCAGCATCATTGGACTTGCGATTTTTCTTGCCCTTGCTCCGCGATTATTTGGTGGCATTCGCATGCTGTGGACCAGGCGCTGGATGTGGCACTTGCTGCGCACCGTGCTCGCTTCAGGCGCAATGTTCGGTTTCTTTTACGGGCTATCGAAAATGCCGCTGGTCAACGCGTTAACGCTTGGCTTCACGGCGCCGCTGATGGTCACTGCATTGTCGGTACCGTTTCTCGGCGAACACGTCGGCTGGCGACGCTGGGCCGCTGTTATCGTTGGATTTATCGGCACCCTGATCATCCTTCGTCCCGGCGGCGGCGAATTCTCATTGGCCTCCGGCGCCATCCTGGTTGCCGCATTTTGTTACGCCTGCCAGGCCATTACTGCACGCTATCTGGTCACCGAATCGATGTTGTCGCTTTCTGTTTATGTTGTGGCCGGGCCGTTGCTCATTGCCAGCCTGCTAATCGAGGATGGTGATTGGTTGATGCCGGACACAAAGGGCTGGGTGTTGCTCGCTGCTGCGGGGGCGTGCTCGGTCATCGCCTGGGTGGGGTATATCAACGGCTACCGCGGCTCATCGCCGGCAATACTCGCGCCGTTTGAATATGCAGCCCTGATCGGCGGGGCAATCGCCGGCTACCTGATCTGGGGTGAGGTGCCCGATCGCTGGGTCCTGTTCGGAGCGGCGATAATAATTACCTCGGGACTGTATGTCGTCTACCGGGAAATCGGATTGAAGGATACGTCACCAACAGAATGACGGCCGGACGAATTAAAGGCTACTCGACATCCCCGGCAACAAGGCCCGCGATTTGAGATGGCGTTACTTGTAGAGCGGTTGCAACCCGATCGAAGAAATCCACTTCGAGAACACTTACGTTACTGTCACTGCGAAATACATCTGCAAGTGCCTGGATGGTTTCCGCTCGATGCGAGGCCGATAACTTCGTGCGTACGCTGCCCAGGTATTTACGCAATGTAGCTTCCGCATACAATTCCGCGCGCGCGGCGACTCGAATATCTGCCGAACTAAAATCTTCACCGGTATGCGCCTTGAGAATCGCCTGGATTCGCTCAACCTCAACCGATTGAATGTTGATATCTGCGTCAGCCGCCCTGGCAAGAGTCATCAGCAAGACTTCCTTGAACAACTCATTCTGCTGGTCTTCAGTAACTTCGGCTCCGCCAAAGATGTTGAGGACGTTCTTGAGATCTGCAATGGCCATGTATGGTCTCTTTATTGGATGGTTAGCTGAGCTGGTAATGATAACCCGAAAAATGCGATCTGTTGAAGTGCTTTTTGAATCTAAATTTTTCCTTGGAATTTCGGGGGTTACGAGACATACTGGCTTCGGGCAAACAAATAAAAGGAGGTGATCCATGTCTCGTGGGATAACAGAGGTATCTAGGAAACCAATGGGTCTGACGCGAAAAATGGAGCACCAATCACCGCTTCGCTAACCCTCCTTTTCAGATACGCAATCTCACGGAAAGCCGCAGTAATGCGGCTTTCTTTGTATGATAAAATGGGCAGCGGCGTTCGCCGCTGCCCATGAGTAGGAAAATCGAATCCTATTTGTCGTCTTCGATGTCGCGACGCACTTTGCCGTCGTAGACTCTGCTCACATTGCAATCGAGCATGTTCCCCATAATCTCCCGGCGCTTCTGATAGCCACCGGCGTTCGCGTATAAATCGTAGTCTCTGCCTCTTTCAGCATGGCTGTCCCAGGCACTGACCATCTTGAAGTCAAAGTCTTCATTGCCACCACCGTATGCAGGAAAGAACACCCAGGTACCATTCATGTATCCGGTTTCGGTCTGATACGCTGTCCAGTTTTCCAGCCCGGCGAAAACATCATCCATTGTCGTGCCATCTGCAACGGTGCAATCCGAAAACGAGATAACCAGACTATCGGGCGACGCTCTCTCAGGCGGTTCCTTGACCACCATCGTTGCGAAATTACTGTGGGTATCGCAAGTCAACGCCCTCGCAAATGCCGCTTCCTGTTCGCCACCCTTCGCGGCGTATTCATCCGCACCGGCTCCCATTTCCTCTGCTGTCGGTGAAACACCCAGCCAACCAACATCAAAGGTCTCGGCACCATAGTAAAACGGCGTCATTGTTATGGCTAAATAGTTGTGTGCGCCCTGCTCGTCCATCCAGGCATTCCAGCCGTCGACGGCTGCATCAAGATTTGCGGGCCCCATTCCTTCATTGTAATTACAGGTATAAGTCTCGACAGGGACAATAGTCGGCCCTTTTTCCTCTTCCTCAGCAAGCACTACCGTTGAGCCGAAACCAGACACCAGGGTCATAGCGGCCACGAACATTCCAGTCTTCTTCATATTTTTGTCCTCGAAAGTACGTATTGGAAACCGGCAGTTACGCCGGGTATCTTACGAGTATAGTTGACAAAAAATAACTTGCCGATTTAGCTGGAAACGATAGCTGGCAATACATCCAGCAACTCATCGATCTCTGCGATGCTGTTGTAATGCACCGGGCCGATTCGAACGGCACCCCCGGTCTCGTCAATGCCCAATGTCTTGACGACCTCGACAGCGTAGTTGTGCCCACTCCACACGAATATGTTTTGCTTTGCCAGCGCCTCGGCTATAGCGACAGGTGCAGCGATTTCGTGCGTGAAGGCCACCGTGGGGACGCGACGATCCATTGCATCGGTTTCAGTGATTCCCTGTATTGTTATCCCGTCGATGTTGAGCAAGCCCTCGATCAAACGATTGGTCAGTGTCTTGTCGTATTCGAATAACAAGTCCATGGCCGCATGTACTTGCTGCCGCGGCCCCGAGAACTGTGCCCATTTTTTCAGCTGATCCTGCGCCATTGTTTGTCCGATCAGTGCAAAGTAGTCCACTGTTGCGGCAATTCCCGCACAGCCCTCATGGCTTTGCGTACCTGTCTCGAAACACCAGGGTAATTCTGCCGGAGATGGTCGAACCTTGTAGGGCTCTAATTGCTCAAGTACCTCACGACGTCCCCAAAGAATTCCCTGATGCGGCCCGAAAAATTTGTATGACGAACAAACAAAAAAGTCGCAGCCGATATCCTGCACGTCGGTCGGGATATGCGGTGCCGATTGCACGCCGTCGATGAATGTCATGGCACCCGCTACACGAGCCTTGGCGCATATCGCCTTTACGTCGTTGAGCGTACCGGTAAGATTGCTCGCGCCTCCCACACAAACCAGCCTTGTGCGCTCCGTAATAACATCGTCCAGAACGTCAAGGTCAAACTCAAAGCTTTCTTTATTGAATGGCAACCAGCGAACTTCAAGTTCGAGGTCACGGGCCAGCAAGACCCATGGCCAGACGTTGGCGTCGTGATCCATTTGCGACAGAACTATCTCGTCACCAGGATGCAACAGGCGACCGATCGAACGCGACAAGTGCAGGGTAATGGTCGTCATATTCTGACCAAAAATAATCTCGTCCGACGAAGGGGCATTCAGGAAGTCGGCCATCGCATCCCGCGCAGACTGCACGACTCTATCGGCATCCAAAGATGATGCGAAGTACCCGCCGAGGTTGGCATTTTTTGTCATCAGACAATCGGCCATCGCCGCGGCAACACAAACAGGCACCTGCGTTCCCGCCGGGTTATCAAAGTAAATTCGGCGCGTTCCGTTATCCATTAACGCCAACCCGGGAAACTGGGAGCGTATTGCTTCAAGATCGAATGACATGAATTATTCCTGTGGCTTGCCGCCCCATTTTTCCAGATGCGCATCTTTCGCACGCTGGCGGACCTTCGCATGTCGGCGATTCAAGTTTAAGGAGTCCGGGTCGCACACTTCGGCTCTTATGATACCGAGATCGCTGGCCGCATCGAACAAACTGGGGTACCAGCGCTCCCAGTTAGGGAGTAGTGCGTCAACCTGGTCACGAAGGCTCATTGCCGCAATGTAACCGAGCGACAACGACAAGACAATGGCGTCGTGCAGGTAAGCGTTATTCCTCGATCATTCGCATGCCCACCAAACCCACAGCAAGCAAAATAGCGCCCAACACAACCGTTTGCAGTTGCGGAACTGAGCTGGCTGCTGAATTGATAACAGCCTCGGGAATCAGGGACGAAAGATTCGACAGTGCCGCTACCAGACCAGCCAGGGGTTTAAAGGCGATGCCGCCACCTATGACTGCGGCGATCGGAAGCGTAAGCCGCCGCAACCACAATCTCCGATTGATCTTCCTCACGACGCTGACACTGAATCCATCGTCCGCCACAGGTTCTGAGTCGAACAACGACTCAAGCAGCCTGTCTTCTGCGTCTTTGATTTTTTCAGCCATGTTTATGATCTTTGATCTCAAAACTGTTCCTGATCTTCTCTTTACCACGAAATATCACAGATTTCACTGTGCCCACAGGCATGTCTGTTGCGTCGCCAATTTCACGGTGGGACAAACCGCATGCGTAAGACATAACCATAATGGCGCGTTCCTCTTCAGTAAGGACGGCCAGATATTTATCCAGGTCTGATAATTCATCTACCGGTTGTACGGTACTGCGCTCTTCCTGATCCGCGACCTGGCCGGCCGATTCCAGAATCTCCGCATAGCGTTTCGACTTTCGTTTCGATTGTAAAAACGTCGTGTAAGCCACTTTCAGCAACCAGCCAATAAACGTGCCGCGTCCGGAATACGTCTGCAACTTGTCCCATGCATGCAGGAAACAGTCCTGCGCCAGATCATCCGCCAGTGCGTAGTCCCCGGCCAGCTTGCGCAGGAAGTTCCGCACGTGTGACTGGTGTCGGCGGACCAGTTCACCGAAAGCGGCGGTATCCTGGCCGGATACCGCTCTTGCGACGAGTTCATTGTCAGCACTAGTGGACAAAATTCGGTCTCGCTAATCGCGACTGGTGAATTTATGAAGAATCAAATACGCAACACCGATGCAGAACGGCAAAGCCGCGCCTGCCAGTGTGCCTCTTAGAGCTTCGGGCTCCGGGACCGCAAATCCGATCAACACCAAGCCTGCGGCCAGAGAGAGCCAGATAATGCCAAGGCGCATGTCCTTGTCTTTCGGGGCCTTCGGATGACCAAGGCGATCGATGATTTCCGGTGTTAGTTCCTGACCCTTGTCGAGCGCTGCGCGAAACGTCGACTGCATATCGCTACGCGACTTATAACGAAACCAGAACAGCGCGCACAACACGACCGTCATGCCCATAAACATCACTATCGGTACCCATTCAACATTTTCCACGTTCTTCACTCCATGCAATTCAATTGGTGTTTCTTCACTGGTCAGATGCTCAATAAAGCACAATTGGATGCAAAAGATTTTAAATCATTGTTTTTATTATATAAATTGTAGTTTTTTTTGCTAGCCGGTTAGTCTTGTTAAACTCGAATGGGCCTGCCCCGCGTTTATATCGGGCATGAATCAAGTAAATCGCGTCCTGCCAGCGGTCAGTGATCCACGCTATTACCAGATCATAGTACTCAGCTTGCTGCTGGGCTACGGCATCGCCGAACTCGATTTTGGGATTCACCGGCAGAATGCCCTGACTATCGTGGCCACCGCTCTTGCGGTGCAATTCCTAGGCGCACGATTTGAAGAACTACCGCGCTGCGATCCATTCAGTATCCCGCTACACCCGATGCGAATGGCAAGCAGGAATTGTATGTCTATGCTTTGACGCGCTCCGGCCGAGTTGAGACGACCAACTATCGCACCGTGAAGCTGCCCGGCGATGTGGGCGTACCGGAATTTGTACAAAGTGAATTCGCAGAATTCTACCGTGACGTGTTCGCGAAGCAGGTCGAAGCTCGAGAAAGCTCGCCTCTGGATTTTCCGCATGAAGCGCTCTTACGTAGGGCGCGACACTTGGTAAGGAACGGCCTGGAATCGACTCATTACATTCTCCTGCAATGAATACTTCCCGCACGTTTTGTTGCTGCGCTTACCGGAAGCGGTCTTGCAGCTTCTTTAATTCTTCACCACCCGGGATCAGCCCGTCAAGCGGTAATTGCGATAATGGCGTATCAACATTGCCGAGTAGTTCGTGCATTTCGGCTCGAGACTCATTGAGATACAACAGACCCGTCGTGATCTCACCAGCGTTGAAACGTTCGCGCAAATACTTGAATGCCACGGCCCTGCTCGTGAGGTCATACTCTTTGTCGACCTTGCGCAAAATTATGGTGCTGCCGTCATGCATTTTGATTGGCATGGCTTCGCCTACCTCGTAGGACGCC
>JAJFKQ010000072.1 GCA_021773155.1 Woeseiaceae bacterium | reverse complement strand
ATTCGTGTCGGCATCGCCTATACCATTGTCGGCTGGCTGCTTGCCCAGGTTGCCGAATTTGCGTTCGAGAACTTCGGCGCACCGGATTGGGTTTTGAAATCGGTGGTGGTGGTTTTATTGCTGGGACTTCCAATCGCCCTGATCTTCGCCTGGGCCTTTGAGAGGACGCCCGAGGGGCTGAAGCGAGAGGCTGATGTCGATCGCAGCCAGTCCATCGCTCCGCAGACCGGCCGCAAACTGAACTACGTCATCATTGCCATTCTCGTGGTGGCGGTGGGATGGTTTACGTTTGACAAGTTTTACACCAACGCCCGTTCGGAACCCGTTACCGAGTCGACCGCGCAGGACAAGTCAGTCGCCGTCCTGCCTTTTGTTGCAATGAGCAGCGGCCCGGACGACGAGTATTTTGCCGATGGCCTGACCGAAGAGATTCTCAACTCGCTGGCACAGTTGCCAGAATTACTGGTGACCGCACGTACTTCGGCATTTTCGTTCAAGGGACAGGATATTCCGATCCAGGAGATTGCCGCAGCCCTGGGCGTTCAACACGTCGTAGAAGGTTCGGTGCGAAGATCGGGTGAGCGATTAAGAGTCACGGCGCAGTTGATTCGTGCTGAGGACGGGTTTCATCTCTGGTCAGAGAATTACGACAGTACCTCAACTGACACTATCGCCGTGCAGGAGAACATTGCCGAACAAATAGCCTCGGTACTGGACGTCGTACTGGATGAACGCAAGCGCGACGCGATGAAACAGGCAGGCTTACGCGACGTAGAGGCATTTACGCTTTACCAAAAAGGCATGGAGCTTTACAACCGTGCGCACGGTGATATGGATACGATGGACGGACTGCGCCAGGCCAACGCGTATTTCGAGAAAGTGATAGAACGTGTCCCGACTTTTTCTAACGTCTACCTGGAGCATTCTGACCTCTACATACACTTACTCTCCGATGAGGCGTATGGCCTGCATCACGAAGAGTTCGCGGTAGGCGTAGACGCCTACGCTGCGGCGATCGCTGATTATGAGGCCGCCGAGCGATATGCGCCGTCCGCGGCAACACGAAGCATGTTAGAACTCGATCGGGCTTACCTCAGCGGTAATTGGCGCGGACTGGGTGGACGAATTGAGCGGGCATTGGACGACCCGGGTTGCACCGAAGGCAACTGGATAGCGATCATCGCCGATATATTTGGATATTCCGAAGCTTTCCACGAGCACACACTCCGCATACTCCAGTGCGACCCCCGACGCTCAGTATCCTGGTTCAACGCGGTCAGGTCGGCTCTTAGAATGGGCGATAAGGACGCCGCGTTACGACTTGCTCGCGAAGGCACGGAAATAGCGCCTGGTACTTGGCTCAGCGTTGAATTGGTCCGAGTATTAGTCGCTCACGGCCTGCATGCCGAAGCCCGCAAGGAAATCGATGACCGGATTCAGGACGCATTTTTTGCTGAGGTATTCAAGGGCCTGATTATGGCGCACGAGGGAGACCAGGCGCGCTTCGATCAGTTCTTCGCAGAGTTCATGGCCGAAAATCCAAGCGAATATTATTTTGGGGTCATCGCTGCTGCATGGGGTGGCCATAAAGAAGAGGCCAATCGCTTCGCCGCGATAATTGACGAGCACCATTTCGGCTCGGTAACACTGACGCAGATAATCCAGTGGTGTGGTTGTGGCGCACCGTTTGATCTCGACGCAACACCCAATTTTGCGGCCAAGCTTGAGGAAAGTGGCCTGCCCTGGCCACCGCAACCGACAATGGAGTTTCCGCTCAAGGACTGGTGATTCGTGCGCGTACAGCTGGCCACACTAATCTGAGTCAAAGCGGCAACTGGGATGAGCTCAGGGCGCTGGTTGAAAGCACCTGATCGTCACGGAAACTTCAAGGCGCAGCAAGCTTTTCCTGAACCCAACGATCAACCTCGCGATTCATGATATCCATCGGCACGGCCCCATTGCTCAACAACAAGCGATGAAACTCTATGAGGCTGAACTGTGCACCAAGCGCATCCATCGCTCGTTGCCGCGCTGCGAGAATCTGCAACATACCCACCATGTAGGCCGTGGCCTGCCCCGGCACCACGCTATAACGCCCCGCAGCACCCTGCGCCGCACCATTGCTATAGCCCAAATTATCTTCAAGGTACTGAACTGACTGATTGAATGACCAGCCCATGCTGTGAATACCGGTGTCCACTACCAGGCGCGTCGCACGCAGCGCTTCAAATTGCAGCCGCCCTAAATCGCCGTAAGGATCGTTGTCATACCAGTTCAGCTCGTAGGCCACCCGTTCTGCATACAGGGCCCAACCTTCCACAAATGCCGTCACGCGTGACACTTTTCTAAACACAGGCGTGTCCTGATCCATTTGAATCGCGATCTGCGTGTGATGACCAGGAACCGATTCATGATAGGTCAGCGACGGCATCCGAAAATACGCCTCGTCGTTCATGGTACCTGCATAGAAGGCCCCCGGACGTGTGCCATCAAATGAGGGGCCAATGTAGTAGCCACCGAAATCGTCGTCAGCAATAATCACCGGTGCCGATGGGAAAATATCAAACGCGGTCACCAGGTTCTGTTCAGCAAACGCGACTATATTCTCGTAGGCTGGCTTTACATCGACCGCCGGAATGATGCCGCCGTCGGCCTCGACACGGGCAAAGAGCTGCTGCATCGTTTCATTTTGTGGATAAGCCAACTGATCGAAGATAACGCGCATTTCTGCCTGGATACGCGCCAGCTCGTCCAGTCCCAATTGATGCACCTCGGCAGCCGTCAGGTCTGTGGTCGTATGATGCTTCAGAGTGTAATTGTAATACTCGGTGCCAAGTGGATACTGCCCGACACCGATGGATGTCGGAGCATTTGGCCGCAGGGTTTGCATGGTTTGCCGCAGTTGCCGATAGGCCGGGATTACACTGTTACTGATCGCGGCCAGGGCGATGTTAGACAAATCCTGACGGTCCGTCGTACTCAATTCGGTAATGTTATTGATCCTATCGACGAAGGCCGTGTAATACGAAGTCGTGTTCGCGGCGGCATCCGCGACCTCGCCCAGGTTGGAGATTGCAGCATCCATCGTCACTGCCGGCTCGATGACGCCAGCGCCGTTCTGCGAAACTAATTGCGCGCCAATATGTGCGAACTTTTCATCGATGGCGTTTAAACGAGTGACATAGTTCTCAGCATCTTGCCGGGTCTCCAGCGGATGTACTTCCAAAAACAAACTTTCGGTGTCCCTGTGTACCCCTAAGAAATTGTAGGTCGCCACAAAGTCGTAATAAATAAACTCAAGTCGATCAACTTCGTCCTGCTGCTGCCACTCATAAACGTCATAGCTGAGTTGCTCGTCCGAGGTCAGTATCGAACGGTCATAGGTCCGCAGCACATCCAGCACAACCTGGTGCATGGCGAAGGTCTCACGCTGATAAGCATCGGACAGGTTATTTAGCCCGACAAAATTCGGCGGGATCAGGTCACTCAAACCGCGCCAGATAATAAGCTCGGGTGTCCTCCGCATCAGCGCAGCATAAGACTCAACATAGAACTCATCGAGAGACAGGCCCTGCAAGTCGGACCGAAGTTTTTCCGCCGCTGTCGGTGGCGGTGGCGGTGGCAGCGGTGCCAAATCAGTGCGTCCGCCTGTATGGGGACTACAGGATGCCAGCACCAAAACCGCGACAACAGTTATCCACAGTGATTTTTTCATCGATTCAACCCCCAAAATTGATCAGACGTGAACTTAGTCTGCGGCTGCAACCTTTGGTTCCCTGCACATTACTCTTGTGCGATCG
>JAJFKQ010000071.1 GCA_021773155.1 Woeseiaceae bacterium | reverse complement strand
GAGGACCCGGAGGGTATTTTTCCCGCAGTCCTCGGTCATGAAGGCGGCGCGATCGTCGAAGAAATCGGCGCAGGCGTAAGCTCGGTCAGCGTCGGTGATCATGTGATCCCGCTGTACACGCCCGAGTGTGGTGAGTGTAGTTTTTGCACCTCCGGCAAGACAAACCTATGCCAGGCGATTCGCGCCACTCAAGGCCAGGGACTGATGCCCGATGGAACATCACGCTTCTCCCTGGACGGCAAACCGATTTTCCACTACATGGGTACGTCGACGTTCAGCGAGTACACCGTTCTGCCGGAAATTGCGGTTGCGAAAATCAGCAAGGAAGCACCGCTGGAGAAGGTCTGCCTGCTCGGCTGCGGCATCACGACCGGTATCGGCGCAGTTCTCAATACCGCCAAAGTCCAGGCGGGTGACAACGTGGCCGTCTTTGGGTTGGGAGGCGTCGGTCTGAGTGCGATCCAGGGAGCCACGATCGCAAATGCCGGTCGCATCGTTGCTATCGATATCAACGAGGATAAGTTCGAACTCGCGAAGCAGTTCGGTGCGACAGATTGCATCAACCCCAAAAACCACGACGACCCCATCCAGGACGTTATCGTCGAACTCACGGATGGCGGCGTCGATTTCTCGTTTGAATGTGTCGGCAATACCGACCTGATGCGCTCGGCGCTGGAGTGCTGCCACAAGGGCTGGGGCGAATCGGTCATCGTTGGCGTCGCAGGTGCGGGTCAGGAAATTTCCACACGGCCGTTCCAACTGGTGACGGGCCGAGTCTGGCGCGGTACGGCATTTGGTGGTTGCAAGGGTCGCTCACAATTGCCGGGCATGGTCGACCAGTACATGGACGGCGATATCAAGATCGACGAATTCATTACCTACACGATGCCACTTGAGGACATCAACAGAGCATTTGACCTGATGCACGAAGGCAAAAGCATTCGCTCGGTGATACATTTTTAGAGCTCTACCTCGATGACCGATGTTGCAGTAGCTACGACCTCTCAGCTGGCCGCCGATGCGGCGCGTGAGCTTGCCGCTGCTGGCGGTAATGCGGTCGACTGTGCATTGGCCGCTGCACTTCTGACGATGAACACCGAACCCGGTGTGTGCGCACTGGCAGGCAGTTCGTTCATTACTGTTTGGCAGGCTGGTGGCGATCCGGTCACGATCGACGGCAATGTAGCCGTTCCGGGTGCTGGCCTCGCCGCAGCAGAGCGCGGTCTCGGTGCCGTGAACGTATCCATAAATTACGGCGGCGGGATTGAAACACTGGTGGGTCCCGGATCGGTATCGGTACCCGGCTCGCTCGCCGCCATCGAGTGTGCCTGGAAAAAGTTCGGCGCCGCGAGCTGGGAGGCGATATTCGCACCTGCCATTCGGGCAACTCGCGACGGCTTTCCACTTTCGGCGGCCTGTCGCTATTACCTCGGCTATTCCGGGCACTGCATCTTCGACCGCAGTGACGACGGGCACAACGCATTGCATCAGGCCGACGGATCGCTGCGAGACGCAGGCAGCACCATTGTGATTCCGCACCTCGGCGATACGCTCGAGGCCATATCAAGAGAAGGCGCACGACTCTTCTACGAAGGCGAACTTGGCGCCACGATCTCGGATCACTGTCGCAATGGCGATGGTATGCTAACTCGTGAGGATCTCTCCTCATACAGGGCCATTGAAAGGCAATCATTGGTCGCCGATATCGGTGGCTGGTCTATCGCGACTAATCCAGCTCCCGCGGTCGGCGGTTCGATTCTTGCCGCAATGCTGCTCTCTTGTGCCGAGGTGCAACCACATAACTGGAATAGTGAAACGCTCAGTCAATTGATTCAGACACAACGAGCGTGCCTGGACTTTCGCATGCGCAACCTCGACCTCGCCGAAGATATCGGAGCTGAAGCTGCACGGTTGATAGAGTCTGCTCGCAGCGGGCGATTGCTAAATCGCTGGATGTCCGCTTCTACCGTGCACACGTCAGTGGTGGACATCACCGGCACGGGTTGCGCGATTACGGCTTCGTCCGGATATGGCTCCGGCGAAATGCCGACGGGTACAGGCCTGTGGCTGAACAACTGCCTGGGTGAGATCGAATTGAATCGGCGCGGCCTTGACGCCGGCCCTGTCGGTTCGCGACTACCATCGAACATGGCACCCAGTGTCGCTCGCGGTGACGGTGCAGTGCTCGCAGTGGGATCACCCGGTGCTGATCGCATCACCACGGCACTGCAGCAGTTTCTTATTAACTATCTCCTGTTCGAGATGCCGCTTGAGGAGGCGATAGCGCATCCGCGTATTCATATTGATACCAGCGGCGAGGACGTTCGCTTAATGGCAGAGGCAGGACTCGAACTTCCAGACATCGACTTACCGGTGAATGAATTTCCGAAGCCTTCAATGTATTTCGGCGGCGTCGGCGCTGCTGTTTACGATAGCGCAACGGGGTTGGCGTCCGCGGCAGACCCGCGGCGCGAGGGTGGAACGTGCATTTACGAACACTAAGTTTTTTCGTCTTCGGTTTTCTCGTCTTTGGCCTGTTGCTCACGGCCACGGCTGACGCGCAGATCACCATCACGCGAGGCGCCAGCCTGTCAGTGGACGCGACCAAAGACGGCCGGCTCGCGATTGACCTGCGCGGTGATATCTGGATCGTACCTGGTGGCGGCGGGGATGCGCGGCAGCTCACCCAGAACCTTAAGTCGGTGCAGCGGCCACGTTGGTCGCCCGATGGAGAGCAGCTCGTTTATCAAGCGATTGTCGACGGACAACAGGGCATCTGGCTATACAAATTCGGAACTGGCGATATGCAGAAGCTCAGCACCAATTCCAATTTGGATCTGCATCCCGCATGGCACCCGGATGGTGAACGCGTACTGTACTCGTCAGACGTCAGCGGCACCGGCTTTGATTTGTGGGAGATTGATGTACCAACGGGCTTAAGTTGGCGTATCAGTGACCGCACGGGTGACGAAACTGAGGCAGCCTGGTCATCCGATGGGCGCGACCTGGTCTACGTACATCACAGCGGCAGCCAGTGGTCGCTTATCCTGCGGCGACACTCGCAGCCCGAGGAAATTCTGCTAACCACGTCTGAAAAACTCGCCGCACCGACCTGGCGGCCCGACAACAGTCTGGTCACGTTTTTCCAGATTGGTGATAGTGGCACTTCAATCAAGATGGTTATTTTGTCGAACCCGCGTTTGATTCGGTCATACGCGAACAACGAGCAGTTCGTCGTGGCGCCAGTGAGTTGGCTGGATCGCCACCGCATGTACTACTCAGCTAACGGCCAAATCCGGCAACGCCTGTTCAATTCCTGGAACTCAAGCCCGCTACAGTTTCGCGCAACCATTCAGCCTCAGGCACAGCCGACGGCCCGTCGCGAGCGCCTTGCACTCTCCTGGCCAGGCGAACCTGCCGGACAGCTCGTTATCCGCGCATCGCGATTGTTCGACGGTATCGGCGCTGGCTACCAACACAACAAAGACATCCTGATTGACGGGGGCCGGATCACGGCCATTGAAGACCACGAGAACCGATCCGGGTCGCTTGTTATCGACA
Source organism: Woeseiaceae bacterium (assembly GCA_021773155.1). GTDB lineage: Bacteria > Pseudomonadota > Gammaproteobacteria > Steroidobacterales > Woeseiaceae > UBA1847. The sequence continues at coordinate 3,405 of JAJFKQ010000071.1, read as the reverse complement.
TGGGTGATCTGACCATCCTCCCCGGTTTGGTCGATGCCGATGCTCGGTTGCCCGGGCAGCTCGTTCCCGCTCACGGACCAGATTTGCTGACAAAGGGTGTCACCACCGTTGTTGGAAATCATCCGGACACTGAACGCCTCAACGCGCTCTGGTCAGGCAAAGAAATACCAGGCCCACGATTGCTGAACGGCGATCAATGGAGCATGGGGCCAACATCCAGACCCGAACTCGACGTCACGGCCGCCATCGTTACCAGCCGGTCCACTGGCCTGTCGACTGGTCGGGCATTGGCTACACAATTTCGTGCCATGCAGATTGCGGGGCTGACGCCCGAGCAAACATTGCGCGGCATGGGGGTGAATGCCGCAGCCGCGATGCTTGCCGATCCTTACCTGGGTCGAATCGCGACGGGCGCAGCTGCCGACCTCGTTTTCGTGGATGGCGATCCACTGGCTGACATCAATGACATGCTAAATGTGGTCGCTGTGGTCCGAAATGGGCGCTTTTACAGTGTCTCCGGCTTGATTGATCGCGCCAAAAGCGCGGAAAGTGTCGAATAATTTAACAAAAAGGGCCGAAATACGGATTATTCTCGATCCTGACCATTAATTAGACATAATCAGATCACCTGTATCCGCCTGCCCGCTGGTGGGGATAGATTTTATCGGTTCAAAACTGTCGGTTTTTTTTACATTTTTACCGTGCATTACAGAATTGATTCGATTGAGCGATCGCTAAATCGTTGAATTCGTGGTGCGGCGCGATCAGTTGGCACAGCTTTTGCTTTTAATACCCTGCCCAAGCGAAGCGTAACTGCGCTTGATAACAAAAACGGTCAGACACGGGATTTAGACGCCAGAAGAAAAACAACAATAAAAATAAGAAGATCCAGATCCAATAACAATAAGAAAGACATAGTCACCGGTTATCGAATTCGCAGTTGCCTCTTTTGAAAAAAAGAGAAATTCAAGCCCCGCCGCTAACGCCGTGGGGCTTTTTCTTGCCCCCGATTTGCGACTGCACTTTGCCCTTTGGCGCTGGTCCGAATAGGATCAAACCACCTTAAAGGGGAAAAAAATGAAAAGAACCACAAGACTTCACGCGCTGGGATCGTTGCTGGCCTTCACGTTGATTTCCGGTTGCGGAGAGAAAGCGTCGGAGCCGCCCGCCGCAGAACCTGAAGCAGCGGCGGCCGAAACGGCGATGTCAGTTTACGCGGCGGCTGTCGCCAGTGAGGCCAGACCTGATGCCGATCGCGCTCGGGACGCCGGACGCAAGCCAGCCGAAATTCTGGAATTCATGGGCATTGAGCCCGGTATGACCGTGCTCGATATGTTCACAGGTGGCGGCTACTACGCGGAAATCATTGCTGGCGTGGTCGGTGAGCAAGGCAAGGTAATCGCACAATCCAATCAGGCCTATCTTGGATTTGTGGGCGAGGCGTTCGAAGAACGTTTCGGCAGTGGCCGTCTAACGAACGTCGAAGTACTTATGGCGGAGAACAACGAGCTGTCGCTCGAAGCCGATTCCCTCGACGCCGTGATGCTGGTGCTGTCGTTTCACGACCTGTATCACTCAGACGCGGAAAACGGCTGGCCGAAAATTGATGGCCCGGCGTTTCTTGCTGAACTGAAGAAGGGACTTAAGCCTGGCGGCGTTGTAGCGATCATCGATCACTACGCGGCGGCGGGGTCTCCGTCAGACACCGGAACCACGGTGCACCGCATCGACCCGGCGATCGTTCTTGCTGATATGGAAGCTGCGGGCTTTGTCTATGAAGAAACCAGCGACCTTCTCCGCAACCCGGATGACGATTATAGCAAGATGGTTTTTGCCGAAGGTATTCGCGGCAAGACCGATCGCTTCGTCATGCGTTTCAGAAGTCCTGAGTAATGCGTAAGCTTCTCAGCGCACTGCTGGTTCTCGCGCTCGCTGCCTGCACGGGCGGCGAGCGTGATTATTCTGAGGCCGATATACCTGCCCTGCACGACCACATGCAGCGCGGCGAATTGAGTTCTGAAGAACTCGTTGGCTGGTATATCAACCGAATCAATACGGTCGATCATGCCGGCCCGACATTGAGCTCGGTTATCGAGATCAATCCGGATGCGCTGAGCATCGCCAGGTCACTTGATGAGGAATGGAAGACCTCTGGCCCACGTGGCCCTCTGCACGGCATTCCGGTCATCCTTAAGGCAAATATCGATACGGCGGATCAGATGTACACGAGTGCCGGATCCCTGGCGCTTGCCGAACACGTTCCACCCGAAGACGCCTTTGTCGTGAAGCGACTGCGTGACGCCGGTGCCGTCATCCTTGGCAAAGGCAACCTCAGCGAGTGGGCGAATTTTCGATCTTCCAAATCATCCAGTGGCTGGAGCAGTGTCGGCGGTCAGACGCTGAACCCCTACAACACAAAACGTTCACCCTGCGGATCTTCGAGCGGCCCTGCCGTCGCTGTCGCGGCAAATTTGACCTCGGTTTCTATTGGTACGGAAACGGATGGCTCGGTGGTTTGTCCCGCCGGCATCACCGGCATCGTCGGTATCAAACCCACACTCGGTCTCGTCAGCCGCAGCGGAATTATTCCTATCGCACACAGTCAGGATACAGCGGGCCCGATGGCCCGAACCGTCCGCGATGCGGCCATCCTGTTAACCGCGATGACGGGAACCGATCCTGACGACACCGCAACCGCAGCGGCCGAGACCCACCATGATTATTCCGCCAACCTCACAGCAGATGCTCTCAACGGCAAGCGTATTGGCGTCATTCGCTCCTGGTACGGTGCCGGTTCCGACCAGAGAGTTGACGATATTTATACGGCCGGCATTGAGAAGCTGCAGGAAGCCGGTGCCGTAATAATCGATGACATCAACATTGAACCCGGCGATATGTACGACGCCGAGTATGAGGTGCTGCTATATGAGTTCCGGACGGATCTGAACTCTTACCTGAAGAACTCCGGCGCGCCGGTGCAAAGTCTGGCCGAGGTGATCGCTTACAACGACGCCAATGCAGAAACGGTAATGCCAATCTTTGGACAAGAAATACTTCTCGAGTCAGAAGCCAAAGGACCACTGACTGACGAGGCCTACCTGACGGCTCTGGAGACCAGCAAGAATATTTCGCGATCGGCCATTGATAAGCTGCTCGCGGAACGCGAACTGGATGCTTTGATTTCCCCGACCAACGGCCCGGCCTGGCTGATCGATCATATTAATGGCGATTCGTTTGGTATCGGCAGCTCGTCCCTTGCCGCTATCTCCGGTTATCCAAGCATTACGGTACCCGCCGGCTTCGTATCGGGGTTGCCGATCGGGCTGACGTTTGTTGCAAAGCCCTGGAATGAGAAGCAGCTCATAGAGATCGCATACGCATTTGAGCAAACTACGGGAGTCCGTA
>JAJFKQ010000008.1 GCA_021773155.1 Woeseiaceae bacterium | reverse complement strand
TGTAGCGTAAATCTTGAGGCGAACTTTCTGGACGCCTATAACGCCGGCTATCATCTCTACACATTACGATCAGACGTGAATCGTGCAAATTCTTCGATTAATTCGAAAGAAAACGAGCTGGAAGAGCTGGAAGATAAGGTGTTGCAGAATGGCATCGACATTGTTGCCAAAGAGACAACGCAGGAAGAGCGTATTTTGCTTCTGGCCGACATGAAGGACATGGCGGAACGAACAGGTCAGCTCGAAGCCGAAATCAAAGATCTTTATGAAGTGCGAGCGCACGCTCAGGCTGAGCTGGAGCACTATCAGATGGTCGTCGTTGACCTCGGTTATTGATCGTTCGGAGAAGCCCTGCCAATTATGCTAATCGCCGTCTTTGCGGCGGTCAGTTTTCTCCCTTCTTTCTCGCTCAAACGATCCCGTAGCGCCAGTTGTACCGCCGGGAGCAAACGGGCTGCGGCGATCGCGGCCCTTGCGGCGATCATCGTAATGCGCGAATTTGCAGCGGCACTCCGGAAAATCGCATTCTGGAAGCGGCAAATGTGGCGCGGCATTTGATAGAAAGCGGCGGCCCGTCATCGCCTTTGCTGCATCACAGGCATTCTCAGAGTATTTGATGGCGACGGCATGAAATGCGCCGCTGTCCTTTGTGACAGGTCTGGATTCGGCAATTGTAGCTGCCTTGTTTCGCCGAATTCGAACGACCAGCCATGCAATGGCAAGCACCAGTAATGCGCCGAGCATCAACTCTTGCATTCGAGACTCCCCACACCGATCGCGAACAAGGGTGTTACTTTAGCCATATTTATAGCAGTTCGTCTACTGCGATCTCTGCTAATCGCGTCGCTACGGTGATTTCTACAGGTTTGTTTAGCTCCCTTGACGTCATCATATCGGGGATGAACACCTCCGTTTTATCTTGGCCGCCCCGTGTAGCGGCCTCGGAATCAAACCCAGGTGGATGCACTTTTAAGTTACTGATTTCTTAAGCCGGAATTGCTGCTACACCAAATAGCGACTCATGAAAGTAAAGAAGTCCGGCGAACACGGCGACTGCAACTGCTATGGTAATAATATCCTTTGGCAACGGCACCGAGTTCGGCTTCTTCCACTGGCCGTCACGCTTGTTGGTGAAGACAATTTGCACTGCCGCCCAAAGCGCCAAGCCGCCGAACAGCACCAGTGAACGACTATCGCCATTCGTCAACAGGTGGCCAATACCCCAGAAAAGAACGGCAGACAATTGTGGATGGCGGATGTACCGCTTCAGGTTATTGGGAGCTTTGGACGTGACGAAAAGGAGAACTGCGATGACCAGGAATATCGATGGAACAGGGCTGCCGTATAGTGGCGGCGTGTAGATCGGTGTCGGTGTGGCCGCTTTCCAGCCCAATACAATCAGGACGAGCGCAAGAATAATGTCGAGTGCAAATAAGCCCTTGTAAGGCCCCTCACCAAATCTGTCCGCCAGGTTGGCGCGGGCACCTGGGGCGGCAGCAGGAAAAAGGTGAGAAATACTCCAAAGAACAACACCGGCAATCAACAAGGTCATGGCAGGTCTCCATCCAACTATGAACGTGGCGCTAGAGTATACCGATTCATGATACGTTTATGGCACGAGAACACTGGAGTACGGGATGAAAGCTGAGGGAAAATTGATGGACATGTTGACTGGCTATGCCGTGTCTCATCAGCATCCATTCAATGTCTTCGTACATATGATTGGCATACCGACAATCATGCTTGGTATTTTTATTCCATTGACGTGGGTGGGATTCGAAATCAATGAGTTTCACTTTTATCTCGCGCACGTCGTTCTTTTCGCATTCACTCTCTTTTACCTGACGCTCGATGTGATGTTTGCCGTCGTATTCGCAGTGGGCGGATACTTACTGACAAATCTTGCGGTTAAACTAGGCGGCTATCCCGGCAATACCGGCTGGATTATTGCCGGTGGGTGTTTCTTCGGCGGGTATGTGGCGCAGTTCATCGGGCATGCGGTGGAGAGATCTATGCCGGTATTAGTCAAACATCCCATTCAGGCGAATTTGGCGGCGCCGTTTTTTACAGTAGTTGAGATATTCAAACTTGCGGGGCTGCGCAGCGGACTCTTCGACGCAGTGCAGGAGGAAATCGAGTTGCAGCGTCGATAGGGTGGGGGGTTGCTGCCGCGGCGATGAATCTCAATAGCGAATTGAGATCACGCACATCATGGTCGATCTTCCGTTCGTAGAGAGTACAACTTCATCGCCGACATGCTTGGCGAGTAATGCTTTGGCAAGTGGTGAATCCATACTAATTGCGGACGTCTTGGCATCCGTTTCGTCTGGCCCGACAATTCGATAGGTGCGCGTGTCTCCGGTGTCATCCCGTAGTTCCACAATCGCACCGAAATAGATCGCATCACTCTTCGGATGCTCTCGTACTACATTCAGTACAGGCAAGCGTTTTTGCAGATAACGAATTCGTCGATCCAGACCACCCAGTTCTTTTTTCCGGTAGATGTACTCGGCGTTCTCGGATCGATCGCCTTCGGCTGCAGCTTCTGCGAGGGCCTTGACGACATCACGACGGCGGAGCCAAATGTCATCCAGTTCGCGCTGCAAAGCATCGAAGCCTGCCGGCGTTATATAGGGTGATGATTCTGGAGCGGGTGCTCGCCAACGTCCCATTGGTGATTACTCGACCGGACCGAGATGCTCAAGCACCAGACCGCGTGCAGTATCTTTGGCGAAACCCTTCCAGTAAGTATGCGCACCTGTTTCTTGCTCATTGTCTAAAGAATAGACACCGTCTTGAGAGTTAGGTATCAGACTCAAATAGCTCAGGCTCTCTTTTTTGCCTTTCAATTGGTAGTCAAAAAAAGCGGTGGCGAAGTGATCCATGATGTTATTCATGCGAACTGAATCCCAAACCGGATCGGAGTAGTGAGAGGCACCACTTTGGTCGTCGCTGCTGAGTATTTCCTGCGGTACTGGAATGGGTGCACCG
>JAJFKQ010000070.1 GCA_021773155.1 Woeseiaceae bacterium | reverse complement strand
GCTCACCATGGGGAAACCCATTGTGATGGGACGGCTTACCTGGGAGTCGATCGGCCGCCCGTTGCCGGGACGGCAAAATATCGTGATCACCCGGCAGCCCGGGTTCTCGGCAGAGGGCTGTGACGTCGTTGCATCTCCCGCCGCTGCACTGGATGCTGCCGGCGATGCCGAAGAGATCATGATTATAGGCGGAGGCCAGATCTACGATTTGTTTTTGCCGAAAGCGGGGCGCTTGCACGTCACTCGTGTACACACCGAGATTGAAGGTGATACGTTCTTCCCCGAAATCGATGCCGGCAGTTGGGGGCTCGTTGACAGCGAGGCTTATGCTGCGAGCGAAACGAACGAGTTCGCGTTCGAGTTTATGACGTACGAGCGGATGGTTTAGATCCGGTCGTAAAGTCGAGGTCAGAATTGACCCGGTACGAACGACAGCTTTTGTCAGCAGCAGCCGGTCAAGTGACCAAGAAATTGATATGGCGATGGACGGCTAACGGCCACAAGGAGCCGTTTGCTTACCCATGAATCAGCAGAAAAAGAACCCAAAGACCTAAACAGCAGGCAATGTATGTTACTCGCCTAACGCCGACCGAACTAGGCAACGCAAAGTATCCAAGATACACCAGATCATACACAGCACCGTTCGCGCCAACGCGGAAAAGAACGTCGATAGTATCCGTCGAAATAGCGCCAAAGCAAGCGAGAGCAATGACATAGCCGGGAGAGAGAACAAACTGCTTCGCTGTTTGCATTCCTGTTGATTTTTTTGTTAGGCAGCATGACCCCTAAGCCTCACTAATAGTATTTAGAGATTTTATTCAGAAAATGAAAACTTCGCCCAGGTCGACTTATCGTTATCTACTGCTTTTTCGGGATAAAAGATTTCTGCGTGAGAGTTACCTTCGTGATTAATGGCGCTTACGCCAAACATCATATTCCAAGTGTTACCCGCAAATTTCTTGCGTAACACTTGCACTTGCCTGTGTGTTCCTTTAGCGAATTTAGGATCCTTTCTATTTTCGGGATCTTCAAGCCCAGAAAAGGGTACCCAGAATCCAGCATAATCTTTGAGAACCCACTTGCCAGATTTATTTTCCCATCCTTTGTCTGTGAGTACACTTTCTCCCATTTGAGCGGAGAGATGAAAATTGTGGAGACGGCCAGTTTCTGCATGTTCTATGGAAAGATCTAAGACCGTGGTGTCTTCTGCTTTGCCTTTGGCGCAAATGTAGAAGTAGTCTTTATCGTGCATTAGATAAATGGAAACTTGCGCTGGCAGCTCGATCTTTGTTGCTGCTTCCCATTCATCGTTGCCACAACGGCCGTCCAATAGTGCTGCTTTGTTGGTTGAGTTGATAGCGATGGTTTCGGAAGCATTGGCTTCAGTGGCTACGAATGATAGGGAAGCGCTCAATAACAGCAGTTTTGACATATTTTGCATGGGACTCCTCGGGGTGTTTCGGGTTTGGGGTCTTATGACAGTACACTTCAATTAAAGTTCGCTCTTTTCTTATAAAGCGCTTATCCAATATCGCATATCAAGATCATTGTTTTGGAGGCATCCCGTCGTGAACGCCACAAAAAAAGGACCACGATATGCGACTCACAATCTCTCAAAAACGCGATGCAATCGCGCACCTAAAAATCGCTGGGCTCTCTCTACAACGAGATTTCTACCGAAGCGATGACCAGATGATTGCACGCTCGGTCCTTAATCTCATTGCCATGATGCCAAACCTCGACACACGCGGCCAAGTGGCACGTCACCGGGTCGCGGCGGCAGCGCGGCGATATGATTCTTGCGTTTCCGTCAGTTCGCGACTTTCAACCAATGCGAACCAGATAGTGTTTTCGAGCCAGAATCGATAAATGAACTCTTCAAAAGAAGTTGCGCAGATTGTCAGGTTCTTAGGAATAATGATGTCATCCAGCGTATCGCCCGGTGCTTCGTCACGCCATTCTGGGTCAGCTAGCACAACCGCCGCATCTTTTAAAAAATCCCTTTCCTGTTCTGCCTTTGCGAGTTTGCGCTTAAGCTCCGCTACCTCTTCATCTCGCCGCTTGCCTTGGCCAGGAAACGCTTCGTCACCCAAAAGTCGGTATTGATCTCGCCAACGGCCCAGTTGTCGCGGACTGATCCCAAGATCCTCGCAGACCTCCTTGTCCGTCACGCCATCTTCGCTAGCTCGTTTCAATGCATGACGCTTGAACTCCGGACTGTATCGTCGATATTTCTTTTTTGCCATGAGACACCTCCTTACGCATTATCGCGCACATTTAAAGGTGTCCACCAAACCGGGGCTGGTCCTTATAGCCGCCGTTCACTCGCAACAGCATCGGCCGGTTGAAATCGCAGTCATCAGCAGCCGTGACCGAGCCTAACACCCGACCGGCGATCCTCCGCAGCGAAGCGGACGTTCAAAGTCTCGAAGAAAGTGGTCTGACTAGCTTCAGCTAATGCCAATAAGCAGGTGGTGACGGCTCCAATGCGAAATTATCCGCCGCGGTCAATAATCCCCCTGCTGGGGGATTGTTGAACAGTTCGGAAATTTCTCCAACGGCATCATCCGTTGTGTCTGCTGCGCTGTAACCGCAAGCTGGAACGGCCCGTCCGTCCGGACGTTTGAAAAACCAGTGATTCTGGTAGTCGCGTTCAATCGTAAAGGCACCTTCATGCACCAGCTTGTGATGCTGCGAACACAGTAGCATCAGGTTGTCGAGACTCGTTTCGCCGCCGGCCGACCAGTGCTGAACGTGATGCGCATCCACATAGCGTTTGTGCTCGCAACCGGGAAACGTACAGCGTTTATCCCTGGCCACAAGGGCACGTTTAATGGCCGTCGGCACGGTGCGCGTCTTGCGACCGATGTTCAACGGCTCGCCGTTCTCGCCTTCGCCAAGGATGACCGCATGACCGTCGCAACAGAGTCGTTTAACACTCTCAATGGGGAGGCTCGAACGACCATTGCCGTTGGCGAGTGCCGACTGATCAACGTGAACCGTCACAAGGTAGTCATCCGAAGTATTGCGTGCTTGCCCGGCCTTGCCCGACAAATACGAGCTCGCCATTGAAACCAGAGCATCGGCTTGCCGGGACGACCAGGACTCATCAATAAACTCCACTTTAGACATCGAATCGTCGCGTGCTTTGCCGAGCGCTTTTTCCACCAGTTCGCCGGTCTCCATCGGAAGATCAATGGTAATGGTCATCATTCCCCGTTCGACATTCCGATTCACTCGCAGTGATCGATTGGCAAGAGCGCGTTGTGCACCACCGAGAGAATCCACCGAACCGCAGCGCAGTTCCCGGCAACGTTCTTCAACGCGTGCCGTCGTCGTCTTTAGTGCAAACGACAAGAGTTGCTCTTCGTTGCAGGTACCGGCCACACGCGTCATCGCCCGGACTTTCGAGTACGACAGTATGCCTGTTGCAAATGCGGCCGCAATTTGCGGTAGTGTCTTGAGTGCATGCGCCACGCGGACTTTCTCACGCGCAGCATTCATGCCCAGGTCACAACGATAGTGCAGCCACTCGGCGCAACCGCCAAGGCCCCACTTCAGCCAGCCGGCGCGCTCATCGAACTGCCGAATAAGCACGAGTAATTCGTAGGTCTCGGCATTGATCCGCGCTGCAAGAGTGATAATGGTCTGGTCGAGGTCGTCGATCGGTACGAGGTTAATTACAGGTTTCATGGCACTTCCTTGTGGAGGAATAAGACCTGCAATTATACAGTATTAACCCATAAAACGATATTAAATCAATGACTTAACTCTGACAAGGCAAGAGTCAGTCGCTCCACAAATTCGAAAACATCGTCGAAACTGTTGTAGAGCGGGGCGGGCGCCACACGGATTACATCGGGCTCACGCCAGTCCGGGGTGACATTCAGTTCGCACAGTTTGTCGAACAAGCCCTTTGCATTAATGTTCTTGTCTTTTACGACCAGCGACAACTGACAACCGCGCGCGTCTGCCGGTGTGATGGTGCCGATCTGATCGCCAAAACGTGCCGTAACCAGCCAATCCAAAAAGCCCGTCAGCTTTTTCGACTTTTTGCGAATCGCGGCGAGCCCGGCTTCCTCAAATACTTTCAGCGATGCAACCACGGGTGCCAATGACAGAATGGGTGGGTTACTCATTTGCCAAAGTTCGGCACCGGCGGCAGGCGTGAAACTTTTCGCCATTTTGAAACGGGTTGCTTCGTCGTGTCCCCACCAACCGTGTAACTGGTCGAGGTTCTCCGGACTGCTGTTCCTTTCCGGCACGAAGGCACCCGCAATCGCTCCCGGGCCCGCGTTGAGATACTTGTAAGTACACCAGGCGGCGAAGTCGGGAGCCCAGTCGTGCAGCTCAAGATCCACATTGCCGATGCCGTGCGCCAGATCGAGGCCGACCTTGCATCCATGCGTGCGGCCCAACTCACAAACCTTTCCCATATCAATGACCTGTCCGGTGTAGTACTGCACGCCGGGCAGCAACAGCAATGCGATGCTGTTGCCATGTTCCGCAAGCATCGCGGCCAGGTCTTCCGTATACAGTCGGGTGTCACCGTCACGCGGCGACCATTCGAGCAGGCCCTCGTCAGCATCAAAACCATGCATGCGAATTTGCGATGCTGCGGCGTACCGGTCCGATGGAAACGCTTGAGATTCGATAACGATTTTGTAGCGTTCCTGCGTGGGCCGATAGAAGCTCGCCATGAGCAGGTGCAGGTTGACGGTAAGCGTGTTCATCGCCACGACTTCGCTGTGCTTCGCACCTGTCAGTGCTGCGAACTCGGCGACACACTGGCGGTGATACGAGATCCACGGACGATCAGAATGGAAATGTCCGTCGACGGCGTAGTTCTTCCAGTTTCGCAATTCTTCTTCGACGTACTGCACCGCGAGCTTCGGTTGCAGACCGAGTGAATTGCCGCACAAGTATATGGGCGCACGTCCATTCCGTTCTAGCGGAAAATTAAACTGTTCGCGATATTCCGCAAGCGGGTCCGCCCTGTCCTGCGCAGCCGCAAATCCGCGATTATCTTCGTACCGCATTATTGCCCTTCCACTTGAATGACGCGCGGTATTCGCTTGTCCAGTCGAACTGCAGTTAATTGTCGACCCCACACGCAACCGGTATCGAGGCTCACCAGCTTGGGCAATACTATAAGGCCGAGCTGTGACCAATGGCCGAATACCACACGCGTTTTTGCTGTCGCCGGATTATCCGCCATGTACCACGGCTGCAGATTTTGTCGGGCGTGCCATGGCGAACCGTTGTGCGTGAAATTGAGCTTGTTGCCAAGCGTGATCATGCGCATTCGTGTCAGGCAATTGATAATAAATCGCAGGCGTTTATAGCCGCGCAGTTTGCCTGACCAACTATTCGGCGTATTGCCGTACATTTTTCCCAGCAGCATTCGGTAGTCGCCGTGCCGAAGTTCCTCTTCTACCTCGGCGGCTCGCGCGAGTGTTTTCTTCACACTCCATTCCGGGTGTGTACCGGCATGAACCAGCAACGTGTCTAAATCGGCATCGTAGTGAGCGAGGGGCCGATGCCGTAGCCAGTCGCAGAGCTCGTCAGCATCGGGAGCATTGATGAGCTTCTCGAGAGAGCTGAAACGCTTTCCGAAGTGCACGACGCCGGCGGAAAGTGCCAGCAGGTGCAAGTCGTGATTGCCCAATGCGCTGATCGCCGCATCACCAAGGCCTTTTACGAAACGCAGGGTCTTAAGCGATTTGGGACCGCGATTCACCAGGTCGCCTGCGAGCCAGAGCGTGTCGGTTGACGGTTCAAAGTCGAGTGCATCGAGGAGCCGCCGGAAGGGATCGTAACAACCTTGTATATCGCCGATTGCGTATACGGCCATCTTGGCTCGCCTAGTTCAGCAGCCCGGGAACTGCGAGTGTGAAGGGGGCTATCGGTGCATCAAAGCCAATGCCGCCGTCGGCCTCCATACGATAGATACCCTGCATAGCTCCGACGGGCGTCTCGAGGACTGCGCCGCTGGAGTAGCGAAATTCTTCGCCAGGACTCAAATAGGGCTGTTCGCCAACAACGCCGTCACCGTTAACTTCCTGCACCTTGCCGTTCGCATCGGTGATGATCCAGTGACGACTGATCAATTGTGCTGCAATGCTGCCGCTATTCGCTATCGTAATCGTGTATGCAAATACGTAGCGATCAGATTCGGGTTCTGACTGGTCGTCTACATAGCTGGTTGCCACTCGAATTCGGATATTGCAGTGAGGTTCGTCCATACCGATATTCTAACGCAAGGAACTCGCCAGATGGTTGCTGAGTTCGACGTATTTCGTAATGCTGATTTGCTCCGGTCGCAAGCCGGGGTCAATGTCGACAGCCGTAAGGTCCGCGACATCGACATGATCCTTGAGCGCATTGCGAATCGTCTTGCGGCGTTTCATGAACGCGTTGCTAACGAGCCTGGACAGCAACGCTTCGTCCTTGATGTCGAAAGTACCGGGAGGAAGCGGGTCCAGCCGAACAACGGCAGACATTACTTTGGGCGGTGGATCGAACGCAGACTTGTCGACGTCGAACAGGGATTCAATATTCAGATGGCAACCGAGCATGATGCCGAGTCGGCCATAGGCCTTGCTGCCGGGGCTGGCTGCCATGCGGTCGACCACTTCTTTTTGCAGCATGAAATGCATATCGAGAATACGGTCGCGATAGTTGAGCAGGTGAAATAACAGCGGAGTGGAGATGTTGTAGGGCAAATTCCCGACAATGCGTAGCCGGTCACCCAAGGTCGAAAAATCAAACGACAAAGCATCAGCTTCATGAATGGTTACGGCTGGATTGTTTGAGTATTGTCGTCGCAGACGGGCAACTAGATCCCGATCGAGTTCAATCGCGTGTAACTGCCCCGCGTCCGCAGCCAAAGCGGCTGTAATCGCTCCCTGGCCCGGCCCAATTTCGACGACGACATCATCCTTGGTCGCATGCACCGCACGCAGGATCGCATCAATAACGCCGGCATCTCTAAGGAAATGCTGGCCGAATCGTTTGCGCGCTCGATGGCCCGCCATTATCGAGACGCCATTGCTGTTGCCAGCTCAATCGCTGCGATAAGACTGCCCGCATCGGCTTTCCCTGAGCCCGCGATGTCAAAAGCAGTGCCATGATCAACCGATGTTCGAATGATTGGCAGTCCGAGGGTGACATTCACTGCGTGCCCAAAGCCCGCGTACTTGAGCACAGGCAGACCCTGATCGTGGTACATCGCAAGTACGGCATCCTTATGTCCGGCCGCCGGAGTGAATGCAGTATCTGCAGGTAGTGGGCCGCGCAAGTTCATACCCTGTTGTATTAAGTCCTTGATAACGGGCGCGATGATGTCGTCATCTTCGGCGCCGAGATGTCCGCCTTCGCCAGCGTGCGGATTGAGTCCGCACACCACAATTTCCGGTGACTCGATACCAAACTTTGATTGCAGATCGGTGTGCAAAATTTCGAGTACCTGGGTTAGCCGGTCTTTGGTGATGAAGTCGGGGACTTCGCGCAATGGCAAATGCGTACTTGCGAGCGCTACTCGCAAGTCACCGGCAACGAGCAACATCACCGGCAAGTCGACATCCAGAAGTTCGGCTAGAAATTCGGTATGTCCGGTAAAAGGCACGCCGGAATCAGCGATGACACTCTTCGCCAGCGGAGCAGTAACGAGTCCGGAGAAGCGTCCATCGACGCAGCCTTCAACAGCGAGCCGCAATCCGTCAAGTAAAGTCCCGGCATTTGCCGGATCGGGTTGCCCATGAATGACAGGTGCAGGGAACGGCGTATCCAGAACCTGCAGGCGATCGTCAATCAGAGTAGCGTCGCCGACAATGATTATGTCGGCTGCAAAGTCAGTATCCGCGAGCAGAGAGCAGAGCTCAGGACCGATACCGGCCGGCTCCCCGGCAGTAACTACGAGAGGCTTGTTGAGAGCCACCTTGAAGGACCACTAAATGCGCGAGTGGACGAAGGCCTCATCCCGCATACGTTGCAGCCACAGCAGTGTTTCTTCTTCCTGCTTGCTGTTGCGAATGCGCGCAACGCAATTGCGTTCCTTGATCTCTTCCGTGTTGTCGTAAACGCGGCGTTCCAGGACCTCAAGGATATGCCAGCCGAACTGAGTTCGAAACGGCTCACTAATGACGCCCACTTCAGCCGCATCGGCCGTTGCCTCAAACTCCTCCGCGTAAGTATCTGTTTGCGCCCAACCCAGATCACCACCAAGGTTCGCAGAACCCGGATCATTGGACAGCAGCTTGGCATGCTCGGCGAAATCTTCACCATCGCGGATTTTTTTGAGTGCGTCTTCGAGACGCTGTTTGGCGGTCGCGTCGTCGATGATCTCGTTCGGCGAGACTAAAATGTGGCGAATCCTGGACTGATTGATCTCACTGTGTTCGACTGCGCTGCGCAGGCTATCGACTTTGACGATATGAATGCTGTTGGACGTCCGGAAGGGTTTGCTGACATCGCCGGCCTTCATGCCCTGCAACACATCCGTGAAAATCGAAGGCACTTGTTGTCCATTCAGCCAGCCCAGTGAGCCGCCTTCCAGTGCTGTCGGGCCTCCCGAGTAACGCGCGGCCAGCTCACGGAAATCCGCGCCGTCTTGTAGCCGTGCGTGGATCTCATCAGCACTCTGCTGAATTGCCGCAACGGCTTCTGCGTTTGCGGATTCATCGATCGTCAACAGGATATGCGACAACTCCCAGTCGGAATTCACAACGACGTTATTTTCGAGGTCTATGATGCACTGTTCGATCTCGCGCTCGGAGACGTGAATATTGCGCAGCACCTCAATGCCTTTAAGTTCGTTGAGTGTCAGTTCTTCGCGCAGGCTTTCGCGGAAATCGGCGTATTCGATACCGTCCGCTGCGAGCATTGCGGGCAGGTCTTCAAAACGGATGCCGTTTTGATCTGCGATTCGTTGCAGAGACACATTGATGTACTGGTCAGAGATCTGCGAAGTCAGCCCAATTCGTTCCGCACGCTGCAATTGAATTTCGGTGACGATCAGTCGCTCGAGAACCTGTTCGTTAAGGAGATCGTCCGGCGGCAATTGCATTCCTTGCTCGGCAGCGCGCGTCCTGATCGTTGCCAGCTGTTTGTCGAACTGGCTCTTGAGAACGACGCCTTCATTTACGATAGCGGCGACGCCGTCAAGAAATTCGCCTGTCTCGGAAAGATTGTCGGCGACCACAACGGGCGCGGCAACCAAAGCGACGACAGCGCATAAGGTATTGATTTTTAACACAATTTACTACCGAGGATTTGCAGAATAGCCAAGAATACCACGTTCGAGGAGTTTGTCAGCAGCTGTGCCAACGCTCGTCATTCCTTTTAATACTAATTGCAGACCAAAGGATGAATCGCGAGTTCCGTCACGAGTCGAAATGTGACGACGTGAAACGAGGCGCAGGCCCCAGCAACAGCTCTCGTACTCGAGGCCAAAAAACTGCTCAAGGACTTCCTGATCGCGGAATGAGAAATTGTAACGTCCAACAAAATTGTAGCGAGTGGCTATCGGCCAGGACCACGACAAATCACCTTGCTCCAGTGAGTCACGGCGGAACCGGTAGGCAAGATTCAATATCTTGTTGTCGGCTGGTCGATATTGCAGACGCGCTTCAGATTTCGTTGTGTTGTCTGCCCCGGTACCCCATTGGTGGCCAAAGTCGAAATTTATGTTCTTGAATAGCAGGAAACGCAGTTGCGCGATGTAGTCTGAGGTTTCCGTCGTCGCCATCGCTGCGCCGGGCAGAACGACGGTCCGATCGCTGAAATAACGCGTTTGTCCGATTGTTGCCGAAACCAGTTCACGACCCGTCGGTGTGTCGAGAATTCGTGACGTAATGCCGACACTGACATGATCGGTGTCACCGATTCGGTCTATGCCAAGGTAACGGTTTTTTCGGTACAACTGTACGAGGTTTATGTCCGGTGTGATCGTATCGAAGACAGGTAGGCCGTCCTGATCGCGCTGCGGAATATGGACGTATAGCAGCCGTGGCTCAATTGTTTGAACGTGGCTGGAATTCGCCATGCTCCGCTCAAGAATAAAACCCGTGTCGAGACTTGCGATCGGCACGGAGCGCGCTGGATCGGTCTCCTCGCCCGGCAGGGTATCTTCAAGGTCGTAGCGTGTGTAATCGAACTCCATAGCCGGCGTAATAAACCAGCCTGGACGTGATAATGGAAGATCGATCCTGGGTGCCGCATTCAGGCGCCAGCCAGTGACGCCAACATCGCGATCAAAATTAACGATTTCACCACCTACGCCGAAGCGCAGGCCGAACGGGATTTCCCAACTGCCGTTGACGAGAACTTGTGGCACGCGGCGATACGGTTCCATGTCCACCGGAATCGCGTCGTCGATCGTCTGGTGAGCCTGTATCTGACCGAGCATCGAGAAATTGGTTGAGTAGTAATCGAAGCGCATGCTTTGATTCAGATGCGTGATACTCGAGATGCTGAGACTACCACCCAGATCCTCATAATACTGGCTGTCCGAAACCTCTCGAATATCGATCTGATTCCGCCAGCCATTGCCGAATATCGTGCGATGCTTAAACTGAAACTGGTGGCGCGCCCGGTTGATAATATCGTCAGAAGGAAGGTAGTCGCCAATGACAATGCCCTCGTTACGTTCTGTCAGGTAACGAAACTCGGTCGCGATTTGCAGGCCGCGACTCGTCAAAAGTCTTGGTGTGATCGTTGCGTCGTAATTAGGGGCGATATTCCAGTACCAGGGTACGCTGATCTCGTTACCGCTACGTCCGGTGCTGCCGATCTCGGGAGTCAGTATCCCGGACTTGCGCGCGTCGCCAATTGGAAATGACAGATAGGGAGCGTACAGGATGGGCATGCCCTTGAACGTCAGCTTCATGCCCTTGGCGGTACCGACACCTCTGCCGGTATCGAGTTCGATCGACTTGCCTTGCATCAGCCAGTCTTCGGAGCCGGGCGGGCAGGTTGTGTACTCCACGCCGTCGAGGGTTAACAACCCACTCTGGTTTATTTCGATCGCATCGGCGCCGCCGCGGGAGTTGCTGCTGCCGAGCGAAAACTCCGCGTCTTCGAACCGAATGCGGCCCGTAACATAGCTGAACTCGGCTGAGCCACTCTTGATCTGTGTGCCGGGATCTTCGTAACGCACGCCGCCTTCGAGGTGCAGTGCCTTGTCGTCAGGGTCATATCGCGCACTATCGGCGCCGGCGAGTTTGTCGTCGCGCCTTAATAACACACCACCTGACATGACGGCCGTTGGCCTTGCGCCGAGTTGCGCTTCGAAACTGCCGGCCTCAAGCTGAATCGTATTCGGGCTTGCGAGCGGCGTCAGCGGTACGAACGGGTCCTTCGAAAGTGGCTCGTCGAGTGATGTTTGACACGATAGCGGCTCCGCGGCGGTTGCATTCAATGCAGCCAGCAGCAGACACGCTGAAATGAGTGGTTTCGAGGACAAGTTGCAGTTCAGGTCAGGTTTCGGCCAAAGCCATTGGGAACGGGATGTTAACAGGCATTCTTATTTGTTACCTTCGCATAGTTTTGTAGGTGCTTCAACGCGTTACGGAGAATATCGATTAGTCAAAATGACGACAATGCCGATGGTCGCCTGGCTGCGCTAAACGACTGGATCAGTGGCATCGAGACGGTTGCTGGCTGCGAACCTGTACCTGCGTCTGCAGATGCCAGTTTCCGCCGCTACTTTCGATTGCAAAAGGGGGCGGAAAGTTTCATCGCGATGGACGCACCGCCATCGCAGGAGGATTGTTTGCCGTTCTTGCGAATTGCGGGTTTTCTGGAATCGATGCAGCTCAGCTCGCCGCGGATTATTGAAGCGGATATCGAAAAAGGGTTTCTGCTGCTATCCGATTTGGGCACCGAACAATATCTCGGCAAGCTCGTGGAAGAGCCACATCTGGCTGATTCGCTTTACGGCGATGCGATCGATGCATTGTTAGTGATGCAACGCCGGGGCGAGGCCTATCAAGCGGCGTTACCGCCCTACAATGAGAAACTGCTGCGTTTCGAGCTATCTCTGTTTCACGATTGGTTGTGCGGTACACACCTGCAATTGCAGCTTAGTGATGACGATGAGCGAAACTGGCAAGCCTGTTGTGACATGCTGATCGAAACCGCGCAACGTCAACCACAGGTATTCGTGCACCGTGATTATCATTCTCGCAACCTGATGGTCCTTAATGAAGATAATCCCGGCATCCTGGATTTTCAGGACGCGGTCGAAGGGCCGTTCACTTACGACCTCGTCAGTTTGCTCAAGGACTGCTATGTTAGTTGGCCAGCCGACAAAGTACGACGCTGGGCGCTCAACTATTATCAAAAGTTAAGCGACAATACGCGGATGCAAATTCATGAAGAGCAATTCCTGCGTTACTTCGAATTGATGGGTGTACAGCGGCAGCTTAAAGCGGCCGGGATTTTCTGCCGACTGAATCATCGCGACGGCAAGGGGGGTTATCTAAATAATGTACCGCGAACGCTCGATTACATCATCGAACTCGGGCCACGGCATGAAGAACTGGAATTCCTCGTGCGTTTGATCGAAGAACAGGTCTTGCCGGCATGGCGAAAAGCCGAATGAACGCCATGATACTCGCGGCCGGGCGTGGTAAGCGCTTACGGCCATTAACTGACACAGTACCCAAGTGTCTGGTCGAAGTTCGCGGGCAAAGCCTGCTGGAGCGGCATCTCGAGCATGTCAGCAAAGCCGGCATCAAACATGTTGTGATCAACCTGGGCTGGCTGGGTGAACAGATCGTGGAGCGCGTTGGATCGGGATCTGAATACGGCTTGAACGTTCTGTACAGCGATGAGGGGGACAAGGTCCTGGAAACCGGCGGTGGAATCAAAAGGGCGCTGCCGATTCTCGGTAGCAAACCGTTCCTGGTTCTAAACGCGGACATTTTTACGGAAATGCCAGTACCTGTAATCAAACTCCGGGATAACGATCTGGGACACTTGGTGCTGGTGCCAACACCAGACTATCGTGCTGTTGGTGACTTCGACCTTAACGGCGGCACGATACGGAATAGCGACACACCGGCGCTGACGTTCGGTGGTGTAGCAATGTACAGGCCAGAATTCTTCGACGGCTGTGCGGCGGGGAAATTTTCAATTGTGCCGTTGATGCGAGCAGCAGCCGATGCTGGTCGCTTGCAGGGATCTCTTTATGAAGGGGTATGGGCAGATGTCGGAACACCTGAACGCCTCGCCGCTATCGATGGTAGTTGCGATGTGATTGTTAGTGACGAGAAATAATCTTCAATTCATGTTGCCGTCGTTTTTCGGCATTCTGACTTTCTTGATGCCGATCCGCTGGGACGGAAACCTGACAATCGGAATGGATGTTATTACCGGATTGGTCAAGGGCCTGCTCGGCACGCATGCACTGCAGACCGTGGTCGGAGTCCTGGTGGCCACAAGTATACTGACGATATTGGGTACGGTTTTTAAAGCTGGCTGGATTCGTCGACATAAAATCTGGAAAGACTTATTTGATGTGCCGTACATTTGGCTGGCGTTGAGGTTAATCGGTACGGTTTTCGGCGTTTTGTATCTACTTCAGGTTGGGCCCGCGCTACTGATATCCGAAGAAATCGGTGGGGCCGTTTTTGTCGGGATCGGCGTTAATGTGTTGTCCCTTTATATCTGCGCATGTTTGTTGATGCCATTGCTAACCGACTTCGGCTTTATGGAGTTCGTGGGCACGCTGGCGCGCCCGGTATTTCGCAGCTTGTTTCGCTTACCGGGAAGGTCGGCTATTGATGCTATGACATCTTTTGTCGGTTCCGGGTCGATCGGATTGTTGATTACAATCGGCCAATACAACAACGGCAACTACACCGCTCGCCAGGCAAGCATAATCGCGGCAAACTTTTCAGTGGTGTCAATTCCGTTCGCTTCGGTGGTGGCATCGGTTGCCGGTGTCGGGCATCTCTTTATTTCCTGGTATGGATTTGTCGTGCTGTCTTGTTTGCTCGCCGCGCTTATCACCCCGCGGTTGCCGCCGCTATCGCGAAAAGCGGATACCTACATCTCCGGTTCACGAGAAAGTAACCCGGAATCGACGAAAGAGTCGCGGTCGTTGCTGCGTGAGGCGTGGGAGCGCGCGATGGAGCGGGCCGAGTCTGCCCCTGGTGTGCGTGAGTTTTTCGTGACAGGTGCGACGAACATGATGTTCTTCATGTTTTCGGTATTGGCCGCTGCGATGGCGTTGGCCACGCTTGCGGCGCTAATTACATTTCACACGCCGATATTCACCTGGCTGAGCTATCCGCTTATTAACGTACTTGAATTTGCTCAATTACCCAACGCAGCCACGGCCTCTCCGGCACTGTTATCAGGCTTTCTGGATCAGTACATGCCGGCAATTGTCGCAGCCAGCATCAATAGCGACGCGACAAGTTTTGTCCTCGCGGGCCTGTCCGTATGCCAACTGGTATTCATGTCAGAATTCGGTGTAATTGTCTTGCGGTCCAGCTTGCCCCTCAGTATCGTTGACCTCGGTATCATCTTCTTGCTACGAACAGTGATCGTATTGCCGGTACTTATTTTCGGCGCGCACTTTGTTGTCAACTAACAGATACCTCAATTGCATCGCAAGACCTCACTCATTTATGTTCGAGATTCTCTGGTTTACTCGAAATTCCGTGTACAGTTATTAATACTCGGGATAGCCAGAGAAGAGCCGCTACTATGGACTGGATGTTTTACCTCATGGTGTTGGGAGTGTTGTTTGTCGCGATATCGGCAATGCTCGCCATTCGGTACTTGTTCGGTCTGCGCCTCGAGAGGCTCGAAAAAAAACAGCGCATGGAAGATGAAGCGCGGCAGATTGCCGAATCTAATTCCGGCCTCTGAAGAGGACCTCATAGATTGTCATTAATTAGCGAGTTCAAACGCCGCAACGTATTTCGAGTGACCGCCGCCTATCTGGTAGTCGGCTGGCTGACACTTCAGGTGTCGGACATCTTGCTCGATTTCGCAGACGCACCTGCGTGGGTAGGCAAGGTCATCCTCGCCGTTCTGTTACTCGGTTTCGTGCTCACCATTGTCCTGACCTGGGTATTCGAAATCACGCCAGAGGGAATTCAGCGCGACGACGGTACGGTCAATGCCAGTGACACTGCGCGCGCACAGCGCCTTAACATCGTGACAATCGTCGCGGCCGTTATCGTCGCCGCGATGTTCTTTTGGCAACAAACCAGAGTGCCAGGCGATATCGTGACTGCCGAGAGTGCACCTGTGAAAGACGCTATTGCGGATGCAGTCGGATCAATGCAGGGAGAAATTTCCGCAGCATCCATCGCCGTCTTGCCCTTCGCGGATCTATCGCCCGAAGGCGACCAGGAGTATTTCTCGGATGGAATCGCGGAAGAAATCCTGAACGTTCTAACGCGCGTCGGTGGTCTAAAGGTGGCGTCTCGCACGTCGGCATTCGGGTTCAAAGGACAGGAAGCACTGGGTATGCCGCTGATCGCGGAGAGACTTCAAGTTCGTCATGTGCTGGAGGGCTCTGTTCGCAAGTCCGGGAATACCATTCGCATTACTGCGCAGATCATCGATGCCGCTGCTGACCAGCACCTATGGTCAGAAACGTATGATCGCGAGTTAACCGCTGACAATATTTTCACGGTTCAGGACGAGATCGCCACCGCTATTGTTACGCAACTCGCGGACTTGATCGGAAACGGCGGTAGCGTACCGGCCGTTAGCGTAAAAGCTGATACGCAGAATCTGGATGCCTATGAAACCTACCTCGAAGCTCGCGCATTGTTCGCCAGGCGGAATTCCAGGACTGTACCCGTAGCCATCACAAAACTTGAACAAGCCGTCGCAGCAGACCCACAATTTGCACGTGCATGGGAACTGCTTGCCGCCAGTTACTCCGTGGCGCCAGCCTGGCACATTCTTGACCGCGATTACGTCGCACTGTCGAATCAGGCCGCCCAACGGGCCATCGAACTCAATCCTGCGCTCTCATTGCCGTATGCCGTTCTTGGATCGAACCTTACTGAACTGGCGCCGGGAAAATTTACAGAAGCATTTGCCTACTACGAGCAGGCTCTGGAACGAGACCCTAAAGATACAACTGCGCTCCTGTGGCGCAGCGAGGACTACACTGTCACCGGATTTTTCCAGGAAGCGAAATCCGATCTCAGCCGCTGCCTCGAAATCGATCCAGATTACCTTCTCTGTCAAGCCTGGTTGTCCAAGAATTTATTTTACCTTGGTGAATCAGAGCGGGCATTTGCCGTGTATGAGGATATGGTTTCGGCGGGTGGCAGAGCGCTGGCTTGGGAAATCATTCTCCAGTATGGGAGCGTCGGTAAAAACGCATTGGCGAGATGGGCGTTAGCACGCTTTTTCAGTGACTTTTCTATTATGCAGGGTCGATCCGAGCTGTTTTATCGGGCGTTGAGTGACCCAGACTTTGATTATGACCGAGAAGCAGCGGCGTTCGAAATCGAGTACCGGGCTATTCACGGGAACTTTGACATTAGAAATATGCCCTTTGCCTATTTACTCAAACAATACGATCAACTGCCTCCATCATTCGTGCACACCTTCTGGTGGAATCGTACCGACCCCGACTTTCTGAAGTCACCGCATCGCAAGCGATTGATCCGTGAAGCCGGCTTACCGGAGTTTTGGCGAGAGCATGGCTTCCCGCCGCAGTGCCGCGCCGTTGGCAGTGCTGATTTTGAATGCGATTAACTAGCGAATAACAACAGCAAATTTTGCCAGGGCGACGCTAATATTTATGGTGATCGTGATCGCGCTTTACGTGTTTTTGATCGGCGCGATAATGTCGGGTGCTTCTTGCCCGCTCGAACTGCGCCGAAGATGCCGTAGGAAATGCGGCAGTAATTGTTCCGCGGACTCCTCAAGCTCCAGGTCGATCCCCAGTCGCTTGAGGTCCGTCATCTGCAACTCGGCATAACCGCAGGGATTAATGCGCGAAAACGGCTCGAGGTCGACATCGACGTTAAGCGCCATGCCGTGAAAGCTCGATCCACGCCGAATTCGGAGTCCGACGCTCGCAAGTTTATAGCCAGCAACATAAACGCCCGGGGCATCGGTTCGGGCAACTGCAGCGATTTCGTACTCCGCTGCAAGGTCTACGACACTTTGTTCCAGCGCTGAAACCAGATTACGTACGCCTATGTTCGAGCGTTTGATATCCAGCAGCGGATAAATCATCAACTGTCCCGGCCCGTGAAAGGTGACCTCACCGCCACGATCAATTTGCACGACCGGAATGTCACCCGGTGCGAGCAAATGCTCTTCGCTGGCGTTGACGCCCATCGTAAAGACTGGTGGGTGTTCTACAAACCAGATTTCATCGGGAGTGTTTTCATCGCGCGTGTCAGTGAATTCCTGCATTTCATGCCAGAGTGGCACGTAGTCCTGCAGGCCCCGAAAGACGGTCTTCATAGCGCCATTAGAACGTCATCATGTGCGGATACGTCACGATAGACGTCGTCGAGCTGCTGTTGACTGGTTGCGGTCACTGTCACCGTAACTGAGACGAAATTGCCTTTGCCGCTCTGGTTGAACCTGATGGCTTCATCTGCGATTGGGCCGACGTGATTTTCGATGAGTGTTCGTGCTGTTGTTCGAAACTCCGGTGTATCCCTTCCCATCATCTTGATCGGGAAAGCACAGGGAAATTCAATGGCAGACTCTTCGCTCATATCACTCGAACCAGAGACTCACACTGTCTTTTGTGCGTTGCCAGAAAGACCCGTCCGGATTGTCGTCCAAAGCGCGCAATGGCGTTTTCATTAGCTCTTCGCCTTCGAGACTAATGCTGAGTTCTGCAACAGGCTGGCCGGCGGCGATCGGAGCGAGCACGATCGCTGGTATATTCAGTTTCGACTCAAGCTTGTCGTAGGAACCGCGACGTACAGTTATGTAGAGGTCTTCGAGGACGCCAAGACGAGAATACTCGTTTGCCGATTTCCAGATTCGAGCGTTAGAGATTTCCTCGCCCGTCCTGAACAACAGCCGAGTCTCAAAAAAGCGGAAGGCGTAATTAACAAGTGCCTGGCTGCCATCGGCTCGGGCTTTCGTACTCGAAGTGCCGAGGACCACGGAAATGATCCGCATGCCGTCACGCTCGGCTGAAGCAACGAGGCAGTATCCGGCATCCTCGGTGTGGCCGGTTTTGAGGCCGTCAACCGAGTCGTCACGCCACAGCAGTGAGTTGCGGTTGCTTTGTTTGATGTTGTTGTAAGTGAACTCTTTCATGGAGTGCCACTTATAGTAGTCCGGAAAATCTTCAACGATCGCACGTGTCAGGGCCGCAAGGTCGCGTGCTGTCGTGATGTGATTATCGACCGGAAGTCCCGTTGCATTCCGGAAGTGACTTGAATGCATACCTAACGCTGCGGCGTGCTGATTCATCATCTCGGCGAATACGCCCTCACTGCCAGCGATGTGTTCTGCCAGAGCGACACTCGCGTCATTTCCGGATTGCACGATCATGCCGAGTAACAGGTCCTGTACCGTCACACGAGTACCGACCTCGATAAACATGCGTGAGCCTTCAGTGCGCCATGCTTTTTCGCTGACGGTCACTTCCTCGTCCAGCGTGATCAGGCCCTGCTTCAGGGCACTAAAGACCACGTAGGTCGTCATGATCTTGGTGAGGCTGGCCGGTGCGAGTGCTGCGTCCGCATCCAGTGCCGCGATTTCGTGGCCCGTCTTGCTGTCGATGACCAGGTAACTCTTGGCGCCGATGATGGGTGCCGCCGGAGTTGGCATCGGTGCAGCATAAGCCGCTGAGAATAAGAGTAAAAACAGGATCGCGAGCGCGCTGCGTAAAGGTTGGGTCATGCTGCCTCTGATAGTCAAAAAAGCCGAATCGGCGCGTATTGTACGCGGCTATTCGGTAATAAGGTAAGGGTCCGTAATGCCGAGGCCTTCGAGTTCCTCTACGAGAACGTCGTATTGAATAACGTCGGCGACGGGTCCGATGCGCACGCGGTACAGGGTTGTGCCGGATGACTTGTCTTCAAAGACGAACGCGTTATCAATGCCAGACCCCGATAAGAACGCGAGACGGCGAGCAGCGTTGCTGCGCTCACCGAAAGCACCCACCTGGACGAAAAGCTGACTGGAAGTAACTGTTGGTGTTGAAGTTAGCGGTGGTTGTGCCGGTTTCCTCACACTGGTCGGGCGATCGCCTTGCGACTCATCGAAATTGTGCGCAGTGACTTCTACCAGGCTGGTACCATTTTTGACCATGTCGAGTTTTAGCGCCGCTGCGTATGACAAATCAATGATTCGGTTGTGCACGAAGGGTCCACGGTCATTGACGCGGACGACAACGCTCTTGTCGTTACTCAAATTTCTGACACGCACGTAAGTTGGCAGCGGCAATGTCTTGTGCGCGGCAGTCATCGCGTACATATCGTAAGTTTCGCGATTGGACGTCAGGTTGCCGTGAAATTTATTGCCGTACCAGGACGCTACGCCGCGCTCTTGATAGCCGGCACTACTCGGCATGACAGTGTAGGTTTTGTTGAGCACTTCGTATTGCGGTCCATTGCCGAGATCCCGCCCATTGCCATACTTGCTCCTCGGCTCACGACGTGGCACCGCGTCACCCGGCAAATCAGGAATGCGTGCGCTGCCCGGCCCGTCACGTTTGGTTTTTCCGCCGCCGCAGCCCGTAAGAGTGATAGCGATCGCAAATAAGACCAACCAAAGGGTGTTACGACGCATCGGCATTTACCTGCGATGAAATTTGTTGACCGAGTTGATGTACAGCCAGTGCGTACATCACGCTGCGATTGTATTTCGTGATGACGAAGAAGTTGTGAAAGCCGACCCAGTGCTCGATACCATCGTCACCTTCGTAAGTCAGTAATTGTCCGCCACTGTCCGCACAGAGGTCAGTGGCGAACAACACACCTTTCTTGCTCAGTGACTCGACCGTGTCAGTCATCTTCAGTGTATTCGCCGGTTTTGGCACTGCCCGGGACCAGTTGCCACCCAGCGATGCCTGTGCGACGACTTCCTCGCTGTTGCGCCAGCCGTGGGCCAAAAAGTAACTGGCGATGCTGCCGCTGGTATCAGCCCAGTTATCCCAGATGTCCCGTTTGCCATCGCCTGTTGAGTCAACGGCATAAGCGCGAAAGCTGGAGGGCATGAATTGTGGTCGACCCATTGCGCCAGCGTAAGAACCTAACGGCGTGGTCGGATCCAGTTCCTCTTCGCGAGCAAGGATCAAGAATTGCATGAGTTCTTTGCGAAAAAATGTGGCTCGCGGCGGATACTCAAAAGCCAGCGTTGCCAACGCATCGATGACGCGGTCCTTGCCGGTGATGCGACCAAAATAGGTTTCAACACCGATAATGCCAACCAGGATCTCGACAGGAACACCGGTTTCAAGCGTGATGCGCTCAAGCATTTCGCTGTTTTCACGCCAGAACGCTGCACCAGCATTGATGCGTTCTTTGGTGATGAAGATCTTGCGGTATTCGCCCCAGGACAGTTTTCGCTCAGCGGGCGTCGATATTTTTTTTATGATTGTTGGCTTGATCTCGGTCTTTGCAAGTACGGCAGACAGGACGTTGCGGTCGAAGTCGTGTGTCGTGACCATTTCTTCAATGAATTCGACGACATTTTTTTGTCGCAGATCAACATAGACCTTGTCGGACGCCGAGACGGGAAATACGAAAATCAGTAGCGCAAGCACGCCAGCGAACAATAGTTTATAGGTCATCAGGTCTTCATTAGTGGGGCAAGAGTTTTCGGTGCGAGTGGATCGACATCAGAATACCGAATCCCGCCATCAGCGTCACCATAGACGTTCCGCCGAAACTCACGAGCGGCAAAGGCACGCCGACAACCGGGACGATACCCGTCACCATCGCCGTATTGACGAATACGTAAACGAGAAACGTCAGGCTGATGGAGCCTGCCAGCAATCTTGAGTAAGTGTCGTGCGCATGCACGGCGATGTAGAGGCCACGGCCGATGACAAACATATACAAAACGAGCAATGTCAGAACGCCGAACAGGCCGAATTCTTCACCGAGCACAGCAAATATGAAGTCAGTGTGCCGCTCAGGCAGGAACTCAAGGTGCGCCTGCGAGCCGTTGGTCCAACCCTTGCCGAACAAACCGCCGGAGCCGATGGCGATTTTTGATTGAATGATGTTGTAGCCGGCGCCGAGCGGATCGCTGTCCGGGTTCAACAACGTCAGAACGCGTTGTTTTTGATAGTCCTTCATGAAGTTCCAGAGGATAAGTGCGCCTGGCACGGCCAGTACGCCGAGGCCGAACATAAGTCTGAATGACATGCCCGCCAGAATGATGACGATGATGCCGGACGCCGCTATCAGGACAGATGTACCAAGGTCCGGCTGCTTGGCGATCATGATTGTTGGCACAGCGATGAGCACGGCGATGATGGCCAAGTGACCAATCCTGGGCGGAATGTACCGATCGTGCAGAAACCAGGCCGTCATCATCGGGACTGCGAGTTTCATCGCTTCTGACGGCTGAAAGCGAATGCCGACATCGAGCCAGCGCCTGGCACCTTGTCCAACGTCGCCCCTGGTCAGGACAAGCACCAACAGCAGCAATCCGACCGCGTATCCCCAGGGAGTCCAGCGCCGCAAGAAGTCCGGCGGCAGTTGCGCGACGATCAGCATTGCGATCAAGGCCACGCCGAGTCGGACTGCCTGATTGACAAGCAGGCTGGAGTTCTCGCCGGCTGCGCTATAAAGGACGAACAAGCCGAATACGCAAATCAGCAAGAGACCGCCCAATAATGGACCATCAATGTTCAGTCTGCGCACAAGCCCGGAGAAATTCCGTGGCTGTGGCGCCCTGGGCGAGAGCACGCGCTGAGTGTTACTTAGTTGCATCAGCAGCATATCCCAGATACTTGTCCATCACGGCTTTGGCAATGGGTGCGGCGACACCGCTACCACTGCTGCCATTTTCGACGATGACCGCTACCGCGATATGTGGATCATCGAATGGTGCGAACGAGATAAACAACGCATGGTCGCGTAGCCGTTCCTCAAGTTCGTCCTCGTCGTACTCTTCGTCCTGCGCGATAGAAACCACCTGTGCCGTGCCACTCTTGCCCGCCATTTCATAGTCTGCACCGAAGCCAACAGTGCGCGCCGTGCCGCGTGGGCCCTGCATGACGTCATGCATCGCCTCCAGGATGTTGTCCCAGTAAAACTCGTTATCGATAGCGACGCTGCCCAGGAATTCCGGTTCGACTATCTCGCGTTTGCCGGTCAGCGGATCTTCGACAGCCGCGACAAGATGTGGCTTGAATCTCGAGCCGCGCAATGCCAGCGCGCCTGCGGCAGAGGCCAGCTGCAGCGGCGTCGCCAGCATGAAGCCCTGACCGATAGAGGCGATAACCGTTTCACCGTGATACCAGCGCTTGTCGTCACGACTACGAAAATTGTTGCGCTTCCACTCGCGTGACGGCACCAATCCCGGGCGTTCGCCGAGAACGTCAACGCCGGTCGCACTGCCGAGGCCGAATTGCGTCAGATACTCGTGCATGTTGTCGATGCCGAGCTCGCCGCTCAATTCGTAGAAATAGACATCGCATGACTGCGCAATAGCATCATGAAGGTCGACTGGTCCATGGCCTTCGGGTTTCCAGTCTCGGTAGCGGTGTTCGTCACCTTCCAGTTGGAAATAACCTATACAGAAGCTCTTGCGTGTCAGGTTGGTGGCGCCCGTTGCAAGTGCGGCCAGCGCCAGCATCGGTTTGATCGTTGAACCGGGTGGATAGGTGCCTCGTACCGCACGATTGAAAAGCGGGCGGTCGAGATTATCCTGTAACGCATCGTACTGAGCAGTGCTCATGCCAACGGCGAACGGGTTCGGATCAAACGATGGTGTGCTTACAAGTGCCAGGACTTCGCCGGTCGTGGGGTCCAGCGCAACCACAGCGCCGCGCCGACCCTCCAAAGCGTCATAGGCGACCTGCTGTAAATCGAGATCCAGGCTTAAGTAAATGTTGGAGCCCGGACTCGGTGTCTCGTCCATCGGCAGCGAGTCGAGAAGTTCGCTGGAGTCGGCAGGTACCTGCCGTCCGCGGGCATTGGTGATGAGGTGTCGAAAACCGGCATCACCGTGCAGATTGTCTTCGAAGCTACTTTCGACGCCGGTCTTACCAGTGTGCGACGTACCCGCATATCGTGCTAAGTCGAGTCGCTGCATGTCACGGGTATCCAGCGCACCGACGTAGCCCACCGCGTGAGCGAACAGCTCACCGTGCGGATAGTGGCGCACCAGTCTCGGTTGGAAATCGACACCAGGGAAGCGCGGTCTTTGAATGGCGAAGTTCGCAATTTCTTTATCGGTTAAGCGGAATTTCAATGTAACCGGTTTGAATTGCTGGCCGCTCTGACTCAGCGCCGTAAAGCGCGGTATGTCATCCTGCTCAATTAGATCGATAGCCGCGAGTCGACTCAACGTGTCATCAATGTCATCGACCTGTTCGGGAATCAACTCAAGCTGGTAGGCAGGAAGGTTTTCGGCGATCACCCGGCCTTTGCGATCAAGAATCAGGCCCCGAATCGGTGGCACGGCTTCTATGCGGACACGATTGCCCTGGGACTTCTCGGCGAATAATTCATGATCGAAAACCTGCAACTGAACGAGGCGGGCGATCACAACGCCAAGCAGCATGACCGAGATAACCGATGCAACGATGGCTCTGCCGATAAATAGACGCCGTTCCGAATGGTGGTCCTTGATCGGCGAAAGCAAATTCACCCGGAGCGTGTCCGGTAGCGCAGCCCGGAGAGAAATATCATCATGACGGGCCACAACAATGTGCCGGAGATTACAGGACCCCAATACGCGATTGATGGTGCGTCGACGCCGGCAACACCATTAATCCAGAACAACAGGAATTGATAGACGGCCAGTATCGGGAGCACCGATGCGGTCAGCTGTGGCACCGGGAATACCCGCATCAGCAGGTGAAACCGTACTGTGATGAATGCGACACAACAAAGCGCGAGCGCGTGCTGACCGAGCAATGTGCCTTGCGACGCATCAAGCACAATGCCAACGATCCAGGCTGTACCGACGCTCCACGTGCGCGGTAACTGCATTGCCCAGAAGATGACCAGCATCGCCAGCCAATCAGGACGAAATGCTGCGACAGCATCCGGCAGTGGCATGATGGTTAACATCATGCCGAAGATAAACGACAAGATTACCGGCATACGGCGAGAGGCGCTATCTCTGCTCATCGGTAATGGCCTCCGGTTTTTGTACGCTGACGGAAAAGATCAGCATGACCTCGCGTACCTGGCCGAGTGATGCGGCCGGAGTTGCGGTGACGTCCGCGTAGGGTTCTTGCGGGATGCGCGTAACAGAAGCAACGATCGCGACCGGATAACCGGCCGGAAACGCTCCGCCCAGGCCGGATGTGACCAGCAGGTCGCCAACACGAATATCTGCGTTGTTGACAACAAACGGCAGCCCGAGCTCGTCGATCTTGCCGGTGCCGACAACAATCGTTCGCAAGCCGTTGCGATTCACCTCGACGGGCAGGGCGTGCTCCGTGTCACTGATCAACATTGCCTGCGAGGTCAAGAGACCGGCTTCGATGACCTGACCAACAACGCCCTCGGCATCGATGAGTGCCTGACCATCGAAGACGCCGTCCTGAGTGCCCACGTTAATGACCAGGCTGTGGCTGAACGGATTCGCATCGACAGACATGATTTCGGCAACGCGTGCTCTGTCGCGAACCTGTGCACGAGCGTCGAGCAGCGCACGCAGTCGAACGTTTTCAGCTTCGAGCGAAATGAATTTTTGTAGCCGTGCGTTGGTCAGGAGCCGTTCGGCCTTTAAGCGCGCCAGTTCAAGTTCCATGGCATTGCGTGACGCCGTTGAGTCGTCTAACCAGTTCCAAAAACGTACCGGTGCGTCGACAATGACGCGCAATGGATAGACCGCGACACCAATGCTCGTGCGTACTGTATCGAGGTGGTTATCGCGGTTGTCGAAATACATCAGCATGATGCTGATGAAAATTAGGACAAGGACTCGAAGACCCAGCGCCGGAATGCGACCTGGGTTACTGCTACTACCGCGCGAAGCGACCATTGAATATTGTCGCCACTATTCCAGACCAAATACTGCGGGGCCGTGTTCGTCGATGAGTTCGATAACCCGACCACCGCCGCGGGCAACACAAGTCAATGGATCGTCGGCGATGACAACCGGCAGGCCGGTCTCCTCCATCAGCAGTTTGTCGATGTCACGCAACATGGCGCCACCGCCGGTCAGCACAATGCCGCGCTCGGCAACGTCGGCACCGAGTTCGGGCGGCGTTTGCTCCAACGCTTCCTTGACGGCACCGACAATGCCCTGCAGGGGCTCTTGAAGTGCTTCGAGAATCTCGTTGCTGTTCAGCGTAAAGCTGCGCGGCACGCCTTCGGACAGATTGCGTCCTTTGACCGAAATCTCGAGGACCTCCTGACCCGGAAATGCTGAGCCAATCTCGTGTTTGATGCGTTCGGCCGTCGCTTCACCGATCAGGATGCCGTAATTGCGGCGTACGTAATTAGTGATGGCCTCGTCGAAGCGATCGCCGCCGATGCGAACAGATGCTGCGTACACGATGCCATTCAATGAGATGACCGCGACCTCCGATGTGCCGCCACCAATATCGAGCACCATGGAACCGCGAGCTTCGTGCACGGGCATGCCAGCGCCGATCGCCGCAGCCATCGGCTCGTCGATAAGGTGTACTTTGCGTGCGCCAGCGCCTTCGGCGGATTCACGAATTGCGCGTCGCTCCACCTGCGTGGACCCATAGGGCACACAGATAAGTACGCGCGGACTCGGCCGGAAATAGCGAGATTCGTGTGCTTTTCGGATGAAGTGCTGCAACATTTTCTCGGTGACCGTGAAATCGGCGATGACGCCGTCTTTCAATGGCCGGATCGCGGTGATGTTGCCCGGCGTACGGCCGAGCATGTTCTTGGCCTCGGCGCCCACGGCTTCAACGGTGCGGCCACCCCGGCCGGAATCCTCACGAATCGCTACAACGGACGGTTCATCGAGCACAATGCCGGCCCCGCGTGAATAAATCAGGGTATTGGCAGTGCCAAGATCGATAGAAAGGTCATTGGAAAAATAACCCAGGATATTTTTGAACATGTCGGGGTGGGGTCTCGAATCAGGATTAACGGCGTAATTTAACAATGCCCACGACATTCCACAAGGCGGCGTGTATTATTGCGACCCCGCTGAAAAGCGGTTCAACAGCAACCAGAAAACCTCCGGAAAAATCCCGTGTCACTCGACAAAGATCAGGTCCAACATATCGCGATGCTGGCGAGGCTGAAACTCAGCGATGAGGAGTACGCCGAAAGCGTCGAAAAACTGTCGAAAATCGTCGATTTCGTCGATCAGTTGTCGCAGGCGGACACGACGGACGTCGTGCCGATGGCACACCCGCTGGATGCCGCTCAAAGACTGCGTCCGGACGAGGTCACCGAGACCAATGACCGCGACCGGTACCAGGAAAACGCGGCCGCCGTCACTGATGGCCTGTATCTCGTACCGAAAGTGCTCGAATAGTGGAGTTGCACCTGCAAACATTGACCGAGCTTGCCGCTGGTCTGGAGCGAGGTGACTTTACGTCGGTAGAGCTGACGGAATCACTGTTGCAGCGTATTGCCGCGCACAACGACAAGCTCAATGCATTCGTAACGATCACCGGTGATGAGGCGCTGGCCGCAGCCGCACGCGCTGACGAAGCTCGCGCATCGGGCTCGGGTGGGGCGCTAAACGGCTTGCCGATCATCCACAAGGACATCTTTTGCACGCGGGGCATAAAGACCACATGTGGTTCGAAGATGCTCGACAACTTTATTTCACCGTACGACGCCACCGTGGTGGAGGAGCTCGCCGATGCGGGCGCCGTCGTGCTGGGCAAGTCCAACATGGACGAGTTCGCGATGGGTTCGTCGAATGAGACCAGTTTTTTTGGACCCGTACACAATCCCTGGGATCTTGAGTGTTCCCCGGGTGGCTCCTCAGGCGGCTCGTCCGCATCCGTAGCGGCACGTTTTGCGCCGGCCGCAACCGGCACGGACACGGGTGGCTCGATTCGTCAGCCCGCTTCGCTGACCGGAACGGTAGGGCTCAAGCCAACCTATGGCCGTGTTTCGCGCTATGGCATGATCGCGTTCGCCTCCAGTCTCGACCAGGCAGGCGTGATCACGCGCTCGTCTGAAGACGCTGCGTGTCTTCTCGGTGTTATGGCCGGGTTTGACGAGCGAGACTCGACATCCATCGATCAGCCCGTTCCGGATTACCTCGCGAGCATCGGCGATTCGATAAAGGGCTTGCGAGTTGGCATCGTTCGCCAGCATTTTGATAAGGGCCTTGACGAACAGTGCGGCGCAAGAGTGAAAGACGCTATCGCGGTGCTTGAGTCTCTGGGTGCGACGACAGTCGAAGTCGATCTGCCGAATCTCGATTTGTCAGTACCGACGTACTACGTTGTCGCTCCGGCCGAGTGTTCCTCAAACCTTTCGCGATTTGATGGTGTGCGCTTTGGTCATCGCGCAGAAAATCCTGAAGACTTGCTGGATCTTTATTGCCGCAGCCGTGGTGAAGGATTCGGCGACGAGGTGAAACGCCGCATTATGACAGGCGCGTATGTATTGTCCGCCGGTTATTACGACGCGTACTACTTAAAGGCGCAGCGGGTTCGTCAGCTGATCGCCGATGATTTCAAGCACGCGTTTGCGAACGTGGATGTTATCGCCGGCCCCACAACACCAACACCGGCATTCAAGCTGGGTGACAAGGTCGACGACCCGATAACGATGTATCTCAATGACATTTACACCATTGGCGCAAACCTGGCTGGCCTGCCTGCCATGTCCGTGCCATGTGGCTTCGTTAATGATCTGCCGGTCGGCCTGCATCTTGTCGGTGCGCATTTTGCCGAAGAGACGATCTTGCGATGCGGTCATCAGTATCAGCAGCAGACTGACTGGCATACCGCTTGTCCGGAGGCATTCAAATGAGTGCTGCCGGGTCAAATTCGGGATGGGAAGTTGTAATCGGTCTTGAGATTCACGCACAACTCGCGACCAGGAGCAAGATATTCTCAGGTTCATCAACCGCTTATGGGGCTGAGCCCAACACGCAGGCGAACCTTGTAGATCTTGGCTACCCGGGTGTATTGCCGGTGCTGAACAAGGAGGTTGTGCGCATGGCGACGCTGTTCGGACTGGCGGTTGATGCCACCGTCGCACGTCGTTCGGTGTTCGCCCGCAAGAATTACTTTTACCCGGATTTGCCGAAGGG
>JAJFKQ010000069.1 GCA_021773155.1 Woeseiaceae bacterium | reverse complement strand
GGAATTATCGATTTCGGTGATTTGTTGCGAGCGTCACGCATTGTCGAAGTGTCGACAGCAGCGGCGTACCTGAGACCAAACGACGGCGATCCACTGCAGTTAATTGTGCCGTTCGTTGCCGGGTATCATGAAAAAAACCCGCTATCAGCAGCAGAACTCGATGTTCTTTTTGACCTGATTCTCACTCGCCTCGCCATGACGGTCATTCTTTTCTACTGGCGGTTGGAAGCCCGTGACAAAGAAGATCCTTACCGGCAAAAGCAGATCGACAGCGAAGGCGGTGCGTTTGAATTTCTACAAAGCCTGTCAACTCTTGGCCGAGCAGCATTTCGCGAACGTATTTCTTCTTAAACATGAATAAAAACAATTAGTTAATGGGCTTCGCAACGCGTGTCGGACCGGCCCGTACAGTCGTATTGTGAAAAATTGACCACACGCGGTTAACTTCTCAACTCAAACCTGAGAAACAGGTCCGCGAATCAAACGCTGACGATCCGTAAAATCTATCTCCAGTTATCGTTAACTTGAGTTTGGAAAAGATGAATCTGGACCTCGCATTGTTCGTCCTGCTAATTTTCAGCGCTGCCTTTTACCTGGTGATGGGCATGCGACTGGTTGCCAGCAGACGCGAGGTCGGCAGCACGCCAATCGGTGTTCTGTTTGTTGTTGTCAGTATCTGGGTAATGGGCGGCGCCATCGAGCTGCTGTCCAGCACATTCACCGTTTTCACTATCGGACGAACGGGTCATTTTATTGGTACGGCGTTGGCGCCAGTTGTTGCCTATATTTGTTTTCGTGAGTACACCGGGTCGACTACGCCAGTTCGCACACTCGTCGTGTTGCTGGTAATTCCAACGATCTCAGTCGTGCTCGCCGCGACCAATGCACACCATGAAGTGATGTGGTCCTTGCCCATCGCAAATGAGGCTGGCGAGTTTCTGACTCGCCCGGACCTCTGGGGTCCGTGGTTCCTGTTTGTCCATTTGCCTTACAGCTATGCAGTAATCGGCGTCGCAATGCTGACACTGATCGCGCATAGCTCGGCAGTTGCGCCCGCTCAACGCAGGGGACTGTTCTTGCTGGTGGTTGCTTGCGCATGCCCGTTGTTGGCGACGGCGGCCTACGACATGGGGTTTGGACCCAATACAATTTCATACGTGCCGATCGTTTTTGCGGCGCTGGTGCCGCTTTTCGCCTGGTTGATATTTGGTGAGAAGATAGTCGAATTTACACCGTTGCCCTACGAAACGGTCTTTCAAAATATGCAGGATCCGGTCGTCGTCGTTGACAAGAAATGTCGCGTGATCGGCTTAAACCACACCGCAGAAAGCATGTTGTCGACCAAGGAATCCGCAGCCCTGCGCGAACCCCTCGAGAGCCTGTTCGGTGATGACGCGCCCGAAGTGTTCGAGGCACTGAGTTCTGGCCAACCGCAAAAAATGTTGACATCCACCGGCCGTTTCCTGCATGTGCAGGCGTCCGAAATTTTGAACAGTCGAGCGTCTGCACATGGCGGGCAAGTGTTGATGTTCCGCGATGTCAGTGATGTTGAGAAAGCACAATTCGAAGTTCGCAACAGTGAAAAGCTGTTGCGAACACTCATCGATCATTCGGTGAACGGTATCGTTCGCTTGAGGTGGGTTCGCGATGACGATGGTAGTGAATCACTCCGAAGCATCTTCGCGAATTCGGCTGCCGGGCGTTTTCTTGGCAGAAACCCGGACGAAATGGTTGACTGCGAGGCGCAGGAAATCGTCAATTGGGCGACCTGCGGCATGGAGGAGGACGAAGCCAGCGATATTCTGGAGCGGTTCGAACAGTCTGTCGGTACGGGCGGCAGTTTCGATGCCGAAGTCCAGCATCGATGCAAGGGCAAAGGCCGCTGGTTACGAATGATTTGCGAGCCCGTCGGTGATGATATAGCAGCAACCTTCATAGACATCACCGATGGCAAAGCCAAAGAACGTCAGATGGAGTCTATCGCGACGTCCGACCCACTCACGGGGGTATTGAACCGTCGTGGATTTGAGCGCAACGCTGCGCAGCGATTGACGGACAGTGCCGATGACGCGACGGGTGCTTTGCTATTTATTGATCTGAATGACTTCAAACAGATCAATGACCAGTACGGCCATGAAATCGGTGATCAATTGTTGACTGTTGCGTCTGAGCGATTGCGAAGAAGCTTGCGCTCGTGCGACATCATCGGCCGGCCCGGTGGCGATGAGTTCGTGGCACTGATTCCCGACGTTGACTCCGACGTCGCCGATAAGCTGGCCTTGCGTCTTACGAATACGCTCGAAGAACCATACCTGATCGGTCGAGAGAAGCTGCGGTGTGCAGCGAGCATTGGCCTCGCCCTGTATCCCAAGAATGCCAGCACGCTGACCGGGTTGCTGCGCGAAGCCGACCAGGCGATGTATCGGGCGAAAGCGCGATGTCGTGGTGTCTCCGAAATGGGCGTTTGCGATCTGCTCGAAAGGGCCATGTAAAAGAACTGCATCTCAAGTGGCAAAATGGTCTAATTGACCGCCCATTTGACGACAGGCCTCAGCTTGCAACGCGCACAGCTTGCAAAACAAACGGAACATTCTGCAGTAATCCGAGTCGAGGGATTGCAACGCCGTTACGTTATGGGCACAGAGTTTATCGACGCTCTGCGCTGCGTCGATCTTACGGTCGCCGAAAATGAATACCTCGCTATAATGGGCCAGTCCGGTTCCGGCAAATCGACATTGATGAACATCATTGGTTGTCTGGATCGCCCGACAGCCGGTGAGTACTGGCTGAACGAGCGGCGCGTATCGAAGATGAATGACCGCGAGCTCGCTCATGCGCGCAATCAGGCAATCGGCTTCGTATTCCAAACCTTCAATCTACTGTCGCGAATGACTGCACTGGCGAACGTCGAGGTGCCGCTAATCTACAGCGGCCTTAAGCGTAAGGAGCGCTCGGAGCGCGCGCGATCGGCACTGGAGACGGTGGGCCTTACTGACCGCATGATGCATCGCCCGTCAGAATTGTCGGGTGGCCAGCGGCAGCGTGTTGCGATTGCCAGGGCGATCGTTACCGAACCAAGTATATTGCTGGCCGATGAACCGACAGGAAATCTGGATTCCAGCACGGGCAACGAAATTATGAAATTGTTTGATAGCCTGCACGAGAGCGGCAACACACTGATCGTTGTCACCCACGAACAGCACGTTGCCGATCACGCGAAACGAATTGTGAAACTGAGCGACGGTGACATTGTTAGTGACATGAAATCCTGAGAGCACCAATTTTGAAAACAACGATAAAGCTAATTTTACTACCTTCACTTCCGCTCATAGCACTGCTTTTTTCGGCCTGCGCGGAAGAGGAGGTCACCGGACCTGTCTACGATACGGCGGGCGTCGAACGTCGTACGATCGAGGTCGCCGTCAGTTCAGCCGGAATCGTTGAACCGCTGGCGACCATTGAGGTCAAGTCCAAAGCATCCGGTGAGGTTCTTGAGCTTCTGGTCGAGACGGGTGACAAGGTTGAGCAGGATGCGCTGATGGTAAGCATCGACCCGCGTACCGTCCGTAACCGACTGGACCAATCCAACGCCGAACTTAAAGCGGCGATGTCCCGGCGTGAGATCGCGCTAACTCAAATGGCCCGCGTCGAATCATTGGTTGCAGCAGGCACATTGACGCAGTCAGACCTTGAACAGGCGGTGCTGGATCTCGCGAATGCCGAGGCGCAAGTCGTTACGTCCAGGGTGAGCGTCGAGAATGCCCGAATTGCGGTTGATGACACGGACATTCGTGCGCCGATATCCGGCACGATCATATTCAAACCGGTTGAAAAGGGGCAGGTGATTACATCGCCGACCCAGGATTTTTCGGGCGGCACCATGTTGATGCAGATGGCTGATCTAAGCGCGGTGCAAATTAGATCTTTGGTCGACGAAACGGATATCGGCAAAATCCGTCCGGGTATGACGGCAAGCGTTCTGGTTGCAGCCTACCCAAACCAGCCGTTTCCCGGAGAGGTCATCAAGATCGAGCCGCAAGCGGTTGTTGAACAAAATGTCACAATGTTTGCGGTCCTGATTTCGATTCAAAACCCGGACGGCTTGTTGATGCCAGGTATGAATGCTGAGGTCGAAGTTTCTATCGTGCGAAGCGAGAACGTGATGACCATTCCAGTCATGGCATTACGGACGAATCGCGATCTGGCATCCACCGCCACCATTCTCGGGCGTTCTGAGGAAGACATTCGAAACGCGCTCTCCGATGGCAGCGGTGACAGCCAGGCGCCGGCTGCCGATACGCCGAAGACCAGGGGCATCGAGGGCAAGCCACCCAGGCGTGACGGCAAGCCGGGACGGCAATCCGGAGCGAGCGCGGCGACTGACTACCGCTTTGGCGGCGAGTTTTGGGTGGTCATCGATTCAGATGAGCAGGAAATTCGGAAAGTTCGAACTGGCGTAACTGATCTGAATAATGTCGAGGTCGTCAGTGGTCTGGAGGAGTCAGAACGAGTCTTGATTTTGCCAAGCAGCCATCTGCTGGAAACTCAACAGGACCTGCAAAACTTTATCAAGCGTCGCTCCAGAGGGGTTCCGGGAATTAGTTAGCGCCCATGTTAATAGCAGAGACAATTCGTATTTCGCTCGCGTCGATTCGAAGCAATCTGTTTCGGGCGCTGTTGACGATGCTGGGTATTATCATTGGCGTTGGCGCGGTTATTACTATGGTGGCGCTCGGCACGGGTGCACAACGCGCGATTGACGAGCAGATGGCTGCTCTCGGCGGGGATATCCTGTCCATACAAACAACGTCATGGTTTAGCCGTGGTGTGGCATGGAATCAGCAGACACTGACAACCGAAGATGCGATGGCACTGGCGACCGGTGGTGAACACGTGTCGGATGTTGTGCCCGAGAT
>JAJFKQ010000068.1 GCA_021773155.1 Woeseiaceae bacterium | reverse complement strand
TCGGGTTCGGTTGGCTTACAGCTTGGCCTACAAGCCAAGTCCATCGTCATCGCGTTCATGACCAAGGAGTCGCTTCAGAAGTTTCAAAATTCCAGTGGCTGGAAAGTCGGTGTTGACGGTTCGGTTGCACTGATCGATTTGGGCGGCGGTAAAACAATCGACAGCAACAACGTGCGTGACCCGGTGGTCGGCTTTATTTTTGGCTCGAAAGGGCTGATGTATAACCTGACGCTCGAAGGTTCAAAATTCACCAAGCTGGACAAGTCCTGAATAAACCATCCCTGTCAGAACGACTGAGCCAGGAAGCGCGTGCGCTGCCTGGCAAGTCGCACGGCCATTTTCGTACCTGGTTTCGAAAGGTGTGGGATGTCCGCGGCGGTGGACTTTATGCCTGCGGATTCGCTGTGACATTTCTATGGCTGGAAGCCGGATCCTTCATAGAAGACTTCAAACAGATTCACCTGTTGTTCGACGGTCAGGTCATCAGCTTCATTTTGAATTTCATCATTGACTCGCTGCAGAACACGCTGCAGGCGTTCATTTGGCCGGTGAATATTGTGCAGATAGCACCCCCGTATGGCGCTATCGGATTAGGGTTGGCGTTTTGGTTGTTTCCGACCTTTGTGAAGAAGCACGTCGAGGCTTGGTTGTTCGATGGGGAAGAGGAAGAAGAGACTGAATAGCTCCTGTAGGAGCCGTTCCCGTACGAGCGCGTCCTACGCGCGACAATCGCGCAACGAACTAACAGACGAACTCTTCACCCTGGCAAATAATCCCTCCGCGGAGGGGTAATTGATCGGCATGGAAAGTTCTTTGATGTCAATGTCATCATCAATCACGTCCTGTGCCTGATAACCGCAACTCGGAACGGCTCGCCCATCCGGCCGTTTAAAGAACCAGCGATCCTGATAGTCACGCTCGATACGAAAGCCACCTTCGTGCACCAAGCGATGATGACGCGAACAAAGCAACATCAGGTTGCTGAGACTTGTTTCGCCCCCGGCTGACCAGTGCTGGATGTGATGGGCATCGACAAAGCGCCTGTGATGGCAGCCAGGGAACTTGCAGCCCTTATCTCGCGCTCGCAAAGCTCGTTTGATCGCTGTGGGAACGGTGCGTGTTTTGCGGCCGACGCTCAATGGTTCGCCTTCCTCATCCTCGACGATGACGACAGCATCACCGTCACAACAGAGTCGCTTTACTGACTCAATGGGCAGACTGGAACGACCATCCCTATTGGCGAGTGCAGAGCGATCAACGTGTACCGTGACCTGGTAGTTGTCGGACGTACACGCAGCTTTCTCTCCGTTGCCGGAGAGATACGCATTAGTAACAGTGACCAACGCGTCAGCCTGCTGTACGGACCAGGATTCGTCGACGAGCGTCGGTGTTTGCGAGGCCGTGGAGTCCCTTGCTCGATCCAGTGCCTTTTCCAGTAACTCACCCGTCTCAAGCGGAAGCTCAACAGTAATTGTCATCATTCCCCGTTCGGTATCGCGATGAACACGGAGTGATCGCCTCGCATGTGCGAGATTCACTTCGCTAACGGACTCCGTCGTGCCGCAACGAAGTTCACGGCAACGTTCCTCTACCCTGGACGCCGTTGTCTTCAGGGCAAAAGCCAACAGGGATTCTTCATTAGCCGCCTGTGCCACACGCGTCAGCGGCCGAACTTTGGAATACGACAACTCGCCGCTGGAAAACGCTGTCGTGATCGCCGGCAGCGTCTTAAGCGCATGCGCCACACGCACTTTTTCACGTGCTGCGCTCATGCTGAGGTCGCAGCGCCAATGCAGCCACTCGGCACAGTTCGCCAGACCCCATTTCAACCAACCGGCTCGCTCATCGAACTGACGAACAAGCACGAGTAAGTCATAGGTCGCAGTATTAATGCGGGCGGCAAGATTAACGATGCCACGATCGAGATCGTCGATAGAAAGGTGGTCTTCTTTAGGTGTAATCAGAGGGTTCATGACACGTCCTTGTGAGTAAATGGAAACCCTGTAATTATAAACAGTAGGGGGCGATAAATCAATGTTAAAACAATAAGTTATCTCTACAAATGGATCGCGGATTACAGGCGAGGCTTCTCCTGTTCTCGCCGATCATCATGTCTGCTTTGCGCTTCAATCCAGCCGCTCAAACGGCCACTTTCGGGGTATCATGGACTTCTGTTTTTGACCCACAGCAGCCGTTCGCAATAATGCCTAATTGAACAACGTACTTGGTTCGGCAACCATGCCTAAACTTGCTCTTGTCTTCCTAATTCTCGCAAGCCCTTTCCTACTGTTTTGGGCTCCATTTGATTTGGCTCAAGATGTTTGGTTGCTCATGTACGCGCCGTATGCGCTTGTAATGCTCGGCGTGTTGTATTGGCGGCCATTGCGTGAACTAAAACTGTGGATACTGTTGGTCCCAGTAATATTCGTCTTGCTCTCGGTGACGCTTCTTCCTTTGTGGTTCTTGGGCACTCAAGGGACTAGTGCGGCAACGGGAGTTCTGGTGTTGAGCTTGACTTGGGCCATCACGGTTGCACCGATTGTTGGTGTCTACGCAATACTCTGCGCTTTGCTGCTCATTTTCATGTTCAGGCGGTTCGGATGGCTCGATGATGCCACCTAATGACCGGCTGGTTCTGGCCGAACTGAGACGGTCGCCGCCTTCGTCAGCGAATGACAGCTGTCGGTGAGAGCTGATGCTCAATATTATCGCCCTTTTTTCAAGCGGCTCAAACATCCCTCCGCGGAGGGATTTCTTGAATGAGAATCGCTAGCGATGATGTCCTGACTGGTTGAAAACGCAACCAAGATCGCCTCGAGATCGGGTGACCCGTACTACTCAGGAGGGCTCGGCGATGCGCCCTTGTTGGTCGGCACGCTCAGCAAACTCCTCCTGCCAGCTGGAGCGGTGCGATGCCGGTGCTACCTGCACGGCCGTAACCTTGTACTCAGGACAGCTCGTTGCCCAGTCACTGTATTCAGTAGTGACAACATTCGCACCCGTTTCCGGGTTG
>JAJFKQ010000067.1 GCA_021773155.1 Woeseiaceae bacterium | reverse complement strand
AAATGACCGGCGGAGGGCTGGACCCTGCAGCTGCGATTGGCGTAACGTTTGAAGTTCCTGCCGGCGCAACCTTGCAGGTGCTATTCGTCACGTCCGTGTCGCCGGACCGTGATCAGGCGCTGGAGTTGATCGATCATTTTCGTTCGCCGCAGCGCGTCCATTTCAGTATTGACCAAGCCCGCCGGCGCGCGGCCGCAGAACTCACAGAACTGTCGATCGATTCGACGAAAATCATGCGGTTGCTGGAAGTCTATGCAGACTTGCTATGGCCGCAGCCATTGACAGAGCGCGCGTACGTCAACATCCACCGCACCGAGAGCATTCTTGGTGCCCTGTGGTCGCACGGTATATCCGGCGACTACCCGATATGCATGGCACGTGTCCGTCACGGATCGGCAATCGCCAGGATCGAGGAATTGCTGGTGCTGCAGAATTACCTCGAAAGAAGGGGGAGACCTATCGATATTATTGTGGCCGACGAGTCCTCGGCGAGTTACGCGGAACCCGTGCGTAACCGTCTCGAGGAACTTATCCACAAGTACCGACACCCGCTTCCGCGTGGACGCGCGTTTGTCGTCGCGATTAACAATCTGTCATCGACAGAAAGCACCGCACTAGATGCCGCCGCGCTCGTTCACATAGACGCTGGCCCAAAGAATGGTTTTGATCTTCGCGAGCGACGCGACGAGGTCTATCAGGACCTGCCGGACTTCGTTCCCGTAAGAGCTGCGGAAACAACCACCGAGGTGGACACTAACGCCATCGCTGAACCTCAACTTGAATTCGACAATGGCTATGGTGGCATTGATGCTGCGAGCGGCGACTACGTTATTCGTGCAACAGCGACGACGCCAACGCCAGCGCCGTGGATCAATGTTTTGGCCAACCCGAATTTCGGCAGTATCGTCAGCGAAAGCGGCAGCAGCAATACCTGGTTCCAAAACTCGAGCGAGCATCGGCTGACCTCCTGGTACAACGATCCCGTGATTGACCGATCGGGCGAAGCGATCTACATTCGCGACGAAGAAACCGGCGAGTTCTGGTCACCCACGCCCTGGCCAGTGGCGGATCGCGAGCGGTATCTCGTTCGTCACGGAGCCGGGTACTCGAGCTTCGAGCACGTTAGTCACCACGTCAGGCAACGGGTCAACTACTTCGTCGATAAAGAACAACCCGTCAAGTTCATCAGCTTGGCCCTTAGAAATACTACCGGACGGC
Source organism: Woeseiaceae bacterium (assembly GCA_021773155.1). Classification (GTDB taxonomy): domain Bacteria; phylum Pseudomonadota; class Gammaproteobacteria; order Steroidobacterales; family Woeseiaceae; genus UBA1847. The sequence continues at coordinate 1,363 of JAJFKQ010000067.1, read as the reverse complement.
CAAGACGCCTTACGGTCACGTATTTCGTCGAGTGGGTTTTCGGCAATCACTACGAAAACACGAGTCCCTACATTATTCCGGAAATTGACGACGACCGCCGCACGCTGCTTGCACGCAACGCCCTGCCACGTTTTGGCAACGACCGGGTTGCATTCGTAACCTCAACCGCGCCACTACATGGCTTCACGACGGACCGACGCGAATTCCTGGGCACGGCCCGCGACCCATGCCGTCCGGCAGCATTACGGCGAATTGGACTGTCTGGCGAAATCGTCGCCGGCGCCGAACCCTGTTGCGCGTACCAGATTCACGTGGATCTTGCCGTCAGTCAGGAAGCTGATGTCACCTTTGCACTCGGCGCGGCCGATAACCGTGATGCGGCCCTCGCACTTGCCAAAGCGGTACGTTCCGAGCAGTACGTCCGTGATCGCCAGGCGGAAACGAAGCAGCACTGGCGCGATATGCTCACTCGCTGTCGTATTCACACGCCCAACAAAGCTCTTGATCATCTTTTCAATCACTGGCTCCTTTATCAGAATCTGGCCGGGCGCCTGTGGGGCCGGACAGGCCTGTACCAATCGGCTGGTGGCTTCGGCTTCCGCGATCAACTGCAGGATTCGCTTGCGCTTTTACACGTGCAGCCCGAACTCACCCGCGCCCAGATCATCCGTGCTTGCAGCGTCCAGTTTGCCGAAGGCGACGTTTTGCACTGGTGGCACGAAAATCCGACGCGCGGTGTCCGTACGCGATGTTCCGACGATCTGCTCTGGCTACCGTACGCTGTTAGTGAATACCTGAAAGTCACAGGCGAGACAGAGCTACTGGACGAGACGGTGCCTTATCTTGGCGGCGAACCACTGCGACCTAATGAGGCCGAACGGTATACCGAGTTTGCGAGCAGTGACCGTCGTGCAAGTGTCTACGAGCACTGCTGCAATGCAATCGACGCGCGAGCGGCAACTGGCAGGAATGGATTACCACTTATCGGCAGTGGCGACTGGAACGATGGCTTGAATCGCGTCGGTATCGAGGGTCGTGGGGAGTCGGCCTGGCTCGGCTGGTTTTTGGCTGATGTCTACACTCGATTCGCCAGCATCGCCGAGCAACGTAATGACAACTCGCTAGCAGCGGAGCTGATTCGACGACGCGCGTCCCTGGTAGCGGCGCTCGAGGAAAACACGTGGGATGGCGCATGGTATCTGCGTGCATTTTATGACGACGGTTCCAGCCTTGGCGCGACCGCAAACAATGAGTGCAAAATCGATCTCAATGCCCAGACCTGGCCCGCCATTACCGGACTGGCGTCGCCTGAGCGTGCCCGGCGCGCGCTGGATTCGGTCAACGAATGGCTCATCGATGATGA
>JAJFKQ010000066.1 GCA_021773155.1 Woeseiaceae bacterium | reverse complement strand
AACCGCAACCCAGCCCGAGCTGCGTTCTGTGAGGGGTCCGCAGGGTTCGAAGCCTGCTTTTTCGAGACTTTCCGATAACGCCTCTTCGCCTTCGGGCCAGCTACCGTCCAGACGGTAGTAACGTACATTTCGAAACATAGGGGATCATTCGCGATTAACCGGGCCGCGCAGTATCCTGATTTCTCGCTGCAATGTCACCATTGCTTAGCGGTGAATTGATCAGAGCTTCCCTAGAATAGCGGCCGCAATCTGGCGATACCTTTTCGAATATCGTCTTCGCTGTAATGTGCGAAGCTGAGGCGAAGGAAATTATTGAGCTGGCCCTTGCTCGAAAAGACGGAGCCAGCCTGAAAGCTCGCGGTGACCTCTCGTGCCGATTCCCGTATTGGAGCTGTGTCGACAGATTCTTCAAACCGCAGCCAGAAAAAATATCCGCCACCGGGTCGCGTCCATTCGGCTATGTCACCGAAGTGTTGACGCAAGGCGTCATCCATTGCTTCCACACGGCGATGGTAAACATCGCGTAGTTTTTCGATATGCGAATCAAGTGAGCCGTTGTCGATTGTTTGCCGAACGATGTGGGAGCTAATGTGGTTGATGCTGCCACCGCTGTTAACAAAGCCACTGGTCATTAATTCGTTTCTTAAGTCTCTGGATGTTTGTATCCAGCCCAGGCGCATTCCCGGCGCCAGAATTTTTGAAAACGAGCCGAGCGAAACAACATGCTCACTCGCAGTCATGGTGCCATAGGCCGGTGGCGGTACTTCATAATAATAAAGCAGTTGATAAACCTCATCCGCCACAATCAGAAAGTCGCGCTCCTTGGCTAATGCGACGATTTGCTCACGTCGCGCTGCGCTTGTGCTTTGCCCGCCGGGGTTGTGGTAACTCGGAATCGTATACAGGAACGCAGGTTTGTGAGACTCAAGCTCGCGTTGCAATGATTCAACGCAAAGGCCATCTTCATCTATCGGTATGCCGACGATGTTCAGACCATGATCACGGAAGATCTGAAAGGCGAGGAAATAACTTGGCTCTTCGACGAAAACCGTATCACCCGGTTTGGCGAATACGGATGACACCAGATCCAGGGCCTGCGAGTTACCACCAGTGACGAACAATTCATCCGCTCTAGCCGGTGAGCCGTAGCCCTTGCTTAGAAAGCCCGCAAGCGAGTCAAGAAAACGCTTATCACCCTGTGTAACACCGTAGTTAAGTTCGAGTGGTTGCGCTTTCTGGAAAAACGCCTCGCTGGCCTGTCGTACAAGGTCGACGGGTAACAAATCAGCCGAAGGTTGACCGATTCCGAAATTGATCGTGCCCGTAGGGGCGGCGCCGTCAAACGTTACTGTTTCACTCATAATATGCCTGGTATGCGGTGTGCCAACAATTCGCTGCTATAGTTAGGTATCAATAACAATAACGTCACGGTGAATTTCAATGACTGAACTTTACACGACCCGACGCCGATTCATGCTCGCTTCACTGGCTTTCTCCGGTCTGGCAGTGACCGGAACTTCGTTTTTACGCGCTACTGCCGCGTGGGCTAACACCGGTGACAACGAGGACCTGACTCATTTCGCGCGACTTCTGTTTCCGCACGACGGCGTAGCAGACGCGGTCTATGCGGAGGCGATGGCTGGTGTGCTCTCGGGTTTCGAAGCTAACCCGGAAACCGCTGGGTTCCTTGATCGCGCCGAGGCAGCACTCAACGCGCAACAGGATGAGGCATGGTTTGACGTCGATGAGGCGGCACAAATCAGCGCCATTAAGAACATTCAGGACGAGGCATTTTTCGCCGCCATACTCGGTGCTTTACGCGGCTCCTTTTATTACCACCCCGCGGTTTGGGAGCACATCAACTATCCGGGGTCTTCAAAGGAGCATGGCGGTTACCTGCATCGCGGCTTTGACGATATTAGCTGGCTACCGGAGAGCAACTGATGGCGAAACAATACGAATTGAATGACGACTCGGTCATTGTAGTCATCGGATCCGGAGCCGGCGGAGCGACCGTCGCGAACGAGTTGGCTCAAAAAGGCATTGACGTTGTGTGCCTGGAAGCCGGCTCGCGACTTACGCTGGCGGATGTGGTGAACCATCCGGCGACCATGGATGCCAAGATGGGCTGGCATGACAAACGGATTGGTAATTTTCTGTGGGTTTGTAAAACGGTCGGTGGCACTACTATGCGCTGGTCAGGAATTACCCCGCGATTTCAGGAGCATGAATTTGCTGCGCGCAGTACTTACGGGCAAATCGATGCCGGGACAACGCTGATTGACTGGCCGATCACCTTTAAGGAAATCGAACCTTACTATGTGAAGGCCGAAGACAAGATGGGGGTTTCCGGAACGCATGGTATTCCGGCCTCTGCCGAGACGAACAACTACAAGGTATTTAAAGCAGCGGCCAAACGAGTTGGTTATAAAGACGTAAACAGCAATCGTTCTGCGATTAATCCTGTGGCGCGCAACGGACGACCCGGATGTCAGCAAATCAGCTTTTGTCATTCAGGTTGCGCCATCGGTGCTAAATGGTCAACGCTCTATACGGAGGTGCCGGCTGCGGAAGCAACCGGGCATTTCGAGCTGCGGGCGAACGCAATGGCCCTGCGCGTCAATCATGACGAGACTGGAAAAGCTACAGGTGTCGTTTACAAAGACAGCGACGGTGTAACACATGAACAAAAGGCGCGCGCTGTCTGTGTTGCCGGCAACGTTGTAGAGACGGCACGTATTTTGCTGAACTCCGAATCATCGTTATTTCCACACGGCCTCGGTAACTCCTCCGGTCAGGTAGGTCAGAACTACATGCGCCACACATTCGGCGTGGCGCTGGCGGTGATGCCAAAGCCCGTTAACTTCCATCGCGGCGCGCGACAAACCGGCGTTGTATACGATGAGCAAGGGCACAATCCGGAGCGCGGCTTCGCGGGTGGCTACCAACTACAGGCGATTGCAGTCGAGCCATGGAATGTGTCCGCGACGATCGGTGGTTGGGGACCGGAAAATTCGGTCTTCATCGAGAATTACACGAGTCTCGCAGGGTTGTTTATCACCGGCGAGGACCCACCCGAGGCAAAGAACCGGATTTCGTTGCATAGCACTGAACGCGACGCGAACGGCTTGCCGGTGCCGGTTATCGAATATCGGAATCATGCCAATACGAACGCTATGCGGGAGCACGCGATTGACAGTAGCCGTCAGATGTACGAGTCGCTTGGGGCCACCGAGTTCTGGGGCGGCGATGCGCCAGTGGGCTGTCACAATATGGGCGTTGCTCGCATGAGCGCAGATCCCAAAGACGGTGTGACAAATCGCTGGGGACAGGCGCATGACATCCCGAACCTGTTCGTAAGCGACGGCAGTCTGTTCAGTAGCAGTGGTGGGGGAAATCCGACGCTGACCATTGTCGCGCTTGCAATAAGGCAGGCGGAACACATCGCGGAGCGTATGGCACAAAAGGAGCTATAAGCTCCCGGTTCGGGAAATAGTGCTAAAATTGCCTGCTGCCCCAAACCTGGAACCCCGAATGACCAAGCCCAAGCCCGCGACTACGATTACGACGTTTCGCGACATGAAGATTGCGGAGCCGCTGCTGACCGCGCTCGACGAGATCGGCTATGAAACACCTTCGCCGATTCAGGCGCAGGCGATTCCGCAGCTATTGAAAGGGCTGGATGTGCTGGGTCACGCACCGACCGGAACCGGCAAGACGGCCGCATTCGCGCTGCCGCTGCTTTCGCGCCTCGACATGCAGGACAAGAATGTCCAGATCATGACGTTAACACCCACTCGCGAACTCGCGATCCAGGTGGCGGAGGCGTATCAACGCTATGCGCACCACATAAAGGGATTTCACGTTCTGCCGATCTACGGCGGTCAGGAATACTCCGGGCAGATTCGACAGTTGAAGCGGGGCGTGCAAGTTGTGGTCGGAACGCCGGGGCGGGTCATGGACCACATGCGCAAAGGGACCTTGAAGCTTGGTGGATTGCAGGCAATGGTTCTCGATGAGGCTGACGAGATGCTGCGAATGGGGTTCATCGATGAGGTCGAATGGATTCTGGACCAGACACCCAAAGGCCGTCAGATGGCGTTGTTCTCTGCAACGATGCCGAAGGAAATTCAACGCATTGCGCGTCGTCACCTGAACGAACCGCAAGAGGTTTCGATCAAAGCCCGGACAGCCACGGCTGAAACGATTCGGCAGCGATACTGGCAGGTCAGCGGGCTGCACAAACTGGATGCCTTAACCCGAATTCTCGAAGTCGAAAACTTTGATGCCATCCTGATGTTCGTGCGTACCAAGACCGCTACAACGGAACTTGCGGAGAAACTTGAAGCCAGAGGTTACGCCGCCGCCGCGATGAACGGCGATATGGCACAAGCGCATCGTGAACAAACGGTGGAACGACTGAAACGAGGTTCGCTGGACATTCTGGTTGCGACGGATGTAGCCGCACGCGGTCTCGATGTCGATCGCATCAGTCACGTTGTTAACTACGATATACCCTATGACACAGAAGCGTATATTCATCGTATCGGTAGAACCGGGCGCGCAGGTCGCTCGGGCGAGGCCATTCTTTTCGTAGCACCGCGCGAACGACGGATGCTCGCGGCGATCGAGCGAGCCACGCGTCAAAAGATTTCGCGCCTCGAGCTACCAACAACGGAAATCGTCAATAACAAACGTATCGCAGACTTCAAGCAAAAGATCAGCGATACCCTGGCAGGCGGCGAGATGGCATTCATGCAAAACCTCGTTGAACAATATCGCAATGAACACGATGTGCCGGCGCTGGATATCGCAGCGGCTCTCGCGAAAATGTCGATCGGCGATAAACCGTTGCTGCTAAGTCCGGACAAAGAAAAACCGCCGCGTCGGAAAGACGACGCGGCAGCACCACGTGGCAAGAAACGTCGTGACAAGACATCGACCGAGCCGGACTCTGACAAGGAACGATACCGAATCGACGTGGGCCACGAGCATGGTGTGAAGCCCGGCAATATTGTTGGTGCCATCGCGAATGAAGCCGGACTGGCTGGTGAACATATAGGCCATATTTCGATTGAGAAAAACTTTAGTCTTGTCGACTTGCCGGTTGGTATGCCGCGAGACATTCTCATGGACCTCAAGAAAGTCCGGGTATGTGGCAGACCGATGAAGATCGTGTTAGACGGCAATCCTGAGAAACCCGGAAAACCGAAGAAGAAAATACGAAAGAAGAGGTAATTTCCATGTTCAAGAGAATTTCGCGATCTGTCCTAACGAGCCTGATTGTTGCACTCCCCTTTACATCGGTTATGGCTGAAGAGATCACCATCATTAAGGCCGGTTCGCTGTTCGACTCGCAGAGTGGCAAAGTCATTCGTGATGCGATGATCGTTGTCGAAGACGACAGAATCACAGCGGTCGGTGGATCCGGAACACAGATTCCGGAAGGGGCGAAAGTGATAGACCTGTCGTCGTCATTTGTGCTTCCCGGCGTGATGGACATGCACACACACGTCGTCAGCAATCTGGATAATTATTTTTTCGCCGGCTATTTTCAGTCGCCGCACCGGGCTACGATCGGTGGCGTAGTGAACGCGAAGAAAACCCTGCTCGCTGGTTTCACGACGATCAGAAATGTGGGCGCCAGCGACTATACAGATGTGGCGCTACGTAATGCGATAAACGCGGGTGAAATTCCAGGCCCACGCATGGCCGTATCCGGACCGGCTTTGGGGATAACTGGCGGTCACTGCGATAACAATTCTTTGAACGCATCGTTTGAAGAACGTAGCGATGGCGTTGCAGATGGTCCTTGGGAGGCGCGTGCCAAGGTTCGAAAGAACGTCAAGTACGGCGCCGATCTAACCAAGTTTTGTGCAACGGGCGGTGTGTTTTCGAAAGGCACCAAAGTCGGTATGACGCAGTACACACTTGAGGAAATGCAGGCGATTGTTGATGAGTCACATACTCACGGTCGCAAGGTGGCCGCACACGCACATGGCAATGAAGGCATCAAGCGTGCAATTGTTGCCGGTGTTGATTCTATTGAACACGCGAGCTTTCTGGATCGGGAAGCCGTGCAGATGGGAATCGACCGCGGCACGTTTTTTGCGATTGATATCTATAATACGGAATACACGCTCGAAATGGGTGCCGCAAACGGTGTACCGGAAGAAAACATAAATAAGGAACGTGAGGTCGGGACTATTCAACGACAGAGCTTTACGTTGGCAGTGAAAATGGGAGCCAAGGTTGTCTATGCGACCGACTCTGGCGTTTACCCCCACGGCGACAACGGCAAGCAGTTTGCCCGAGCGGTGCGCTTCGGAATGACGCCAGCACAAGCCTTGATGTCGGCGACCTCACTCACGGCCGAATTACTTGGTTGGGAGGACAGGGTTGGTGAAATTGAGCCAGGTATGTATGCTGATATTATCGCGGTGCACGGTGATCCGCTCGATGACATCAGCGAAATGGAAGATGTCGATTTCGTGATGAAAGGTGGCATCGTTTACAAGAATAAGTAACAAGATCATGTCATCAGTCAAACCCGTTCTCTATGTTTTCGCGATCTCACATTACTGTGAGAAAGCCCGGTGGGCGCTGGACGCTCTCGGAGTTGATTACGAACTTCGGCACGTTGCTCCTGGTGAGCACCTGGAAATCGCGAAGAAACTTGGCGCGCCACGCAGCTCTGTGCCCTTTCTCTCACTGGACGGACAAGTAATACAAGGTTCTGCGGATATCATTAGTTGGGCCGAAAAAGTGTCATCATCGGATATCACACTGACTCCCGACGCTGAAGCCTGCGAGAAAATCGAGAAGCGAATTGACGATATTGCCGGGGTACATGTTCGTCGGTTTTATTATTCTGAAGC
>JAJFKQ010000065.1 GCA_021773155.1 Woeseiaceae bacterium | reverse complement strand
GACCGTTATTCCGTGTAGCCGGGTTGTTATCGATCCGGTAGAACTCGTCGAATATCATAGCCAGTTCATCAGAGGCCATACCGATACCGGTATCCTGGACCGTGATTCTCAGTCCGCCAGACTCGGGGCTACAGAAAACCCGTACCCGGCCCTTATCGGTATATCGAATGGCATTCGATACCAGGACCCGGAGAATTCTGGTCAGCAACGTGCCGTCTGAAAACGCCACCTCGGATTGGCAATCGAACTGTACCTGCAAATTTTTAGCCTGTGCCTGAAATGCGAATTCATCCTGCAGTTGCTCAAAAATCTCCTGAATCGGAGTGTCCGCTAGTTCCAGCTCAACCTCTCCCGACTCAAATTCACTGATTTCGAGGAGAGAGTTCAGAAGGTCGCTCAGCTGCGCAAGGGCATCGCCTTGCTTGGCAAACATTTCCTGCGCTTTCGCCTCAGTGACGGTTTTGCGAAGCGCACCGTTCAGCAGGTTCAAAGTCTGCAGGTAATGACGCATGTCGTTACTCGCGGTCTTCAGGAACCGTGACTTGGCATTTCTAGCGCGGTCGGCCTCCATTTCTACTTCTTGAATATCCGCCTCCGACTTTTTGCGCTTTGTGTGGTTCAACCATGTACCTGCAAGAGCCGTTAACCAGATTGCGTACAGTGCCAGGAGTCTGTTCGTTATAACCATCCATGGAATGCCAGCGGGTTCGGACAGGAGAAAGCCGAGTGCCGTAAGAAAAGACACACCACCGGCAACGATAAATGTATGCCGCCAATTGGGGAGCCACAGGGCGATAAAAACCACGCCGACATAAGCCACACCCGCGGCAACGCCCAACGGCAGCGACTGGATGTCGATTATGAATATTGCCGCGGCCAGTGCGGCGCAAATCAGGGCTATTCGCGCGCTCGATTGACTCGAAGCGGGTTTCGATAGGCTGGCAAGCATTGTCATCGCGCCTTCGCGCCTTCCCCCTAGGTGACATCGTCTGTAGTGAGACGACGTATTTATCGCCGTCACGCTTTAAAAAGGTACAAGCAATTGCCGTCGAGGGGCATACGTATTAGCCGCGAAGCGGATGTGCGTCAGGGACTGCGCCACGGCAGCAGGGTGCCCGCGGCAGCCTGTGCCTCGACTCTGCGCCAGTAGCGCCGCAGGTAATTCGGCCGGGGGTCGGATTTTGCCGCTAGCCGCAGTTTTTCCTGCCAACCCAGAAGCCATTCGTCAGCGATTAGCCACGCATCATCGGCCGAATATTCCAGCACGCGTTTCTGAGCCAACACACGCTCCGCGAGATACTGCTCGCGGACGGATAACTCTGCGGACAACAACGCACGGTGAACAGTTTCAAAGCGCCACCAGAGACTCTCATCCGGAGTGCCTGTCGGAGTACCGACGTCGCGTGCTTGCTGTACGGAAACGGGGCGAAACACACTGAGGCAGGGAGCAGCTGTACCTGTCGCCCAGTGTTGCTGGCCGGTGGGCGTCAGCTCACTCACGAGACTGCTTACAGTCTGGCTTGCAGCGAGCCAGCCACCCGCATGCATGCACGGCGCCGACATCGCACCATTGTGGCGAGAATAGTGAGGCAGACCGTCGTCACTGCCATGATCTCGCAATACATCCATGGCGTTTTGCACATCGTTAGCCTCTGCGGCGAGACACTGAACCCGGGCGCGCCTTTTGCCGGCAGAAGCGACCCAGGTACGTATTCTGTCGGAGCGCGGTGCCAGCTCCGGCAGACTGATGCTATTAGAAATTGCATAGACGCCGTCGGTTATGTGCTTGGTCGCCACGCGCCGGCCCGCCGCTTCTACTACCCAGGCACCGCTCGCATCCGCAATCAGGAAGCTGTTGTGGTAACTGAACCCGGCCTTTTCATAACTGCAACGACCGCCCTGGCCGTGGCGTTCGACCAGTTCGCAGATGATGTTCCTGGCCGCGTCTGCCGTGTTACCCCGTTCAAGCCCGAGTCGTACCAGGTCCATGCCTAACAAGCCGTCCTCTTCAAAAGGTGCGTGCGCAAAGATCGCCTCATTGCCGATGACAACGCCGTGTTCGTTGACGCCGGTTTCCGCACCCCACATCCAGAACGGGCGGCATAACAAGGTGGCGTAAGTGTGTTCGACCTGGGGGATAACAGACCCTGTGCACTGCAGGTTTGTGCCGGGTGCGTGAGTTTGTTCCTGCACCCAGCTCAAGGCCTGCGCTTCGTTCGGATCACGGTCGCTGTTCTTGCCGAACAAGACATGATCGGGCTTGACCACGACGAAGGTGTCACACATGGATTTCGACCATTTTTTTGCGGGTACAATACGACATCATATCTCTGCTGCGTAGACTCGGCCATGCCACTGACGTTTCCTGATAATACCTCTGCCGTTAAAAAGGAGATTCTCACTCGCACACACCGGCACCTGTACCCGGGCCGAATCGAACGCATGCTGGATGGCGGCATCGATTTCGTCCCCGGTCGCCGCGACGGTTACCGTTTCTGGGATACGGACGGACGTGAACTACTCGACCTGCACCTCAACGGCGGCACCTTCAGTCTCGGCCATCGCAACCCGGAACTGTGTCGAATTTTGGCCGACGGACTGGCGGACTGGGATATCGGCAATCATCATTTTGCGTCCGCGCCAAAAGCCGATCTGGCCGAAGCGCTTGTCAACTCCGCACCCGGCGAGATGCGATACGTTGTACTGACCAGCAGCGGCAGTGAAGCCATCGACGTTGCCATCAAGTCCGCGCGCTGGTCTACCGGTCGAAGGCGAATTGTCGCATTGGATTCCGGATTCCATGGTCGCACCGGGCTTTCCGGTGCCGCCGGCGATGATGAAACCGCGCGCTTCTTTTTGAGCGACAAACCCGGAGAGTTCATCAAGGTGCCGTTCAACGATCTTGACGCCATGCGGCGTGCGTTGAGCGGGCGCGATGTCGCGGCAGTGTTGATGGAGACGATCCCGGCGACTTCAGGTTTTCCGCTGCCGAACGATGATTATCTGCCCGGAGTGCAATCACTGTGTGAAGAATTCGGGACCCTGTATGTAGCTGACGAAGT
>JAJFKQ010000064.1 GCA_021773155.1 Woeseiaceae bacterium | reverse complement strand
GGATCTGCTGGAAGTTATGGACGAGAAGGTCAACCTTAATGGCGGTGCCATTGCGCTTGGGCATCCGTTCGGCTGCTCCGGCGCCCGTATTACTGGTACCTTGCTGAACGTCATGCGACAGAACGAAGGCACGTTAGGCGTAGCCACGATGTGTATCGGATTGGGACAGGGCATTACTACAGTGGTTGAGCGTCTGTAGACACGCCAATAACAAGCAATGGTCAGCGCCCTTCGTACCTACACCTCATGAATCTGGGATAATCAAGAATATGTACTTGAATACATATGTTATTTATGCCATATTCCTGTGATGACGTGGGATGTGGAATTCGAAGACGAGTTTGAATCTGAGTTCGACGGGTTCGCAGATCCGGTCAAGACAGAGCTGCTGGCTCGGGCGAAAGTCCTTGCACAGTTCGGCCCGATGCTGGGGAGACTCAATGTCGACACTCTGAACGGTTCAGAGTACGCAAATATGAAGGAGCTTCGATTCAATGCGGACGATGGCGTGTGGCGAGTCGTGTTTGCATTCGATCCCAACCGCAAAGCGATCTTGCTGTGTGGCGGGGACAAGGAGGGCAAGGATCAGAAACGGTTTTACAAGGATCTGATCCAAGTCGCCGACAGGCGCTTCAAAATGCATCTGGAGCGCATGAAAAAATGAAGAGGTATTGTTATGGGCACCACACTACAACGGAAAATTGAACAGCTTCCGCCGAAGCACAAGGCCGAGGTGGAGGCTCGTGCTGACGAGTTGATCCTTGAGGAGCTATCGCTTCGTGCCCTAAGGAAGGGTCTCAAGCGAACGCAGGTTGAGGTCGCGGAAGCGCTGGGTACTGGTCAGGACACGGTGTCCCGCATGGAAAGTCGCTGCAATATGATGGTGTCGACCCTGGATCGATACATCAAGGCGATTGGTGGCGAAGTATCCATTGTCGCAGAGTTCCCGGATCGGCCACCGGTCAAGCTGACGTTCGATGACATGTCAAAGGATCTCAAGACTGAACAGTAGACGGAAACTCGAAGCTACGTTTCCGACACTCAAATTGCAATCTCCCGCAATCAAATATTTCACGGCTCCTATCCTCAAGAATTTCTAACCATGCCGAACCCGTTAAAAGCACCGAAATTTGAGTCTTGAAGCCGATATCCCGATGTGTATAATACGATAAATTTATACACATCGGATAATTCCATGCGAACCAACATAGTCATTGACGATGAGTTAATGAGCAGCGTGATGAAACTGACCGGCGTCCGAACAAAGCGTGAGGCAGTCGAGATGGGCCTCAAAACTCTGCTCAAGCTACAGAAACAGGAAAACATCCGGAATTACCGCGGCAAGCTGGAGTGGATCGGTGACCTTGACGATATGAGAACCGATAAATGATTGTTGTCGATTCGAGCGTTTGGATCGACTACTTCAGCGGCAAAAAAACACCTGCCGCAGAAAAACTGGACTCCCTGCTGGGCGATACACCGATCGCCGCCGGTGACCTGATGTTGGTTGAAGTACTGCAAGGCTTCAGAACTGACAGCGACTTTGCGACAGCTCGGGAGTTGCTGATGTCACTGACTGTCGTGAATATGCTCAACACGTCCATCGCATTAAGAAGTGCCGCGAATTTTCGGATGCTGAGGAAAAAAGGCATCACCGTGCGTAAGACGATCGATACCATCATTGCCACATACTGCATTGAGAATAGTCTTGCTCTCTTGTATTCCGATAAAGATTTCCAGCCTTTTCGGCAGCACCTGAATTTGCAGAGTGCTCTCTAGGCGAGCAGCCCTCTAAACGGCGCCAGGCACATCGCGCCAGGAAAAGAGGCCCGCGTTTGATCGTTGCTCGCAGTTATTGACGTGACGTACGTAATGACGTACGCTCGCCTTATGAGCACACTCAGCGCAAGCGAAGCCCGCGCCAATCTGTATCGCCTCATCGATGAGGCGGCCGAGACGCATACGCCCGTCCGCATTACCGGCAAACGTAACAGCGCCATTCTGTTGTCGGCGGATGATTGGTCGGCCATCCAGGAGACGATCCACCTGTTGGCCGTGCCCGGAATGCGCGAGTCGATACGAGAGGGGATGGCACTGCCTGTTGAGGAGTGCAACGCGAAACTCGAATGGTGAAATGGCGCGTCGTCTATACCCGGCACGCCCAGAAAGACGCCGGGAAAATCGCCCGGAGCGGTCTCAAGCGAAAGACGCAAGCGTTGCTTGCAATCCTTGAGAAAGATCCGTACCAAAGCCCACCGCCGTTCGAAAAATTGGTGGGCGATCTTGCGGGTGCCTGCTCAAGAAGAATCAACATCCAGCACAGGCTGGTGTATCAAGTGCTCGATGACGTACATACCGTGAAGGTTCTGCGGTTGTGGACACATTATGAATAGATCATCATGAATAAAAATAGCTTGGTGCCGGTGTTCACTTATTCACGTAATGGCACCGCGTCCGAATAAGTAAACAAGTGAACACCGGCACCAATACCAAGTAAACAAGTGAACACCGGCACCAATACTCCCTATCTGTATAATCTCTGACTCAGTCCACTTCAGCGAGCCTTCCAGGTAATGAAACTAACAATTTTCGGTTCCGGCTACGTCGGCCTTGTTACGGGCGCCTGCATGGCGGAAATGGGTAACCATGTTGTTTGCTACGATATCGACGAGGACAAGATTGCTCGCCTGAACAACGGCGAAGTCCCGATTTACGAGCCGGGACTTGATGCCTACATCGCGCGCAATATGGAGTCGGGCCGTCTTGAGTTCACAACGGACGTCAAGAAGGCCGTTGACCACGGGCTTTTTCAGTTCATTTCCGTTGGTACGCCTCCCGATGAAGATGGCTCTGCGGACCTGCAACATGTCCTCGCGGTTGCCACAGCGATCGGCGAAAATATGGACGAATATCGGATAGTTGTCGATAAGTCGACGGTTCCGGTGGGTACGGCGGATAAGGTCAAAGTAGAAATTCAGAAAGCACTGGATGAGCGTGGCAAATCAGTTGAGTTCGATGTGGTTTCGAACCCCGAGTTCTTGAAGGAAGGCGCAGCGATAGGCGACTTCATGAAACCGGATCGCATCATTGTCGGCACCGACAACCCGAGAACAACAGAATTGCTCAAGTCCCTCTACGAACCGTTTAATCGTAACCATGATCGCCTGATCAGTATGGATATCCGCTCCGCCGAACTGACGAAATACGCGGCGAACGCGATGCTCGCCACAAAGATCAGTTTCATGAATGAGTTGGCGAATCTTGCCGAGCGCTTTGGCGCCGACATAGAAAACGTACGACTCGGCATCGGCTCAGACCCACGTATTGGTTATCACTTTATTTATCCGGGTGCTGGATACGGTGGCTCGTGTTTTCCGAAGGACGTTCAGGCGTTGGCGAAGTCCGCGTCCGACTCGGGTTATGACGCTGCGTTGTTGAACGCCGTTGAAGAGGTGAATCTGCGCCAGAAGCGGCGTATTTTCGAGAAGATCCAGTCGCACTACAACGGTGATTTGAAGGGCAAAACAGTCGCCCTGTGGGGTCTTTCGTTCAAACCCGGTACGGATGATATGCGGGCGGCGCCCAGTCGCGTGATCATGGAATCACTTTGGAATGCCGGTGCGAGTGTCCGGGCGTATGATTCGGAAGCGCTGGAAGAGGCGGCTCGACTGTATCCCGACCGACAGGGACTGGAACTTTGCGAATCCGCCTACGGTGCGTTGGACGGCGCGGACGCGCTGGTGATTATCACCGAGTGGCAGGAATTCAGAAGCCCTGATTTCACGGTGCTGAAAGACAAGCTGGCGGATGCGGTGATCTTCGATGGACGCAATCTCTATGAGCCGGATACCGTCGAAGGGCTCGGAATGCAGTATTACGCGATAGGAAGAGGGCGTTCGTGACAAAAATTCTCCCCGTCATTCTCTCGGGTGGCTCGGGTACGAGGTTATGGCCCGCATCCCGCTCGATGTACCCGAAGCAACTGCTGCCGCTGGTCGGCGAGCAGACGATGTTGCAGGCCACGGCGCTGCGTATTCGCGGGCTGGAAGGCGCGTCGGATTTCTGCATGATCGTCAGTAACGAAAGCCATCGTTTTTCCGTTGCGGAACAAATCAACGCCATCCAGATGCGATCACAAATCATTCTGGAGCCGGAAGGGCGAAATACGGCGCCTGCCGTTGCGCTCGCAGCGCTGCAGGCGTTGGATGAGGACGATGTTCTTCTTCTGGTAATGGCGGCGGACCATGTCATCAAGGACCTTGACGCATTTCAGATGGCCGTGCGAAACGGCGTCAGCGCGGCTGAAGCCGGGCGCCTGGTTACTTTTGGAATCGTTCCCACGAAACCGGAAACCGGTTATGGCTACGTGCGAGCGAACACGCACGGGAACGATCCGGTGCCGGTTGAAGAGTTTGTCGAGAAACCGAACGCGGACATGGCGCAGATGTATCTTGATGAGGGTGGCTACTTTTGGAACAGCGGGATGTTCCTGTTTCGCGCGTCAACCTATCTCAGGGAACTTGGACAGCAGGCGCCGGACATCCTGGCCGCTTGTAAAGAAAGCATGGAAAGCAAATCGCTTGACGGAGATTTCGTTCGTCCTGACGCCGAAGCATTCAAGCGATGTCGCAGCGACTCCATTGATTATGCGGTGATGGAAAAGTCTCTTAATTCATCGATGGCGCCGCTCGATGCCGGTTGGTCCGATGTCGGGTCCTGGTCCGCGCTGCAGGATGTCAGCGAAGTGGATGCGGCGGGCAATGCATTGGCGGGCGACGTGCTGATTCACGACTGTGAGGGCACCTACATTCAGGCGGAAAGTCGCCTGGTCACCGCGGTTGGGCTCAAGGACGTGATCGTCGTCGAAACCAAGGACTCGATACTCGTCGCCGACAAAGCCCGGTCGCAGGATGTCAAAATTCTGGTCGATCGACTGAGGGAGAGTGGTCGGGGTGAGACCGAATTACACCGTCAGGTTTTCAGGCCCTGGGGCAGCTACGACAGCCTGGAGAATGGCGAGAATTTTCAGGTTAAACGACTGATCGTAAAACCGGGCGCAATTTTGTCGCTGCAAAAGCACGCGCATCGATCCGAACACTGGGTTGTCGTCAGCGGCAAGGCTCGCATTACCAAAAATGACGAAGAGTTCGACCTTGACGTGAATGAGTCCACGTATATTTCCATTGGCGACGTGCACCGGATTGCGAACCCGTACGACGAAGACGTGCATATCATCGAAGTGCAGTGCGGTGATTATCTGGGTGAGGATGACATCGTTCGTCTTGAAGATAACTACGGCCGAGAAGGCACCAACACGTAGGAGCGGCTTTATGCCCAGAGGGTGCCCTGGCCGCGATAAGCCACGACGCTTGCACACAGCCCTAATTTGTACGTACAATAGCCGTACAAACGGAGAGCACACATGGCAACACGAGCCACAGAAAGAATAAATTTACGTGCCACGCCTGAACAGCTGGCCAGGATTCGTGCGGCCTTTGAAATAGGCAATGAACGTAGTTTGACGGATTACATCCTGACCAGCGCGTTGACCATCGCGGACCAGCGAATCATGGAAAGGACACGCCTGGATTTCGACGTTGAATCTCACAATGCGTTTCTCCAGGCGTTGGAAGAACCGCCTCGCGATCTTCCCCGCATGCGTCGATTACTCACCGAGCCCAGCGTCCTGGAGCGTGAAATCGATTGATCAGCGGCCCGGAATTGCTAACGGGTCAGCATATATTGGGTCGATTCGATTGCGGTAAGCCGTCTCTGACTCAGTGGCTGCGCCAGTATGCGCGCATGAATCAGGGTGCTGGTATGACGCAGACCTATGTCATCCACACTGACAATCGCGTCGTCGGTTACTACTCGTTGTGCCCCGGCAGTATCGCCCGCGACTCGGCTGTCCCAAGATTGCTCAGAGGCATTGCGGGCCATCAGGACGTACCGATCATACTGATTGCCCGTTTGGCGGTTGATAGCACAGAAAACGGAAAGGGCTTGGGCGTCGCCTTATTGAAGGACGCTTTTCAGCGTGCTGTCGGTGCCGCTACCGCGATCGCTGGACGCGCGATTGTCGTGCACGCAATTGATGAGGAGGCCGTCAGTTTTTATGAGCACTTTGATTTTGTGTCCTCCCCCAATGACGATCGCACCTTGATGATTCTTATGAAAGACGTGCGCGCTTTGTTCGGTGACTGAATTGACTACGGGCCGGTCGTGGCTAACTCATTCTCAAAAGCTTCCACCAACGTCACGAGCACATCAAGTTCGGCCCCTTCAGCGGTATCTGGTTCGGCGTTCATCAACGCATCGATGCGTAGTAACGCCTTTTCATGATCATCGTTTGTTTTTATTGGACGAATATCCATCATACTTCCTCAATATTAATTTTGTCGTACTCTGCGTGCGTGCCGATAAACCGGATATAGGCTACGCGATACGGGTAGTTGAATTTCACGAACCGCGCGGAAATTAGCATGTTCCCATAATGGGAACAAGTATCGAATCAGCCCGGTATTACTGGAAATTCAACATTAAACATCCTTGCAATTCGGTATATTAGGTCCATAATTACAAGGATGATAAGTCGCCGCCTCAAACCACACCTGAATTCGCTCCTTGGCGATTATCCAGCCGTCGCCTTGCTGGGGCCGCGGCAGGTAGGCAAGACGACCCTGGCCCTTGAGGTTGCCGGCAAAATCGATTCCATTTATCTGGACCTCGAATCACCGGCGGACAGGGCGAAACTTGACGAACCCGAGCTCTATCTTGCCGATCATGAGAACAAGCTCGTGATACTTGATGAGATTCAGCGAGTACCGGAGTTATTTCAATGTCTGCGCGGGCTTATCGACAGAGGGCGACGCAAGGGAATCAAATCCGGCAGATTTCTGTTGCTGGGCTCAGCGTCGATAGAGTTGTTAAAGCAATCGGGAGAAACTCTGACTGGCCGCATCGCCTACCTGGAGCTATCACCGATCGACGTCACCGAAGTTGGTCCCAATGTTCATGACCAGCTCTGGATTCGTGGTGGATTCCCCGAGAGCTTACTGCAAAAGGACGACGGGAAGAGCCTGGTCTGGCGGCAGAATTTTATTCGCACCTATCTGGAGCGTGACGTGCCACAACTCGGATCACGCATCCCGGCGGAAACATTGCGGCGTTTTTGGGTGATGCTTGCTCATACGCAGGGCGGACTTCTGAATGCAGCGTCGCTCGCACGCGGGCTGGGTCTCGACGGCAAGACGATTGCAAAATACCTGGACCTGATGGTGGATCTGATGCTCGTGCGCCGTCTAATGCCGTGGCATCGCAATACGGGCAAGCGCCTGACCAAGTCACCGAAAATTTTCGTAAGAGACAGTGGAATCGCACATGCTTTACTCGGACTGGGCAGCAAAGAAGATGTACTGGGCCATCCAGCCGTCGGGCCAACCTGGGAAGGGTTCGTGGTTGAGAACATCATCAATTGTGCACCCGCGGATACGCAGGCCAGTTATTATCGCGCCTCGGGTGGTGCTGAGATTGATCTGATTCTCACGTTACCAGGGCGGCAGCCGTGGGCAATCGAAATCAAGCGCAGCCTGGCGCCAAAGCTAAGCAGAGGATTTCACTCTGCTTGCGCCGACGTAAAACCCGAAGCGAAATACGTTGTGTATCCGGGCAGTGAGGGATTCACGATGGCAAATGACGTTAGAGTGACAAATATTGTGGAGCTGGTGGCGGAAATCGGTATTGTAGGAGCGCGCCCTGCGCGCGACCCTCTTCGGCCGTAAGACGGCCTCGTACGAGCGCGCTCTGCGCGACAGGAAAACAAACTATGAAAATCGACTGCTTCAAAGCCTACGACATCCGTGGGCAAATACCCAATCAACTCAACGCGGATATTTGCTACCGCATCGGCAACGCGACCGCCGCTTTTCTTGGCGCAAAGACGGTCGTCGTTGGTCGTGATATGCGGCTTACGAGTGCGGAGTTTGCAGATGCTGTTATTCAGGGGTTGACCGACGCCGGAATCGAGGTTCTGGATATCGGCCTGTGCGGTACCGAGATGGTTTACTTCGCGACCAGTCATCTTAATGCCGATGGCGGCATCATGGTGACGGCAAGCCACAATCCCGCCGATTACAACGGCTTGAAGCTGGTTCGGGAAGATGCCCGTCCCATCAGCGCTGATACGGGCCTTGCGGATATTCGCAAGCTGGCGGAATCAGATGAACGAGCAACAGCGGGTGGCGGCAAACGGACCGAAGTCGATATCTTCGATGACTACATCGAGCACATGCTTGGTTACGTCGAGGTTGAAAATCTCAGTCCGCTGAAGCTGGTGGTTAACGCCGGCAACGGTTGCGCGGGAATTGCGATCGACGGGCTTGAAAGTTATTTACCTTTTGGACTGGTCAAAATCCACAACGAGCCCGATGGTACGTTTCCCAACGGGATTCCCAACCCGATGCTGGAAGAAAATCAGGCGGCAACTGCTCGGGCTGTCGTTGAGCATGATGCCAACATGGGTATTGCCTGGGATGGGGATTTCGATCGTTGTTTTTTGTTTGACGAGAACGGCACGTTCATCGAGGGCTATTACATTGTCGGTCTTCTGGCCGAGAGTATTCTCAAGAAGAATCCCGGCGGCAAGATCATCCATGATCCACGTATGACGTGGAATACGCTCGATATCGTCGAGGCGGCGGGTGGCGAAGCGGTGCAAAGCAAGTCCGGTCACTCCTTTATCAAAGAGAAGATGCGGGAGGTTGATGGCATCTATGGCGGCGAGATGAGTGCGCACCATTATTTTCGTGATTTCTCGTATGCCGACAGCGGCATGATTCCATGGTTATTGGTTGCGGAACTCATATCGACTTCCGGCAAGTCCTTGTCCGAACTCGTCGGCGAACGCATGGTGATGTACCCGGCCAGTGGGGAGATCAATCGGCAGGTCGAGGACGCCGGGGCCACGCTACAGACGTTGTACGAGACGTATGCCGAGGATGCGTTGGATGTGGATGATGCCGATGGCTACAGTTTCGAGTTCGCTGAGTGGCGGTTCAATATTCGGATGTCGAATACGGAGCCGGTGGTGCGGTTGAATATCGAAACTCGTGGCAATGCCGAGTTATTGGCGGAGAAAACAAAAGAAATTCTGGCCATACTCGATCGGTAGGAGCCGCTCCTACAAGGGCAGCACGGTTTCTGTGCAGCACAGTAACTGTGCTAAACTCGCCCCTATGGAGAAAGCAACGAACATTACCGTCAAGGTTGATGCAGCGCTCGCGAGAGAGGCAAAGGTACTGGCTGCCCGTAAAGGTACTTCGCTCAGCAGACTTGTAGCTAATCAACTCGAGGCCCTGGTGAACGACGATCAGGCGTACGCCGCCGCCAAGCGACGCGCGCAGCGTAAACTGAAGCGCGGGTACGATCTTGGATGGAAGGCGCCGACCGACCGCGCGTCCCTGCACGACCGTGAAAACCTTCGTTGACACCAACATTCTTGTCTATGCCTACGATCGCGGGGCAGGTGACAAACATGTGGAGGCGCGACGTGCGATCGGCCGGCTTTGGGAAGAGGGCACGGGTGTCTTGAGCACGCAGGTCTTGCAGGAGTTTTACGTCAACGTTCGGCGAAAATCCCAAAGACCGATTTCGATCACCTCGGCCCGATCACTGGTCGCGGACTATATGGCATGGGATCCGGTCGTGAATGACGGTACGTCGATACTGGAGGCGATGGATGCGGAGCGGCGGCATAAAATCTCGTTTTGGGACGCTCTTATTGTCGTCGCCGCACAGAAATGTGAGGCTGATGTGATCTTGTCCGAGGGCTTCAGCCACGGGCAGAAGTACGGGTCAGTTCGGGTAGTGAATCCGTTCGAGGTTGACCTGTAGGAGGCCGCCCTGCGGCCGACCCTCGGGGGATGTTGCGCGCAGGGCACCCGCTGGGCATAAACCCGCTCCTACAAGTCGAGAGCCGCTCCCGCCGGCGACAACGGCTGAGGTTCTTGCTGTTCTTGAGTAGATACTCTAATATCTGTTATCTTCCAATTGGAGATATAACAGATACAATAGTATCCATACCATGCTTTCTCCCGAAGAAACCACACTGGCGATCGCCACTCGCCTCAAGAGCCGCCGCCTGGCGCGTATGCTCACTCAGCAAGGCCTCGCGCGCCGCAGCGGCGTCGCATTGGGTACATTGAAGAAGTTTGAACGCTCCGGCCAGATTTCCCTTAAGTCATTCGTGCGGCTTGCCATCGCGCTGCAGGATGAAGGCGCGCTCGAAAACCTGATGCGTGAGGAGGAGTTTGCGACGCTTGATGAGGTCCTGCAAAGCGACCAGAAGCGGCAGCGGGGGCGTATCAAATGAAAATGGACGCCGGCACGCCGCTTGACGTTGCGTTGCATTGGGACACGGACGATGTTCAGCCAGTCGGCAGACTCGCCTACCGTGACCGGATCACCTACCTGCAATACGACGAGTCTTTTCCAGCGGCGGGACTTGAGCTCTCGCCCGTGCATCACAAAACCGGTGGTGGACTGCAACGCCCCTTTGATGCCGGCCTGTTCGAAGGTTTGCACGGCATTTTCAACGACAGTTTGCCGGACGGCTGGGGTCGCCTGCTGGTCGATCGTCGTGCACGCCAGCTCGGCATCGAGCCCGCCGCTCTGACACCGCTTGATCGGCTCGCCTGTGTGGGCAGCAGCGCTATTGGTGCGCTGATCTACGCGCCGGCCAGCGACGTTTGGGAGCCTGGCGGCGACACGCTTGACCTGGATGAGCTGGCCGCCGACGCGAGATCGGTATTTGAAGGTGACGTTGGCGATGTGATTTCCAGGCTGGGACAGGCGGGCGGCTCGCCCGGTGGTGCGCGCCCGAAGGCGTTGGTTGCCGTTAATGACGAGGGCCATGCCGTGCACGGCACCGACGACGTGCCGGACGGTTACAGCCATTACCTGGTCAAATTTGCCGGCCACAACGATCCTGAAGACATCGGCGTTATTGAAATGGCCTATGCGGCGATGGCGAAGGACGCTGGTGTGCTCATGCCGGAGACGCGCTTGCTGCAGGGAGTAGGCGGGCACTGCCATTTTGCCGCGCGTCGATTCGACCGGGAAGGCAATCGCCGGGTTCATGTTCACTCGGCGAGCGGTTTGTTGTACGCCGATATCCGTATCCCGGCACTGGATTATGAAGACCTGATCAAGCTGACCCGTTTTCTGACTCGTGATCAGCGGGAGTGCGAGGCCATGTTTACACTCGCTGTTTTCAATGTGCTTGCGCACAATCGCGACGACCACGCGCGGCAATTCAGCTTTATCATGCAGCGCGACGGTACCTGGCGCATGGCGCCGGCGTATGACCTGACCTGCTCATCGGGACCCGGTGGAGAACACTCAAGTTCTGTGCTGGGGCACGGCAAGGACATTACGCGAGCACACCTGATTGCATTGGGCGGCAAAGCGGACATCAACGATCAGGATGCCGCACGGATTATCGAGCGGGCCGAGACCGCCATCGGCAATTGGGAAAACTACGCTGCTGAATATGACGTCAGCAAGGCGTCTACCGCCGAGATTGCCGCTATACTCGCCACGGTCCGGCTGTAGGATCGCG
>JAJFKQ010000063.1 GCA_021773155.1 Woeseiaceae bacterium | reverse complement strand
GAAGGCATGCAACTGCCAGTGATTCCCGGAAAGGAACCACCGTACGTCGAGCTGGGTGGCAAGGTCACAAAGGTCAAGACCTACGGCGAGTTGCTCACAGCGATCATCTATCCATCGCATGAACTGGCTGATGGCTATGCGGAAGAGGTCGTTTCAGTGGATGGCGAATCCAATATGTACATTTACAACCGGCATATGACCGTCCAGGAGTTGATCGATCTTGTCATGTTCCTGCAGCCAGAGTACGACGTGATCATGCCGCCGATTAGCTACAGAGGGCATCGATAACTGTAATAGTCGAAACTTGATCTGACAACCACCGTGAGAAAAGAAAGACAAATGCTCGGCACAAGGTTGCTGCCGATACGCCAATGACTTCTCCACGACCCACAGTCGAATTCATTGGCGTATCAGCAACAACTCCTCAGTCAGTCACGTATTTCACCTAACCGTTGAGCATTGAACAGGTGTTGGTCCGGGATAGAAACTCTATATCACTCAGAATGCAGTGCCGAGTAGTTGGCGAGATCCTTTCGAACCGTTTCATTAATGCGATCGACCTCGCGTTCAATGATACGTTCTTTCGCCTCACGGCCCGCCGCGAGCAGGACATCGCGATTGCGTGCGGAATACCACGGGTTTGCGACATAATGGCGTTATGAACATCCCTTTGATAATGGCGGCAATCGCTGCCACCAACGCACCGGACTTGCAGCAGGTTCTCGACCATGTTCGGATCAATCAGGAAATCCCTGGCGTGAGCGTCGTCGTGGCGCAGCGTGATGAAATCCTCTTTGCCGGTGCAAGTGGTGTGGCTGATCTGGAATCCGGACGCGCGATGACGCCGGATACGGTTTTGTATGCAGGGTCGTTGAGTAAGCTTTTCACTGTAATACTGACACTGCAGTTGGCAGAGCAAGAAAAACTTTCACTTGATGATGTTGTTGACGGCATTGCAGTTACGTCGGCACATGACAACATAAGAGTGCGGCATCTGCTGACGCATTCTTCCGGTCTCGGTAGAGAAGGTAATTTCAATTACTGGTTTAACGCCGAATTCCCTGACAAGACGGCACTTGCGCGTTACCTGCACGACACCGGCCTTCGCTCGCTCCCCGGCGCGTCCATCAGTTATTCAAATATCGGCTACGCCGCACTTGGCCCGGTCATTGAGCAAGCAAGTGGCCAGAGTTACAACGATACTTTGTCGAGTCGAGTGCTTGGCCCGCTCGGTATGGACGCATCGGGCTCGCTGGCTCCTGGCCCGGATTTGTCGGCCGGATATTCGCCGGTTAATGTCGTCATTCCCAGTGAAGAAAGGCCCTTTGCGGGTCTCGGACACAAGGTCAGAGAACGCCGCGTTCGTGAATATCACGATGCCAACGCAATGGCTCCGGCTTTCGGAATCTTCAGCAGCGCGCGTGACTTGAGTCGACTGGCCCGGTTCTTACTTGGCTATGGTGGTGACGAGGTGCTGTCCGATGACATGCGTAGAGAAATGTTGACATTGCAGGACGGAGGGCGGGGCTTCGGCATCAGGCTCGGCAAGTACAAAGGACGCGCAGTTGCACGACATGGTGGCTGGTTTGCCGCCCACCAGTCGCATCTGCTGCTGGATCTTCGATCGGGCATCAGTGTTGTTGTCATGAGCAACAGCGACAGCGCGTCCCCGGCGAAAATTGCGGAGGCGCTATTGGATAGTGCTCTCGACAACAAAGGCGGAAAGTAACGCCCCGCTTATCGAGGGACCGACCTCGCGATCGAGACAGCCTGATAGCTAAACTCAATGAGGATGAGTTATTGGAGTGCGGCACTTTTCGCTGGAATCTTGGCCATAGCTCGTTCGGTCATTGCCGTGATCGTCAATGACGGGTTTACCCCGGGATTGGCCGGTACTGTGGAGCCATCGCAGATCATCAGGTTGTGATAACCGAACACGCGTTGCTCTTGATCGACGACACCGTGTTCGGCATCGCTGCCGATCGTGGCACCGCCAAGTATGTGTGCCGTGGTTGGAATGTTCGCAACGGCCTCAAGTACGCTGCTTTGAGCTATGCCGCCCGTGTGCTCCGCGATCCACTCGGCTGCCTTATTACCGGCTTCAATGTAGGTGGGGTTTGGCTTCGTTGCGTCTTGTTCGGTGCTTAGCCTTACGCCTTTCCCAAACCAGCGCTTCCTGGCACGGAACGAGATTGCGTTGTCGAGGCTTTGCATCACCAGCAACACAATCGTTTTTCTGGACCAACCGAATGGCCACAAGGTTTTCAGAAACTGGATCGGATGGCGCACAGCACTGCGCAACCATGACAAAACGCGTGTCCAGCGAGTCCCCTCACCCGTGAGCAACGTTACGAGGAAGCTAAGAAAGTCGCCCTTCTTACCGTAGGTGACGACTTCGATATGGGTATCTGCATCAGTGTGGATGCTCGAACTTATCGCAACGGATTGCCAAAGCTTGCGCGAGTCGTCGGGCAGCGAAACAGCCAGAATCGATTCGCTGTTGGTACGAACGAGCTGCCCGAGCGTGTCGCTAAGATCGGGCAATGAACCAGCATGCCTGCAGTCCGCCAGTAGCTGGTTCGTACCCAGTGCGCCCGCTGCAACAATGACACCCTTCGCTTTCAATATTTGTTCCTTGCCACCAAATAGGCCAGGTGATCTTGTCCGGATCTCGTATCCGTCGCGACCATCACTGGCACCCAGCGGTCGAATATCGACAACCTTTCGATTCGGCAAGACTTCGGTCCCGCGTTGTTCCGCAAACCAGAGGTAATTCTTGAGTAATGTGTTCTTCGCGCCGACGCGGCAACCGATCATGCAAGCCCCGCAGCGTGTGCAACCAGTGCGTTCCGGGCCCTCTCCGTCGAAAAACGGATCCGCGACGGTCTTTCCCGGCTCGCCGAAAAACACAGCAACCGGTGTCCGGCAAAATGTGCTTTCAGTGCCGATGCTGGCGGCGTAATCCTGCAGCAGTTCGTCGCCGGGGCTTTCGAACGGCACCGTGTTGACGCCGAGCATTCGTTCAGCCATTGCGTACGGCAGTTCGAGTTCCTGCTCCCAATTGGCAAGCTCAACCCATTGAGGATTCTTAAAGAACGCTTGCTTGGCGCGATACAGCGTATTGGCGTAGACGATACTGCCGCCGCCAACGCCCGCGCCGCTCGCAATGAAAACGTCCTTAAAGGGTGTGAGGTTCATGATGCCACGCAAACCCAGCATCGGCGCCCAGAGGTATCGACTCAGCTGCCAGCTGGACTCGGCAAAGTCGTTATCTTCAAAGCGTCGGCCAGCCTCGATGACGCCAACTTTGTAACCTTTTTCAGTCAAGCGCAGCGCCGACACGCTGCCGCCGAATCCAGAACCAATGATGAGCCAGTCGTAATCCATACGTTGTACATGGTACGCCGGATTCAATTCGCCAACACGTGGATTCTTGGTATCAGATCAAGTCGCGGAATTTATTCTTGACTGGCCGGTCATAAACGTCTAGGATGCGCTCCATGGTAGGACGACCCAGAGAATTTGATGAAGAACAGGTGCTGGATGCCGCAATGAAGGCATTCTGGGCCAACGGCTATGAGGCGACGTCCCTGGCGGACCTCGTTTCGGTAACCGGGCTGCACAAAGGCAGCTTGTATCAGGCCTTTGGCGACAAACACACCCTATTTGTTCAGACACTGAATCGATACCTGCAGGGCATC
>JAJFKQ010000062.1 GCA_021773155.1 Woeseiaceae bacterium | reverse complement strand
CCCATCATTGCGGCACCGACGATATGTCGCACCATGTCACCATGGTCACTGAAGGTCTCTACGTAAAACCTGCCGCTTAGAATTGCATAGAGAAATGATCCCAGGATTACGCCGAAGACGGCAGCTATACCGAAGTTAATTATCGATCCGGTGAATGTCATCAGGTACATGAGACTTTCTCCAGTTGGTCCGATAAACGTCAATGACTCAAATCGCATCGGTTCAAAATCGTCGAAACCAACGACGCCCGTGATATACCAGCCGGCCGGAACCAGCAGCCCGATGGTAATGCCGGCCAGGATGTTGTCGAAACTTCCCCTGAAGGTTTTGCTGGCAAACGAAAAGATAACCAGCCCCCCGCCGAGCAAGATGGCGAGGACTGAATCCACGCGCGCGACATTCTCGAGGCCGGTGGCAGCAGCGAGCAGCGTGCCCATGCCCTGGTCGACAATGCCAGATTGGGCAAGATTGATGTTGGTTACTTCGACCACATTCACCCGGAGCAGGGCCAGCAGTCCTCTCATCGTCATATAAGCTGTCAATCCGAGAATCGTCAAGACAACCACGGACTTGAGATTTCCACCGCCAGCTCTGGCAAGCGTGCGTTGCCCGCATCCCGATGCGAGCGTCATACCAATACCAAACAGAAAGCCGCCCAGCACATAGCCGAGCCAGCCGAAATTCGGTGTCAGGTAAAAGGCATCATCTATATTGATCACTCCGGTAGCATGCATAATCTGGCTAACGAGAATTGCAACGCCGATCGCCAGGAACCAGGCTCTGAGGCGATCCTTGCTGCCGATGTTTATCCAGTCACTGACAGCGCCCATCGTGCAGAAATTGGTCTTGCTGGTTACTGCGCCGAAGACCATACCGACCAGCAGGGCGAGCAAGGCAATCTGGTGTACTGGTTCCCATTCCATCAATTTGTATCTCCCAAACTCGCTGGTGTGGTCAGAACTTCGCTGCTAATTTGTGTCCCTTTCGACTGCAAAAATACTCCGAACTCAGTGTCGTAGTAATGCTTGTCTTCTATGTATTCACCCAGCAACAGGAATTCCTCTGGCGTTTTGATCATGCCGAAGTGGCGGTAAATTTCGATACCGTTAAGGTCGATGAAGGACACTACGGGTGTTGCAAATATTCTGCGTTGGTCAGCAAACACCTTTGAGCGCAGGGTAATACCATCGAAGTCCTTTAGCTCCACATCGCCGAAGACATCCACGGCAATGCTGACAAATCTTTCGCCATACCAATCCTGAACAAAGCGTTGACTGAATACGTCACGGAGCATGCGCCGGCAGTACCCACAGTCCTCAGCTTCAAAAAACAGCAACATGCCGAGTTTGCCGTCATCAGAAGCTACTTGCATCTCTTCGGGTAGGTCACCAAAGGTTTGTGTGAAAAAAAACTCTCTGGGATTTCTGGCGTCAGGATCAGCGGCGAAAGTAACGCTCGCTGCGAAGATCACGAGCGCCATCGGCAAGCAGGTGAAGGTCATTCTTACAGTCATATTCAACCCAAAACGTTGTGAGCGCGTAATCGGAAGGATGCCAGCGAAGAGCGGCAACCGTCGTCCGGAATTAACATTCCAGACGACGGCACCGCATGACATTGTGCCAGTTTCAGACTATTGGGACCAGATCGCAGTGATCTGCGCGGCGATCCGGTTGTCGATTCCGTCGACATTGCCATTCGGGCCGGCGCCCGGTCCGAAATTCGGAGCATTACCCTCGCGGATCTCATAGTTGATCGCGAGCCGGACACGCGGATTGAAGAAGTACTGTGCACCGAGCGTGGTACGTTTGAAATCGATCTGAAACTGATTTCCGTCGAGTCGATTGTATTCGTCGTAACGCAGGTCCAGCTCCCAACGTGATTTCGGGAAGCGGTAGCCACCCTCTACGTAGAAGCCGACGCCCTCAGCGAGTGCGCCATTGCCCGGAGCAGCAACATTACCCTGACCCGGGCCGATGCCGAAGCTGGCATTATGTGGAGCCTGCCAGATCATGCCGTCGCCTTTCATGTATTCGGCCGTGGCTCTCCAGCCATTGCGCAAATACTTGACGCCGAAACCCATGCGGTCCCGATCGTATTCAACAGGATTGTGTATGGTGCTAATGCGTCCGGAACCGGCGGGACCACAGGCGGGAAAGGCATTACCATTGATGCAGGTATCGGCAGAAAGATCGGCTGTACGTTTGCCAGACTGCGACCAGGCAAAGACCTTAAGGCCTTGGCGGCGTGCTCCCCCACCACCGAAGATTTTCTCTGCGGATGCATAGACGTAAGTATCTTTATTATCGTCATTGTCACTAAAGTTCAGACCGTTACCGTTGCCGACCATCACCGCGTATGACAGCTCCCAGTTATTGCCAACATTGAACCAGTCGAACATCTGTACACCGACATCCCGGAATGCGCCAACACCTCGTTCGAAACCGTTGAATTGCGTTTCCGGTGGTATAACCTGGGCCGGGTTGTTGGACGTGTAATTGGCGTTCGGGTATCGCTCTAATAGCATTTGCGCAGTCACCCAAGTGAAATTGATGTAGTCAAACACATGGATGGCCTGCAACCCTTCCTCGGCACCAGGGTGCTTGAACAACCCAGCGCGGAAGCGCGCGCCCTTGATGTGGTTGAGGGTCACACTCGCGTCAGTGGCTTTGGCAGCTGAGTTATGCGGTTCTGTGATGCCGTTATTTCCCAGTTCGAGTAACAGAAAATAGTTAATCTTTTGATCCAATGGCATCGCTACGCCACGTACACCGATTCGTGCGCGGTTAACATTGAAGGCAGATTGTGATTGCCAGTTCGGCGCGATTAGTTTCGGTGGAATGTAGCCGCCTCCCGCGTTCGGGTCACTGGAATCATCCTGATACTGGACCTGGACGAATCCCCATACTTTTGCCAGTTGTTCGGCGCCTTGCGGCTCAGTTCCCTGTAGCGTTAGCCAGTTTGCACTGAAGGCATTAGCTGACAGCAGCAGAAACCCCAAAAGTGCCGATCCTGAAAGGATATGTTTTCGAATAAATCTTTTCTTCACGTAAGCTCTCCCCGTGTGAGTGCAATTATTACTTTGTTTTTTTTATGCTTAAGGTTTGGCTAACATATAGCCCTGATCGACCAACTCCTTGATCCTGACGATGCCGCCCTTACCGGATGCCGCATGACTATTTACCTTCAGGGGCTCACCGATGATTTTTGACATGTTATTAACGGTGTTCTGGCAGGCAAAAAAGCGTACGCCGCTATCGACCAGACCATCAATACGACCGGCATTGTTGTTATCTTCAAAAAGCAGTCGCAGACCAGGGCCAAAAGCAACGATTTCGACATCGGCCTGATCAGGTCCGTAAGCCTTAAGAATGTTGCCAGCGACATTCAGTATCAGTGTTTGTTTGCTCGGATCCATATCGCTGATCTGGAGTACGAACTTGTGCTCTGCAAAGGGTTTCGCTTCCTGAGCAAGCAACGTTTGAGACGGTCCGAGAACCGCAAGCAGGGCCAGCAAGCTGCCAAGACCCAAAAT
>JAJFKQ010000061.1 GCA_021773155.1 Woeseiaceae bacterium | reverse complement strand
ACCAGCCCCAATTGAGCAACGAGCAATAAGAAACCGGTAACTTGAGACCGATCGATGCTGTCCATTGATATTGTCATACGTTCATTTCCCTGATCTTTGTCGTTCCAACAAGAACAATTATCACAATTGCTGCGCATCACGCGCAAGAGAAAATGAACCAACACGGCACCAAACGGCGGCGGTATTCTTCTCTACTGCAACACCGATATTGTCAAATTTACGGCTGATCAGATTCCGGGTCAATGCTGTCGTTACGGTTCTGTGGAGCCGGTCACAAAACCGTTTGCAAAACCACGCACAAAACCGCTCACAAAACCGCTCACGCTAAAGGGCGGCTAGAGTTTTCGGCCTCGTTCCGCCTATCCGATCGCCCTTCTGTAAACTTCCGCAGTTTGTGTGGCGATCCGATCCCAGTCATACGTTTCCGATACCCACTGCCTCGTCGCGCCACGATCCGCATCGCTCCATGGCTGTTTCGATATGGCCGCAATTTTTGCCGCCAACTGATCGATATTTCCAAGCTCAAAGTACAACTCCTCGTCGAGACCAACGCTTCGGTTCGCCGCAATTCCGCTCGCCAGGCAGGGTAAACCGAAACTAAGTGCTTCAAGTAACGAGATAGGCAAGCCCTCATGTGAGGACGGCAAAACAAAAACGCCCGCATGCTGGAATACTGCCTTCAGTTCACTGCCACCCAAAAACCCGGTCAGAACGATGTCAGGGTTTAACGCGGCCCTTTCTTTCAACGACTTTTCGTAGCTATCCGGATGATCGGCGTCACCAACGAGCGCCAGCTTGAACCCTGCACAGGCAGCTCGCTCAAAAGCGTCGATCAGGTCCAGGTGGCGTTTCTCCGGCACAAAGCGGCTAACCAGAAGCGCGTATTTGCCTGACTGCAGACCAAACTTGTCGAGGGCCTGCGTGTCTGCATCGAGAGCTGGAATCTGTACGCCATTTGGAATGATCGTGCTTACAGCACCGTACCGCTTACGCACCGAGTCCGCAATAACCGGCGAAATCACGATTCTCTCATTGGCAAACTTCATGCCGCACCATTCGCCAAACCGGAGTACACCCTTGGCCAGAGCATTCCATTTCTCTCTGTCGTAGTCGGGCCCATGGTGTGTAACCACGACTCTGAGACCGAACAGTCGAGCCAATGGAGCAACAAGCGACGGCCCGACCGCATGAATATGGACTACGTCCGGTCGAATGAATGCAGCCCTGATGACTGCAAGCATGGAATGCACTATGGCTTCCAGAAATTTCGACTGGGGAGCCCAAATGCTGAGAAACTCTATTCCCGACCAACTCTGTTGATTGTGATAGGTACTGCGGGTAGCGCAGATAACTTTGATTCCCATAGTCGAGATTATGGGATACAAGTTTTCCGCATGAGTCTCGACACCTCCCTGCACATTCGGAAACCCACGCAGGCCCAACACCAAAACCACCGGTTTTTCTTTTTGTTTTTTGGCTACCGTCACACTCAGTCCACTAGAGCAATGTGCCATACACCGACTGGCACTTATCGAGATAAGATTGTCGAGAGTGCACAGCCAACACGTATGATCGGGCACTTCGCCCCAATTGCTCTAGTTCACCATCCGGCATTTTTTGGAAATCTGCAAGCACTTCAGAAAGGGATTCAGCAGAAAACGCCTCGAACGTGCGGCCGCGTTCTTCGGTGATTAATTCGGGTATTCCGCCGATACTCGCGCCAATCACCGGCTTTCCCGCTGCGTAGGCTTCAAGTAGGGAAATCGGCGCATTCTCATACCATTCAGATGGCAGAACGATGGCCCGGGCGGCGCGCAAGCGATCAAACAATGGTTCGCCTGACACGTAACCGGGGAATTCCACGCGAGCGCCCAACTGCGATGCCAAAGACTTTAGATTCGATTCTTCCGGTCCCGTACCAATAATCTGTATTTTAACGCCTGCACTGACAGATGCTCTAATAAAAGTTTCGAGGCCTTTCTCGCCTGACAGGCGACCAAAATACACAAAGACATCGCCCGGCCGAAACTCCGGTCGTATTTCGTCACCATTGACGAAATTCGGAATATAGACAAACCGGTCACGAGCCCAACCCCACTCCTCAAATTTGCTGATATAAAACCGACTCGGCACGATGAATCGATCTACATATTTCTCATAACTTCGCAGGAACCTGTGTAGATAGGCTTCCATGGTTACCCAGATGCTCAGCGGTGTTGATCCATGCATACACCGATTCAGGGCAGCGTTATACAATCCACCTCCCTTGCATCGTTCGCAAATTCCGTCGTGGGTAATCATTCGGTAGGCCGGACAGGCCAGCTTAAGGTCGTGAAGTGTGAGTAGTGTGGGGATGCCCTTCTTGCCAAGTGTAGAGAGAATTGCCGGTGAAATATGATGGTAAATGTTATGGCCGTGAGCCACATCCGGCTTTACTTCGGACAGAAGACGGCTGATCTTTTTCTGTGCTTCCCGCGAATAAATGGCTTTGAAAGATTTTCCGAGACGTTCGACAAAATGATCATCTGAGCCAAGTTCGATCTCGTCTACGAAGTATTTTTCCCAGTCACTAGCCACGTTCTTGTCGTGCTTCATCGAGAACGGGACCACATTCCAACCCGCAGCCGCAAACATCTCATTGTGCGCCAGGAACACGGCTTCAGCTCCCCCACGTACATAGTGATAATTGTTAATTGATAATAAGGTTGACATTGTCTAAGCAGCTTTAATTATCGGCCGGCCAACTTCAGGCGAGGCAAAATTTCCTTTTGTGCTGCCGGCGCGCTATCGGACGAATGCCGAAGCCGCCAGTAACGGGAGGCTATGACTCCAGACAAGAGAAAGAACAGGTACCCTAATTCGTTAAGTTGTAAAACAGCTTTGTAGGCAAGTCCGAATACGAATATGAGTACGCACGTCGACCACCAAGTGTAGTACCAACTAGCTTCGGGGTCTTTATCGATAACGGCACAACGTCGCACATCGCGCCAAATCAATACGAATAAAAGCAGATACAGAACCAATCCGATGACCCCTATTTCCCATATCAAATTACCAGCCGCGGTCATTCCGAATCCGTAGTCTTTGCCCAATTCGAAATATGCACCCTCCATTCCGGGCAAGGCAGATGGGGAGACATTACCAATACCCAAGCCAAACAATAACTGCATCCAGCTATCCGACAAAATACTGATTGGCAAGATCACGCTGTCCAGTCGTCCAGCTTTGTGAACAAAGTCCCCCTCTTCACTGCCACGATAGAGGTAATATTCGTATGCTCCCCCACTAAAGAAATCAGTGATCCCTGTTCCGCCCCAGCGCGCCGCTATCATAGCGTTATAGACGGCCGCAAACACCACCAGGCCGAACACACAAATACCAAGAATTGGCACTGCTTTGCGCCATTTCTTTTCGACGCCACGCGCAAGAAAAAACGGCCCAAGAATTGCTACCGGCAAGAGCAACAGAGTCGCCTTCGTTTCATTGATTGCAGTAGGCGCCGCCAGGTAGCAGAACAGCATAAGAGTCAAGAATAGCGCGATCTTGCGGTGAATGTACAAAGTAATGACCAGCGCAATAGCCAGGCACAATACCAATGTCAACGAACTGGACACTGTAACGGTGCCAGTTATCGGGTCCCCTGTGTGCATGCTGTCCGAAAACTGCACAAATCGCTGAAAGAAAGCGAGAGGAACCTGTAGCGCAGCCATCAATAAAAATATTGCCAAAACAATTCTCAACTGTTTCTCAGAGAATTTGTAAACCGCCGGCAGTAACAGCAAAGGAAAGAATTTGAAATAATTTCGCAGCCCCGAAACCAGAGGTCCCGGATCGACAGCTTCCGCCACTACACCAATCATGCAAACCAGAACAAAGGAGACGAAAAACCAGACGTAGCGTAATGGCTGCTCCCACTGCCGGAGGACGATAGATCGTCCAACGATAAGTAGCGCAATCAGCAGCGAGAATAATTCCGGGATCAGGGTGAAATAGTTACTTATGAGCCCCAGCTTTACCGCGAAATAATCAAGCGTAAAAGTTGAGACCAACAATAGTGACAGTAAGGTAACCATATTAAGTTTCTGGTCTTGCGGCGGGCTTGTCACGCCTACCGGTAGCCGTCTGCACAATCAGATCGGCCAACTCGGCCGCATTTTTCATTGAAAAGTGCTGCATAGCGTACTGCCGAGACCTTTTTCCCATGTCCTCCAGCATATCAGGATTCGAGACCAGTCCCCGGATGGAGTCGGCAATCTCAGTCGTCGAATCGTGGCTGTTGCCAAGAAAGCTGTCATCCAGAAGGCCGTCAGGATTCACGCCCAGTGTAAGTACAGGAACCGAACGCATCCAGGCCTGAATAAAGGTGTTCGAGAACCCCTCCGATTCGCTCGTATTTATGAGCAAATGCGACCGCTCGAGTAGCTTGTTTACCTCCTCGTTCGTCAAGGCACCGACATACCTTACATTGCTGCGCCGCAGCATCGCCTGCTCGAAGTCACTCTGCAATGAAAGGCTGGAATAAGCTCGCCCGACCATTATGAATTCGATGCCCGACAAGTCCTCGAGGAGCGCGGCGACTTCAAGGAACTTATCAGGCCTCTTCACCGCTTTGAGATTGGCTATCCATACCACGGCGAACCTGTCCACAGGTTTTTCAGGTATCTGCGGCACGTTGTGGAAATTCCCGATGACTCGATCGGCTTTGCGCCCGAAATTCTCTCGGAGCATCCGTACCTGATCCCTGGATTGAGCGACTATAATATCGGCATGAGTGGCTCCTTTTTTGGCCAATCGTGTCTCGACTAAAGCATGCGGACGGCTAAGCAACTGACCGATCGCCGGCGCTTTAAGGCAATCTTTCTCGCTCGCAAGATGCCAAATCAGTGGAATACCGGACCGCCTCGCGTAACGTGCTGCTATCCCTGTATAGGCGCACCCAACTCGCTGATATATGACGTGTGGTGCGAATTCTCGAAGCGCTTTTTGCAACCGAAAGTAATCCCAAAAATGACCGAACCGGCGTAGCGCATTCGTATGGCCGACGCAGATGACCTGATGATCGTCAAAACGACGGTTGGCACTTGCCCGTGCCGTGAAATACGCGATGGAAGCATCATGATTCTCATACATCTGCTCAATAAGTAACTTTGCCTGATATTGCGATCCGCCCATCCGGTAGTCCCAGTGAGTCGGAATGACCACCGCAACCCTTGTATTTTTCGAACTCACTCCCGGTCCAGACATCATCTGCTTGCAACAGTCTCAGATCGTCGATGACCGCCGCGATCTGTCTTGTTGAGCAACTCCCGATAACGACTCTCGACGATATCAGCCATCTTTGAGTTCGTTCGGTTCTGCTCCACCCACAGTCGGCCTTTGCGGCCCATTGTTGCCGCTTTATCCGGATTCTGCAGGAGGTCCACGATTCCATCAGCGAACGCGGTTTCGTCCCACGGCAAGCAAAGTCCCGCGCCACTCTCCGAGATGATCAGGGACTGCTCCGGATGTGCATTCCCAACGACCGGTCGAGCCATCGCCATGTATTCGATGAGTTTGGTGGGCGACGTCGAGTTCAGTATGAAACTTGGATAATAAGGTGACAGGCAAACTGCCGAGCGCTCGATATATTGGCAGACGTCGTGCAACGGAACGCGGCCGACAAAATCAACATACGCAGGGTCGATTTTCTGTGTGAGTACTTCGCGATGCAACAGTGCCTCGTCCTCCGGATTCTCTCCCGCACCGACGATGGACAACCGCGCTGCCGGCAACTGCTCAAGCACTTCGGCGAAAACACGAATAACGAAATCCAGTCGTCTGGCGCGAATTAGAGTGCCGACGTATAGAATCACCGGCCCTTCCGGCCCCGGATCATCGTCATTTCGATAAGGAACACTCTCCAGATTAAGAGACCCGGGAATCGCCGTCATCAATGCAGGATCGATTCCTTTCGCTGCGATGTCGAAACGCATCTGCTCGCTCTGTACAAATGTGTGGTCCGCTCGTGGCAGGAGAAACCGGTACAGCAAAATCGACCGATACCATCCCCGAAACCAGTATAAGACCGGATAGCGTGCTATACCCTGTCTGGCCGCGAAAAGATTCGCCTCTGCATGTGGGTAAGCTAACCAAAAACAAAATTTACTACCGCTGATACGGGCTGCCAGCCAACAGAATATCGCCGCTACGTACTTATCTTTTGCCTGTATTACGTCATACCGATTTTTTCTCGCCAATGGGATGACGCGTAGATCATTGACGAATTCGAGAACATATTTTTTCAGACGTTGAATTCGCGTTTTGCCCGCTCGTGTTGAAGCGAGAAAGACGCAGCCATTGCCGAATCGGTATTGCCCTCCGCGAGTCGCCGCATCGTCTGCCTGCATTAGCCAGTCGATGCGATGGCCCCTGGCGGAAAACTCTTCGCCGAATATTGCTTTCGCCGCCGGCCGGATTGGCGGATAACGATCCGACGTCAAGACCATCACCTTTAACGGTTGATCACTACCCTGCTCGCTTATCTCACCCATCGAATCGTCGCTTTGCCTGTGTTCTCAGCGCCAGTTTTCCGCGAGCCTAACGGCTTTCCTGTATTCATGCTCACACATTTCGCGGATCCGAATTCGCGTGGACTCATTGAGCTGTTCTCTCTTCGGTCGATTTCGCGTCCGCAGCCGACTGCGAAAACGCTCGTCGTAGGAAACCGACGCGAAAGAAAAAATATCCGGCAACAGAGTGTCGCTTCGGCTAATCAGATCATCGTAATCAAGAATGCAAAGGCGTTCAGGGCCTAGTCTGGCGGCGAGTTCATGGACCTGCGCCGTTTTGACATTGTATGAGAGGCACGCCATTTCCACACGCCGAAACCCGTGCGTTCCAAAACGATTGAATCGCTTTGCTCTCTTTTCATCGAGCGCATGTCGTCCGCAGGCCCGGAATAATCTGTTCAATGCGCCGCGCCGCCAGTGATAGAGCATCGAACGGATAACGGCTTCCGGATTCCGCAGGATCCAGACCAGCTTGTAGTTATCGTGTTCGAAGTACTCATGGACATGGTCGTTGACGTACGTAGTTTGAAAGCAGCAGCGTGCGCTGGTTTCGAGTTTGATCGCTCCGCTCAGGATCAGAGCAGCGTCAAGTTCATCATCGCTGGAAAAGGTCAGGTCTGGCATTTCGATCGCTTCACGCAAAATCCGCGTGACGGCCGTGGTACCGGACCGCTGGCACCCGGCAACCAGAATGGCATCAGGGAAACGCGAAAGATTCGCGAGCAGCTTTGCGTCGCCATTTCTGATCTGTCGATCAAATTGCGACCAATTTCTTACCGGTGAACTTTTGCGCATGCTGTATATGCTATGTCATTTCCTGTGCGAACAGTGCCGTGTCATCTCGTCACGCTCACATTTCGGTTCCGTGCCTGCGCGCCCAGGTTCGCGGTTTCGGTCATTTCCTCCTGCAGCACATTCGCCAGGTAGCTTCTCATACCAAGCGTTGGCCAATCCAATTCAGGCGGTGGGTCAAAACGTCGCTTTATTTGCTTCAACCAGACCGGGGCAGTGCTTTTTCGTGTTGCTGCGATGCCATGGCTATCTGATTTTTTCGATGTACTCCGGCCCTGCATCCGCAACTCATTGCTTGCTCTTTTTGCGATTCGCGCCCCCAGAACTTCACGAGCAACTGTTGAACCCAGATGGTCGCACACCAACTCAGTTGCTTGCGGAATAGCCTGAACGTCAGATCGCCGCAAAATGGACGTCCGTTCCGCGAAAGGAATATCGGGAAACATGCCACGAACGACCTGATTGAAAAGCGTTTTGTCATCCAGATCTTTACTCGGCATCGACGCTGCGAGACGAACCAGATTACCCGTCAGGAGAGGACAGGAAACCTCGGTAAAATGGGCTCGAATCGAGTTTAATGCCGCATAAACGTTGGAAATTTCGTAGTCAGCCCGGAGCCGCCAACGCCAGCGCGAAGCGCTCTCCCCACGTCGCTTCAACAGGTCTGCCGGGATTGAGTGATCGTGACGAAATGCCAGATCCTTTTGCTCATTGCTGCTCGCATAATCACGAAAGGATATGAGCCGCATATTTTGCAGAATTTGTGGTGTTCTCGTGGCGAATGTACAACCAAACAGCTCGTCGCCACGCAGCAACCCGCCGGCTTTCGACGTGCTGAGTTCATCCCAGATCTGCATACCGTCCACATAGGCGAGATAGTTATCCACGCGACCATCACAATAACGCATGAACCGCCGCAAAGCCTGATCCAGGAGAGCTGCATCGGTCGGCCGTTTGATGACCTTGACCAGATGGCGTCGACCCGCGCTTTCGGCAAGCAGCCGCGCGATAGCCAGATCTGAGTTCGGCTCATCAACAAGACATTCATCGACCCAGGTCACGCAGGTCAAATCTCTAATTTGCCGGGTCCCGTACAGAATCGCTCGCGAGTCGTAGCCACCCGATAACGCCAACACCCATGGCTTGTCGCCAAAACAGGACGTAGACAAAGTCTGGTGGAGCTCGTTCTCCAGACACGCGGCATCGACGCGTTCATGACCAGGCGGTGGCCGCTCCAACGGTATTTCCCGCAGTGTGATCGCCGTCCCCTCTTTTTCGGCGCGTAATCGACTATTGGGTAGCAGGGGTTTTATGCGCCTGTCCCAGGATTGCCGGGGCCCACAGGTTCCGGAAGACAGGAACCACCCGATCGCCCGATCATCAACGGAAAAATCGCCAAGCAGTGCAACGATCAATTCCATGCTTGTCGATGTCACAACGCCGCCGCATCCCAATCGAGCGTACCAGATCGTTTTCGATCCAACGTAGTCCGTTACGGCTTCCGCCGCCAAATCATTCGCGCGAAACATCGCAAAGCTACCGTCAGGAACAGGACCGTCAAGATGCCACCACGGTGTTTGCTCAGGTGCGGACAGTGTGACGCCGGCAAAAATGTTGAAGTCGTGGGTAATCACGTGATCGCGACGCCCTAATACGGCAACCAGCAAACCGCGCTCTTCGGAAACTTGAACTTGTTTCTCGCCCTGGAGGCCCGGGGGCAACAGCCGAGTTGCCATTGAATCGACAACACGTCGATAACCCGACATTGCCATCGCGTCAGGCGAAAGTATCATAGTGATTACAGCCAATTAGCTTCCAGTCGAGAAAAGTGAAGGTAAACGCACATGCCAGAGTGGTCGAATAATCCTAGCCTACCTCACCGTCCGCAAGCTGAAAAGCTGCAGGACGAGTTTGCCAATATCAAACCTGAGGGTGCATGCGAAACTTCAATTTCTTATGTTAATTCAATCGATTATGTCACGTTCTTAACAAATCGCAAAGTATCTGTGCAAGGATGAAATTCGCAATACTGTGACATGTGTCTCATCTTCCTGAACGACGTATATCGCGGTTCTTGAGAGACAAAGCTGTTACGCTGATTATGGCTTTGCAACCAACCAATATTTACGCTTAAACTTAAGGCTCAATCCGTACTCGAAACGCTTGAGTACCTTAATGATGACAACTGTGTGGGAAAGAAAATGAGATCGTTGCAGCATCTCGGGTCCAGATAGGCGACAATCGCCCGACGTACGATTAACGGCCAAATAAACCAGCATCTCCGGAAACCGGGATGCAAACCATTTACGTTCGACCA
Source organism: Woeseiaceae bacterium (assembly GCA_021773155.1). Classification (GTDB taxonomy): domain Bacteria; phylum Pseudomonadota; class Gammaproteobacteria; order Steroidobacterales; family Woeseiaceae; genus UBA1847. Next base: position 65 of record JAJFKQ010000061.1, on the reverse strand, counting down.
ATTTATCGCGAGCCATATCATGGAACTAATTATGAAACCCGATTTTACCGGTGCATCAAGAACAA
>JAJFKQ010000007.1 GCA_021773155.1 Woeseiaceae bacterium | reverse complement strand
CCTGCTCCGGAGCCCATTATGAAAGGTGACGCCACTGTCATCGAGCACCTCAACAAGGTGCTCAAGAACGAACTAACCGCGATCAATCAGTACTTCCTGCACTCACGAATGCTCAAAGACTGGGGACTCACGAAACTGGGTGACTATGAGCACAAGGAATCGATTGACGAGATGCAGCATGCCGATCAACTAATCGAGCGCATCCTCTTCCTGGAGGGGCTTCCCAACCTGCAGAAGCTGGGCAAGTTGCGTATCGGTGAGGATGTGCCTGAAATATTGCAGTGCGATCTCGACATGGAACTGGATGCGATTCCGGACCTGCGCGCTGGAATCGCCTACTGTGAAAACCACAAGGACTACGTCACTCGTGATTTGTTTGACTCGATCCTCGTGTCGGAGGAAGAGCACGTGGATTGGCTGGAGACTCAGCTCGGACTCATCGAGAAAATGAGCCTGGAAAACTATCTCCTCGGACAGACCTGAAACCGTCCCTCTACGCCGCGTCAATGTCTTGCTTTCCCTGTCGCTATTCGGCGACAGCAAGAACATCTGGGATTTCCAGCGCTTAGAGTAACTACATAATCCGTATTCGGCGTTACTGTCGTGGTATCACGACGGTACAACGCCCTCCCCTGTTAATACCGTTTCAACCCTATCGCCATAAACCCATGTAAAGCTTGGGTAATCCATTTTTGGCACACCGCTTGCACTGTGTAACTTCGTGTTCGCACAAGAAAAAATGCACTTTCCGATAGTTTTGAGCCGCTTGCCGGTTACCAAATTCACGTCGGGATTCTGACCTGCACCGGCTTCACCATAAACATGGTGAATACGGGAAGGTTGATCTTTTGTGACGAACGAACTCGCTTTGGTGCCGGGTATCAGTTATTGATGACCTGTACTGAAAAAGGCAAACCTGTCGAAAGGCAGGGACGCAAAGCGACCGGTCTAAGGGTTTTTCCTAAGACAGCGGAGCCACCAGATACATCTTGATGGTCATTCGACACATCAAGCCATATCTCGGCCGGGCAGTCCGCATCTGCGGATCGGTTGCAGCATGTCTTTTTCGCGTAGTGAATTTGAACAATTGCAGCTTTGGCGCTTAGCCAGCTGCGCGAAATTGAGGGATATGAATGCGAATCATCATACTGGCGATATTATTCGGACCGATACTTTTTGGGTGCTCGAGCGCGGGAGAATCGAATATCACTGGAAACGAAAGCGGTGCTGCAAATAAAAGCGCTGCAGCAAATAGTGTACCGACGATTGCCGGCAGCCCGGCGGCATCCACCAAAATTGACGAGGGCTATGATTTCGTGCCCAGTGCCAGTGATGCCGACGGCGATACTCTTAGTTTTGATGTGCAAAACAAACCGACGTGGGCGAACTTCGATTCGTCGACGGGCAGACTTTTCGGTGAACCGACACTGGCTGACCTCGGTGACTACGGCAATATCGTAGTCGGCGTATCCGACGGCACGAGCAACGCTTCGCTGCCAGCTTTCTCCATTGCGGTCACCGAAACGGCACTCGGTGTCGTCACACTAAGCTGGGTTGCACCGACACAGAATTCCGACGGATCGCCGCTAATGGATCTGGCGGGATACAATGTCTACTTCCGCAAGGACTCCGGGCCTTTCAATCAGGCAGTCCAGCTTAACAACCCGGGAACTACCATCTATGTCGTCGAACAACTGAGCCCGGCCACGTATACCTTCAGGGCTACCGCTTTCAACTCAGCAGGCATCGAGAGTTCGTTTTCTGCAGAAGCGGTGGGGACTGTGTTCTAGACGCGTCGATCGAGTACTCAAGCTGAGGGTGGGGCTCTGTTTGATTGTGCGGTAGATTGAGCGCCTTCTGGTAGACTCGCATGCCTCCATAGTTTCAGGCCTTGATTACAATGACCGTCCGCACCCGATTCGCTCCCAGCCCGACTGGCGTTCTCCATATTGGCAGCGTTCGTACCGCGCTATTTTGTTGGTTATGGGCGCGCCATAAGGGCGGCAAGTTCGTGTTGCGAATCGAAGACACAGATCGCCAGCGGTCCACAGAAGAAAATGTCGCTGCGATACTGGAGGGAATGGCCTGGCTGGGTCTGGATGCAGACGAGGGACCGTTCTATCAGACCGATCGGCTGGAACGATACCGGGAGGTTGGCGAACAGCTGCTTGCTTCCGGCGATGCCTATTATTGTTATTGCACCAAAGAAGAACTTGCCGAGCTTCGCGAACAACAAATGACGGCAGGTGAGAAGACGCGTTATGACGGACGCTGTCGCAGCCGTTCGGGACCTCGTGAAGGCGTCGATCCGGTAATCCGGTTCAAGAACCCATTGCAAGGCGAGGTTGTCGTCAACGATTCGGTACGAGGCAGAGTTGTGTTTCGGAATACCGAGCTTGATGATTTGATTATGGTGCGTTCCGACGGCATGCCGACCTACAATTTCAGCGTAGTTGTCGATGATCATGATATGAAGATCACGCATGTCATTCGTGGTGACGACCACCTGAACAATACGCCACGGCAGATGAACATGCTCTCGGCACTCGGCGTTACTCCGCCGGCCTATGCCCACCTGCCGATGATTCTTGGTGCCGACGGGGCCAAGCTCTCAAAACGCCACGGTGCCGTTGATGTCAGAGACTATCGGAAGCAGGGGTATTTGCCAGAGGCGCTGATAAATTATCTGGTACGGCTTGGCTGGTCTTACGGGGATCAGGAGATCTTCTCGGTCAATGAGATGATTCAACTCTTCGATATCGCGGCGGTCAATCAGTCAGCCTCAGCCTTCAATGCGGAAAAGCTGGTGTGGCTTAATCAGCAGCACATCATTGCGATGGCGCCGGAGGAGCTCGGTGAGCGGCTAGTACCCTATCTCTTGCAGGCGGATATCGATCCAGCCACCGGCCCCGATCCGATCGCTGTGGCCAAGGGGTTTCGTGAACGGGCGGAAACGCTCGTACAGATGGCCGAGAGCTGTCGCTATTGTTACCAGGACTTTGACGAGATCGACGCGAAAGCGGCCAAGAAGAATCTGCGGCCGGTCATTCTGGAGCCCATGAAGGACATCCGGTCGCGGTTCGAAGCGCTCGATGACTGGACGGAGGCTGCACTCAGCAACGCCATCGAGGCGAGTGCGGTGGCACACGATATCAACATGGGTAAGTTGGGGCAGCCAATCAGGGTCGCGGTGACCGGCGGGTCTGTCTCGCCTCCTCTTGATGTAACAGTTTCTTTGGTTGGTCGGGAACGCACGTTGGCGCGTTTGGACCATGCGATTAAGCTCATCCAGAAGAGAGCGACGGGTAGCGGAAATCAAGGCATCCAGAGGCCTTGACAGGCTTGCTTTGCGTCCGTACAGTGCGCGGCTCCGTTGGGGCTATAGCTCAGCTGGGAGAGCGCTTGCATGGCATGCAAGAGGTCGGCGGTTCGATCCCGCCTAGCTCCACCAAGTACCAATGAAAAATGGTTCTAAGTCCCCATCGTCTAGAGGCCTAGGACACTGCCCTTTCACGGCGGCAACAGGGGTTCGAATCCCCTTGGGGACGCCATTTTCTGTCCGTTACGTGGCGAAAATGGCAAAATTTCGAGCGTCCGACATATCGCTTCAGCGTACCATTCTGAATCTCCTTAACCTTTTGAAAAGCCTGCAATCGAGCACGAGTCCAGGTGCAACATTCTTCGATTGGGCAGTTGATGCCGTGTTGGATAAGACTGCATTCCACCGAGCAAATCGGATACGATTGAGTCAAACAACCATAATTGGTCATCTGGGGATAACTATATGTATTTGCGCAAGCACTTGATTGCGATCACCGGCCTGGTTCTGTTCTTTTTCACACTCGGCGATTCGGCCCAAGCAGCCGAGCCGCAGTATGTTGCGCTACCTGATCAATTCATAATTACCTTGCGTGACGATTTGTCACGCAAGGAAATACTTCGTCTGACGCGCGATCTGACAGTGAGGCACGGGCTGCGACTAAGACATACATTCAAAGACGGTTTGCATGGATTTTCGGCTGTATTTCCGGCCGGCAAGATCAAGATACTTCGCAGCCACCCCGCCGTCGTTTCGATCGAACAGAATGGTCTTTGGTTTGTCGAAGAGTCATTCGCAAGAATTCAAGCAGTCGATGCACCGACAAATCTTACGGCATCGACCGTGGGTGACTCGCAAATTGATCTCACCTGGACTGATAATGCAACGACTGAACGCGGATTTGAGGTCTTTCGCTCTCTAACCGGCATTGACGGTGCCTATTCCCTCTATGCTCGACTTCGGACGGTGGATCTGACCAGTTACTCGGATACTCAGGTGACTGCCGGGCAGGAATACTGTTATCAAGTACGCGCTTTGGAAACCGGTACGGCGCCAGGACCATTATCTGCAGCCGCGTGCGCAACGATCGACAGCACACCGCCGACCGAGCCTCCGGCGCCCCCGACTTCGCTGTCGGCGACAACGTTCAATGATCAGCGAATCGATCTCTTGTGGATTGACCAATCGGATGACGAATCAGGATTTCTTATTGAACGGGCAACCGGCATCGGCGGCACATTCGCGGAAATCGACGTCGTTGGATCAGGCGCGACGGCGTATTCGGACACAGGCCTTTCGGCTGAGACGGAATACTGTTACCAGGCAAGGTCGTTCAATGCAGCAGGCAACTCGGCTTACACGGCAGTGATCTGCTCTACGACCGACGCAGCTGGATCAAATCCGGAACCTTTGGGCGCCCCGTCGGGCCTGACAGCCAGTGCGCCAAACGCGACACAAGTCATTTTGGATTGGATTGACAACGCCAGCGAGGAATTCGGTTTCGACTTACACCGGTCCATAAATGGTATCGATGGTTCGTACAGTCGCCAGGCCGTACTTCGGCAGGCTGACGCCACAAGCTATACCGACAATACGGTCGTCGCTGGCACCGAGTACTGCTATCAGGTTCGCGCAACCCAGAGCCGGACGAATTTTGGGGAATTTTCCAATGCGGCTTGTACAACTCCCGGCTCGCCGCCAGTAGTCGATCCGCCGATAGCACCTACGGCGTTGGCAGCAGCCGCGGTGAACGAGCAGCGGATCGACCTCGACTGGTTGGATAATGCAGATAACGAGTCGGGTTTTGAAGTGGAACGCGCGCTTGGAATTTCCGGAGTTTTTGAGCAAATAGATGTGATTGGCACGAATGTGCAAAGCTATCAGGACACCGCCCTAAGTGCAGGGACCGAATATTGCTATCGTGTCCGCGCTTTCAATGACGTCGGCAATTCCGATTACACGTTAACAAGTTGTGCAACGACTCTGGAAGAACCACCGGTCGGAAGCTGCTCTGACACAGGTAACCACGACGCTTTGGGTAATCTGTGGGGCATTTCTCAGGTCAAAGCCGATCGCAACGTGACGTGGCAGACCTCGCAGACTGTCGGGTGTGAGCTCACACCCTTGTTCTTCGGCATTGATACCGGCATCGACAGCGACCATACAGACCTCAACGTCGCCGAGGTCATGGGTTTTCTCGCAGCTAATCCCGGTAATTCCGGCGAGGACGACAACGGACATGGCACACACACGGCCGGTTCCGTAGCGGCCATCGACGGTAACGGTGGTGCGGTCGGTGTGGCACCGGGCGCAGCGGTACACGGCTTCAAAGTATGTGACTCTGGAGGCTCGTGCGCCATCGATGACATCGTCGCGGGCATCGATGAAGTGACGACGCGCAAACTCGCAAATCCCGGTCAACCCATGGTGGCCAACGTGAGCCTGGGTGGCGGAATTAGCTCGACCAACGACACGGCTGTGAGGCGCTCGGTAAATGCAGGCGTTGTGTTCACGATCTCTGCGGGCAACGGAGCGTTCAATGCGTGCCAGTTTCCGGTGGATTCGCAATCCAACTCGCCGGCACGGACAGGCGACGATGCGATCAATGCGCAGGATGGCAGCGACGGAGATACTGCCCGGATCAATGGCGTGATTGCGGTTACATCGAGCGACTCGACCGATAGCGACGTCAACTGCAATTTCGGAAATCCCGTGACCGTTGCCGCACCGGGGGACGGCATTTTCTCGACGTGGCTTGCCAACGGCTACGCGACGATTAGTGGCACGTCTATGGCGGCTCCACATGTCGCCGGCGCGGCTATTCTGTACTTGCATCGCAATCCGAGCGCGACGCCGACCGATGTTGAACAGGCGATAATCAATGAACTGGATCCTTGGACGACTAACGATACGCCAAATGCTGACGGTCGGCTCGACGCCGAAACATTGTAGAACGCCGCACCCATTTACCGGTCGGGAGCCGGTCGACCTTAGCCTGTCTCCGGGAGAGCTTCCCTAGTTCGCTCGTAAGCTGATTGGACTTCAACTAACTATGTCTAACGTACGAAAACTGTTTTCAGTCAACGCCATTATCTTCGTCTCTCTCTTCATTGGGTTTCTGAATAATGTCGCCATCGGCGGTTTCTACGGTCTCAGTCGCGCCATCGACGCTTACTTCGCCTCAAGCATTCTCGGCTCCATGTTCATGTATCTGATAGTCGACTACGTCGGTAAGAATTTTCTGCCAATCTACGCGGCCCGTTTTCACAAATCGCCCGATGATGCCGGCCGCGTCGCGTCGATCGTCATAACGTTGTTGGCACTCGTGGCTGTGGCAATCGTAGTGTTGCTGCTAATATTTGCCGGACCGATATTCGCCTTCTTGCTGCCGGGATTCAGTGCTGAGGATGTCGATATCACGACGCGTATGTTCGCCATTCAGGCGCCCGCTATCATCCTGATGACAATCAATAATTTCCAGCATTACGTTTGGCAGCATGACGAACGCTACAGTCGTGTCGCTTTCGCCAAGCTCTTCATCCCCCTCCTGTTGCTAATATTTATTACGGGAGGCTATTTCTTTGGCAATGTATATGCACTTCCAATGGGATTTCTTGCCGGCCATATCGCTTCGACGTTCATTTTGGCTTACCGGCTTCCGTACCGGTATCGGCCCCGTATC
>JAJFKQ010000060.1 GCA_021773155.1 Woeseiaceae bacterium | reverse complement strand
CTTACCTTTGGCGACACGAACTCGGCAATATCACCGCCAAGGGTCGCTACTTCCCGGACCAGCGTTGAAGAGATAAATGTGAATTTATCTGTTGGCGTCAAGAAGGCGGTTTCAACCTCCTGGGTCAGATGCCGGTTCATACTCGCCAGCTGAAATTCGTACTCGAAGTCGGACACTGCTCGTAATCCGCGGACTATGACTGCCAGACCGTTCTCGTGAGCAAAGTTGATTGTGAGGCCTTCGTAACCGGTAACCTCTACATTGTCGATATCGGCGAGCGCCTGTTGCGCAAGCTCGACTCTCTCGTCATATGAAAACATTGTAGTCTTAGTGCCGGTATTCGCCGCAACCGCAACGACGACCTTGTCGTACAACTTCGCCGCACGTCGAACGAAATCTTCGTGACCTAGTGTTATCGGGTCAAACGTACCCGGATACATTGCAGAAACTGTCATGTCTTTAGACTCCCCAGACCTTAATTTTTCGCCAGGACATAGCGGACATTCCCGGCCGTCTTGTTCTTCAATTCCTGCCAGCCTTCTGGCAACAGTAACTCGGGCTGGTCTCTGTCCATCTCGACGTAAATTCTGGCATCGTCAGCCAGCCAACCCTGTGCAGCTAGCAGTCTACACAATTCACGCTGCAGATCCGCTGCAAAGGGCGGGTCGATAAAAACAATATCGAAAGCCTCGGTACTCGGCCTGCGCAAATAGTCCTCGGCATCGGTATTCAGGATCTCGGCTCCGGATTCGGTGAGCGATGCGATATTGGTCTTCAAAACCTCCGATGCAACCTGCGACCGTTCCACGAAGACTACCCGCGACGCCCCGCGTGACAATGCCTCAATTCCAAGTGCGCCGGTACCGGCGCAGAGGTCCAGACACCTGGCGCCATGAATACGCGGCGACAGCCAGTTAAACAGCGTCTCGCGAATACGCTCTGCCGTGGGGCGCAGACCAGGTACATCCGCGATCTGCAAAAGGCGGCTGCGCCAGTTTCCCGCTACAATGCGCAACTGTCCCTGCCGGGACTTTTTCTTGCCTGCTGTTTTGCGAGCCACCATAACCTGTGAACATATAACGATGTTTGGAAAAAAAGAAAAGCCCGAAAGTAAACCGGGCTTCATCAAGCGGCTCCGCGCCCGCATCAACAAGGGCGATAACTGGCTTACGTACGACCTCGCCAACCTGGTTCCAGGTGGCGAAATCGATGAGGACGTACTTGAGGAGCTCGAATCCTTGCTGGTTATGGCTGACGTCGGCGTCGACACCACCGAGCTGATAATTGCCGATTTGCAAAAGAGTCTGGCGCGCAATGAATTAAAGGACCTGGACGCCCTGCGTGCGCAACTCGAACGCTCGCTACTCAGCATTTTGAAGCCCGCCGAGAAACCACTCGTCATCGAAAAGCCGGATGGGCCGTTCGTCATCCTGATGGTAGGCGTTAACGGTGCCGGTAAGACGACAACCATCGGAAAACTGGCGCGCCGGCTTAAGGACGATGGTCACTCAGTGATGTTGGCCGCGGGTGACACGTTTCGCGCAGCTGCGGTCGAACAGCTGCAAGCCTGGGGTGAACGAAACGATGTACCGGTTATCGCGCAGCAGTCCGGCGCAGATCCCGCTGCGGTTATTTTTGATGCCTGGCAAGCGGCGAAAGCTCGCAATATTGATGTACTACTTGTCGATACCGCCGGCCGCCTGCAAAACCAGGTCGGTCTCATGGATGAACTGCAGAAAATGAAACGAGTCGTTGCCCGGCATGACGAAACGGCCCCGCACGAGATCATGCTGGTTCTTGATTCGAGTCAGGGTCAGAACGCGCTCGTGCAAGCTGAAAAATTTCATGAGGCACTTGGGCTCACCGGCATCACGGTGACAAAGTTGGACGGCAGCGCGAAGGGTGGCATCCTGTTTGCCATTGCGAACCGCTTGCAAGTGCCGGTACGTTTTATAGGAATTGGCGAGGCGGTCGATGACATGCAGCCATTCCGCGCCGACGAGTTTGTCAGCGCCTTGCTTGCTACGGGTAACAGGGACCAATAATTCAGATGATCCAGCTCGATAACGTAACGAAGCGATTCCCCGGCGGGCAGGAGGCCCTTTCGGGACTCAGCCTGTCCGTCGACAAAGGTGAGATGGTCTTCGTCACCGGGCATTCGGGAGCGGGTAAGAGCACTCTATTGCGACTGATCGCTTTGATCGAGCGGCCGTCGAGTGGGCAGGTCATCGTCGACAAGCAGAATACTCAACGTGTGAAACGCCGCAAGATTCCAGCGTACCGGCGGCAGATCGGCATGGTCTTTCAGGACCACAAGTTGCTCTATGACCGTCCGGTTTTCGACAACGTCGCGCTACCTTTATTTATCGCCGGCGTCAGTCACCGCGATGCGGGCCGCCGGGTCAGAGCTGCTCTCGATCAGGTGAGTCTGCTGCACAAGGAAAAGCAAAGCCCGCAAACCCTTTCGGCCGGCGAACAGCAACGCGTAGGCATCGCTCGCGCCATTGTGACGCGTCCGAAGGTATTAATTGCTGATGAGCCAACCGGTAATCTGGATCCGGACCTGTCACTTGAGGTTATGAGAATTTTTCGGCGCTTCAATGAGGTCGGCGTAACATTGTTGATCGCGAGTCATGATATATCCCTGATTGATCGGTTGGGTTGCCGGCGCATCGCGCTGGACGAAGGAAGGCTGCAACAGGAGGCGGACCCGTGGCAGTAACGCGAAACTCCGATGCTGTTGCGCCGGTACGCTCGTCGAGCGCATTTTCGATCTGGTTGACGCGCCATGCAAGCACCTCGGTGGGCGCACTGGGGCGCTTGTCCCGGCAGCCATTTGCCAGCCTGATGATCGTGTTGGTTATCGCCGTTACGCTCGCGTTACCGGCTGCCATCAACGTCGTCGTAAAAAATGCACAGTCCATCAGCGGCGGCTGGGACAATGCACTCGACTTTTCCGTGTACCTGAAGCTCGACATCCCGGTTAGTGAAGCCGAGGGTCTTGCGCGACTGATCCGGCAGCGGGCAGATGTAGCGTCGGTCGATCTGGTGACCGCGGATGCAGCGCTGGCCGATTTCAAGCTGGCATCCGGGTTTGGCGAGGCGCTTGATCAACTCGGCGAAAACCCCTTGCCACACGCTCTCATTGTACGCCCGAGCCCGGGGAATACGGGCGCATCGCTAACCTTGCTGCAGGAGGAGATAGGCAATCTTCCTGAGACAGATCTGGTGCAGGTCGATACCGAATGGGTACAACGATTCCACGCCATCCTCGACATCGTGAGAAAAGCGATCGCCATTGGAGCCGCATTGCTCGGCATTGCCATCGTTGTAATCATCGGTAATACGATTCGTCTCGACATCGAAAATCGACGCGAAGAAATCGAAGTCACCAAGCTCATCGGCGCGAGCAACGCGTTTGTTCGCCGACCGTTCCTGTGGACCGGGTTCTGGTATGGGCTGCTTGGCGGCACTTCGGCCCTGCTACTGGTGCAATACGGACTGTATTTGCTGAGAGGGCCGGTGACCCGTCTCGCTGGGCTTTATCAGGGTAATATTTCCGTCACGACACTGGGTGCCAGCGAAAGCCTGACCATTATCGGAGCTGCCGTATTCCTCGGCCTGTTCGCCTCTTGGGTCACTGCTGCACGCCACATGCGACGTATCGAGCCCCGGTAATTAGACATAATGTCGCCCAATTAACTGCTAAATAACTGTTTCCTATAATAATATTCTCTTTAACTATCGGGAACTTATGGTAGTTATTAGCACTCCAACCTCCCGAGTGCTAAAATTGCATCGCATAAACGGAGGTACTACATGACAACCGCTTTAACGAAATCCAACTACGAACTTGCACTGGCAGGACCGGTAGGCAGCCTTGATGGCTACATTCAGGCTGTCGGCGGCATTCCCGTTCTGAGTAAGGAAGACGAACAGGCACTTGCACATCGTCTACGCGACGATGAAGACCTCGACGCGGCGCGCGATCTCGTGATGGCGCACCTGCGTTTTGTAGTCCATATCGCCAAAGGTTACACAGGCTATGGCTTGCCACTGAACGATCTGATTCAGGAAGGCAACGTGGGCCTCATGAAGGCCGTCAAACGCTTCGACCCGGATTACGGCGTGCGCCTCGTGTCATTTGCCGTGCACTGGATTCGTGCTGAGATTCACGAGTTCGTTCTCAAGAACTGGCGCATCGTTAAAGTGGCTACCACCAAGGCACAACGTAAGTTGTTCTTTAATCTTCGCAAGAAGAAAAAGACGCTGGCCTGGTTGACGGATGCTGAGACCAAATTGGTAGCCAAGGACCTGGGTGTCAAACCCCAAGAGGTCACGGAAATGGAGAAGCGCCTGCACTCTCGTGACGCGATCTTCGACCCGACGCCCAACCTTGACGACGACCGCAACTTCACGCCAGCCGCTTACCTGCCCAGCCCGGACGCTGATCCCGCCAAGCAGGTTGAGGCGACCGACTGGAATGATGATGCAACCACTCGCATGAAGGCCGCGCTTAATATTCTCGATGACCGCAGTCGTCGCATCCTGGAAGAGCGCTGGCTCACCGAGGACAAGATGACCTTGCACGAGCTGGCTGCCGAATACGGCATCTCAGCAGAACGCATCCGTCAGCTGGAAGTTAACGCGATCAAGAAACTGCGCAACGCGATGGCTGTGTAAAGGCTGCACGCAGGGCACGACCAATCCCACCCGGAGGCCGCTCACAGAGCGGCCTTTTTTATTGATAAACCCAGGTACGATAGCGGACGTAGCCAGTGATTTCGATCCAGCTACCATCATCGCGTTTTCCTTTTACTATGAGATTTCCAGCCTGGATTAGCCTAGCCTGGATTAGCCCTGGGTAACCGGCACCATCGTGATCTCAACACGGCGATTTGCCTGACGGCCTGCTGGTGTACTGTTGTCCGCGATAGGACGCGCCTCACCCATGCCTAGCGTGATCACGCGCTGATTCATAACCCCCTGTGCGGACAGGTAGGCCGATACCGATGACGCACGTCGCTGCGACAATCCCTGGTTGTAGGAGTCGCTACCGGTGCTGTCGGTATGTCCCGCAACCTCAACAACGGTCTGCTCATACTCGGCGAGTACCTTGCCGACTGAATTCAGTACGTTGAAGAATGCCGGACTCAAATCCGAACTGTCAGTCGCGAAAGTGACGTTACCCGGCATATTCAGTGTGATGTTGTCGCCATTTCGGACAACGCTGACACCGGTACCTTCAAGTTCCGCGCGCAATTCGGCTTCCTGTTTATCCATGTAGTAGCCGATCGAACCACCCGCCAATGCGCCGATACCTGCGCCGATCAGAGCATGCTGGCGACGCTCAACCGCATCATCACCCGAAATAAGGCCGACGACAGCTCCTGCTGCTGCGCCGATCAAGGCACCCTTGGTGGCCGAACTCGTTTTCTCTTCACGCGTGTAAGCGTCAAGAGTTTCACAACCGCTTACAAAAACCGTCATAACGGCCATTGCGAGAATCAATTTTTGAGATCTGAGGTTCATGATCTTTCCTTTGGCTTCTGGATTATCCGGGCGCATTGTATGCGTTCGTTACCTGAACACAGCCTTAATTGACGCACTTATGTTCAGAAAAGTCATTCTATATATCGTTATTGAGGACTGCATCACAAGTCGCGCTCGCAGCATGTAGAATAACGGGCCCACCATCCGAGACCACACCGTGACCGATATCGACAATTGGCTGCCTCGTTACGAACAGTCCCACGAGAGCCTCCACAACCCGGTTGTTTACTGGGCCGCCATACCGATGGTCGTGGTCGGTATGACGGGTTTGCTATGGGCCGCACCTGTTCCAGCAGAATTTCTCGAAATCTCGCCGTTGCTGAACTGGGGAAGCGCGTTCCTGATGGTGACGGCAATCTACTATTTCATTATTTCGCTGTCCCTGGCGATAGGCCTGCTGCCCTTTCTTCTGGGGCTTGCAGCGATCCACATGTGGGTAGCCAACTCCGGCTATCCTGCTCTCGGTATAGCCACCGGCTTGCTGGTTGCCGGCACCGTCGGACTGGCGTTGGGGCGCAATGGTTCGCCGCGCGCGGTGGCAGAGGATCTGCAACTCATGATGCTCGGGCCCGCCTGGCTCTTATCGGTGATGTATAAGCGTTTCGGAATACCGTTCTAGTCATATAGAATCGACGCCCCTGGAACCACTCTTTTACTTTCTCAGGATTTCACCCGTGAGCACCAAACTCGATCCCATGGATCTCTACGACCTTCGTTCGGAACTGTCTGAAGACGAGGTCATGGTTAAAGAAAGCGTCAGCCGATATGTTGATGACAAAGTCATTCCCCTGATGCGTGAAGCCTTCGAAAAACATGCATTTCCTCGCCACCTGATCGGCGAAGTTGCGGAACTTGGACTGCTTGGCAGTTCGATCGAAGGTTACGATTGCGCCGGACTGAACAGCGTGAGTTATGGGCTGATCTGTCAGGAACTCGAACGCGGTGACAGCGGCCTGCGCAGTTTTGTATCTGTGCAGAGCAGCCTCGTGATGTTCCCTATTCATGCTTACGGCTCTGAAGAGCAAAAGCAGCGCTGGCTACCCGCTATGGCGCGTGGCGAAGCGATTGGCTGCTTTGGTCTTACCGAGCCGCAAGGCGGATCAGACCCCAGCAACATGAAAACTCACGCAAAACGCGATGGTGATGACTGGATCCTGAATGGCTCCAAGATGTGGATTACGAATGCCACGATCGCCGACGCATCCATCGTCTGGGCACAAACCGATGAGGGCGTCAAAGGCTTCATCGTCGAAAAGGACATGCCCGGCTACGAAACACAGGAAATTGAAAACAAATTTTCACTTCGCGCATCCGTTACGGGTGCATTGTTCTTCAACAATGTGCGGGTACCCGAGGCAAATGTTTTGCCCGGCACTTCCACTTTGAAAGGCCCACTCAGTTGTCTGACTCAGGCTCGATACGGCATTTCCTGGGGCGTAATTGGCGCCGCTCAAGCCTGCCTCAACGAGGTGCTTGAGTACACAAAAGACCGGATTCTTTTTGGTCGACCACTGGACAACACCCAGACCATTCAGATTCGCATGGCAGATATGAGCCGCCAGATAACGACAGCACAATTGCTGTCGCTGCGACTTGGCCGAATCAAGGACAGCGGCCAACTGAGCCCGACACAAGTGTCTCTGGCAAAATGGAATAACTGCCGGGCAGCCCTCGACATCGCACGTGACGCTCGCGACATACTCGGTGGCGCGGGTATCAGTGCCGAATACGTACCGATTCGTCACATGTTGAACCTCGAAAGCGTCATCACTTACGAGGGCACTGAAACCGTGCATCAGCTTGTCGTTGGCAAGGAGCTCACCGGAGTAAATGCCTTCTGATGATGCAGGCTTGAGCTCAACACACCTGCCGCAGAATAAAGACATGTGGCGCATCGCTGCGCCCATGATCATTTCTAATATTTCGGTGCCACTGCTCGGCATGGTCGACACCGGCGTTACAGGCCACCTCGATAACTCTGCATACCTTGGCGCAGTAGCCATCGGCGCGATGATTTTCACTTTCATCTATATGGGCATGAACTTCCTGCGCATGGGAACGACCGGTCTGGCGGCACAGAGCTTCGGTGCCGGCGACAATGACGGATTGCGTGCATCGCTGGGGCAGGCACTCATTGTTGGCCTGGTCATCGCGCTGATCCTGATCGTGTTTCAAGCGCCAATCGGCCAATTGGCATTGAGCCTTCTCGGTGGCGATGCCGAGACACAGAGGTACGCGGGCGAATACTTCTCGATTCGTATCTGGAGTGCTCCGGGAACACTGGCAAACTATGCACTCATTGGCTGGTTTATCGGTCTGCAGAACGCACGAATACCACTGTTGATTTTCCTGACGATCAACCTTACTAACATTGCTCTCGATTTATTTTTCGTCGTTGTCCTGGGCATGAAAATCGATGGCGTGGCACTCGCGTCCGTCATCGCTGAATACTCCGGTTTTCTTGTCGGCGCGACGTTCGCGATCTCGATATTGAAGAAACGTGCGGGTCACTGGCCCTTCGCCCGGCTGACGAATTTTACCGCCTATAAAGCGTTTTTCTCAGTCAATGCCAACCTATTCATTCGCACGATGGCCCTGATGTTCACCTTGTCTTTCATCACTGCACAAGGTGCGCGACTGGGTGGCCAGGTCCTTGCGGCGAATGCTGTGCTGCTAAATTTTCAACACCTGACTTCGTTCGGGCTGGATGGAATAGCGCATGCCGCAGAGGCTCTCGTTGGCAAGGCTATTGGTGAAAAGCGTCGCGATTCACTCGTGCATTCGGTCAACTTGACGCTTAAGTGGTCTGTAATTTTTGCGCTGGGTTTTGCAGTAGTTTACGTTCTTGCAGGGCCATTGATTATTGCAATTCTTACGGACCTGCCGGACGTCAGAGAAACCGCTCTACGCTATCTGCCCTGGATGATCGCGTCGCCACTCGTGTCCGTCTGGTGCTTTCTCTATGACGGCGTCTATATAGGTGCAACACGCGCGAAAGACATGCGCAACATTATGGTGTTCTCGGCGCTCCTCGTTTTCCTGCCGGCCTGGTATTTCCTTCAACCGCTGGGTAACGACGGTCTG
>JAJFKQ010000059.1 GCA_021773155.1 Woeseiaceae bacterium | reverse complement strand
ACCAGCAGTCCGATCAGGATGGCAGCCAGGGTTGTCGTTGCGTAGAACAGCAGAGTCTTGCCGCCAAGCGCGCCGAGGTTTCCGCCAGAACCGATACCTGCAACACCAACAATAATTGAGGAGGTGATCAAAGGAACAATGATCATCTTCAATGCATTCAGGAATAGTTCACCGATGTAGTCCATCATCGTGATGAACTCCACACCGAAAACTCCAGGCTGAGAGCCGGTCGCTTCTTTAACGCCGAACATCCAAAAGCCGGCAACGAATGCCAGACCAATCGCGATCAGAATCTGCCAGTGCAGAGCAAGCTTGCGCATAAATCCCCCGTACGGCTTTTCGCCGTTGTGGTGTTTTTTCTTATACGGGCAAGCTTACTGGAACAGGTCTTGTGCGGCCAGCACGTCCTCGTTGATGATGATCTCGGCATTGGCGCGAAGCGCCTGTTCGAAGGCCCGGTAGTCACCGACACCGTATTGGCTGACCAGTTGCTCCTTGCCCGCATCGCGTTCCGCCTGCGGAATTGACTGCGGTTGACCTGGGATGACAGCGTCCAGACTGTAGACGGTGTAACCACCTGCGTCGTTGCGTGTGCTGCCCAGTGTCGGACTATCCTGCGTCGGCTTGAGCGCCGTAAAAATCGCAACGGCCAGAGATTGATCCGCTTCCTGCGCATTACGCGTCATTAGGGACGGCGGCGATGCCTCAGCGCCGATTGTTGCAGCCGCTGTCGAAAACTCCTCACCCGCCTTGATCGCATCCAGCATTTGCTGGGCGCGGCTGGCCATCAGGTTCTCTGCCTGGCTAGTCGTTAACGCAGCCGTAATTTGATCGCGGACATTCTCCAGCGTGTCGCGCGTCGCCTCATTGTGATTTGTCACTGCGAAAACCGCCGTGCGGTTCGCATCGAGTTCAATCACTTCGGACAACTGTGCGCCGCTCAAAACAGCCGGATCATAAATCGCTTCCACGGCTCTCTGATTGCCGTCAAACGGTGGAATACTATCGCGCGAGAAACCGGTGATAGTATTCACTTCAACGCCAACAACAGCCGCCAGCGCGTCAATGTCAGTAGCATCAAACAATGCGTCCGATAATTTTCGTTCCAGGGAAAGGAACAAGCCCTCCGCTTCCTCTTCCTGTAATTCGGTCAGTAACGATGCACGCAACTGCTCGTACGGCAGCGGTCCGGATTCCAGGATCGAATCGAGGCGCACCACGTGATATCCAAAGTCGCCTTTGATGGGTCCCTGAACTTCGCCTTCCCGCATGGAGAAGACCGCGTCGCCAAGCGCATCAGGTAGCTGCGTGCGTGTCAGTGCACCGAGATCACCGCCATTCGCAGACGTGCCACCGTCTTTCGAATACTGGCCGGCGAGTAGCTCAAACGATTCGCCGGAGCGAACGCGTGTAATCATCTCGTTTGCGACGACTTCGGCACCATCCTCGTCATCGTCAAACAGGATCAGGATGTGACGTGCCTGACGTTGCTCGTCTTGTTCGTAACGATCTTTGTTGAGTTCGTAGAACTCCCGCAGTTGCTCTTCGGTCACGTTAACGTCCGCCGCAACTGCGTCGCGAAGAATCTCGACGTATGCAACATCGGCCGTTTCCGGCAGGTTGTACCTATCCGGATTCTCTTCATAAAACGCGCTGATCATTTCGTCCGTAACGCTGATTTCATCGGCGACGGATTCCTGGCTAATCGTCGCCGTAGTGACGATGCGATTTTCAAACGCAAGATTCAGGAATCGACGGTATTCTGACGGCGGCACAACAGACGATCCGATAATGGCACGCTGTAGCTGCGAGCGGCGCAAGGAAAGTTTCTGTTGCGATTCAAACTGTGTCGGCGTCAGATTCGCGCCGAGCAATACTTGCTCGTAAGTTTCTTGGTCGAATTGACCATCAACCTGAAACTCCTCGAACCTGTGCACAATGTCCGTCAGTTGCTGGTCGGTAATTTTGAACCCGGCCTGGTCGAGATAATTGTCGATAACTTGTTGCCGAATGAGTTGCTCAAGAATATTCGTCCGCAGCGTCAGTCGAAGCTCTTCCGGCAACGCCGCGAACTGCGGGTTGTCCCGTATCTGGTCACGGTAGGCATTCTCGAACGTCGCCACCCCGATATCCTTGCCGTCCACTTTGGCCGCATAACTGGAGCCGATCGTGGTGAAGTTGGCACCGCCGACGAATACGAAGGACAGAGCAATAGCGCCGAGGACTATCATGGCAACCTTGCCCGTCAGATTTTCACGAATATTTTGCAGCATATCTAAAGTGTCTTTGTTGACTGTAGGAGCGCGTCAAACGCGCGACCAGAGAAAGGCGTGGGATTCTATCTGACGTAGCCCGCAAGGCCAATAGCGGAGTTAAGGTGACAGTGACCTTATCTCCCGAGATAAGGTCACTGTCACCTTAACTCTCTCCTGGTGTAGTGTCCTGGATTGTATGGCGATTAAGAGGTCCACAAGCGCTTCAAGTCAAGGCGCAGCCTGCCATCAATGGCTACGTCCTTGATAAAGGCTGTAACGCGGGATTGAAGCGCTTGTGGACCTCCCTTCGGGCGAGAC
>JAJFKQ010000058.1 GCA_021773155.1 Woeseiaceae bacterium | reverse complement strand
GAAATTCGCACGCCACAGGATATCGAGAACGAAATCGGTATCACCGAAGGCAATATTTTCCACGGCGAATTAACGATGGACCAATTGCTGTTTAACCGACCGATTCCCGGTTACGCGCAATATCGTGGGCCGGTCGGAGGCTTGTACATGTGTGGCTCCAGTAACCATCCGGGTGGCGGCATCATGGCGGCACCGGGAGCAAATGCGGCACGGGAGATCTTGAGTGATCTCAAACGACGCAACACCGTACCGGAGAACTTTGGCGATGACTGACAGTTACGACGCAATTGTAGTGGGTGCCGGTCACAACGGCCTGGTGTGTTCTGCGTTGCTGGCCAAGGCTGGCAAAAAGGTGCTGGTGCTGGAAGCGAACGAGCAGGTAGGTGGCGCGGCCATTACGCGCGAGTTCGCCGACGGCTACTCGGTTTCAGCTTGTGCGCATTTGTTGTATCAGTTGCAGCCGGAAGTTCGCAAGGACCTGAAACTCACGACAAGACTGGCTAGCGAGGACATGACGACGATCGCGCTTTCTGCAGACGGTAATCATATTCGCCTGACGGCCGATAGTGTTGAAGGTGTGTCTGATGACGATGCGGAGCAGTATCGTCGCTTCCGCAAACGCATGACGCGATTTTCGGACCTGCTGAGAAAATACTTTAACAAGCCACCGCCGCGTCTCGGCACAATGGCTTTCAACGACCTGTTTACACTTGGTCAGCTCGGTCTCGACATGCGCATGCTCGGCAAGGAAGAGATGCAGGAATTCTTGCGACTGATCGGAATGAACATCCACGATGAGGTTACCGAGCGCTTCGATAATCCTCTGCTGAAGGGTGCGATCAGTCTTGACGCAGTGCTTGGCACGCACCTCGGGCCGCGATCTCCGAATACGATCATGACCTACCTGTACAGGCTTGCCGGCGATCATGGCCGCGCTGCTATTCCTGCGGGTGGCATGGGCAGCGTCAGTAATGAACTGGCACATGCGGCACGTAATGCCGGAGTAACGATTCGAACGGGGATGCCGGTTAAACGAATTGTAATTACGAACGGACGAGCAACCGGTGTTGAGACTGTATCCGGTGATCGCTTCGACAGCCTGATGGTGATCTCAAACGCCGATCCGAAGACGACGGTTATGAAGCTGATCGGGGCGAAGCATGCAGAGACTGGGTTCGCGCGCCGTATCAGTCACATCCGGGCCAAGGGCAATGCCGCAAAACTGCACCTCGCGCTGGATGGACTGCCTGCGATTGAGGGCTTGTCGAAAAAGGACTACGCGGAGCGCATCGTCATTGCACCTGATGAGCACTATGTTGAGCGTGCTTTTAATCCAGCCAAATATGGCAAGAGTTCACCGCTGCCGGTCATAGAGATTACGTTCCCAAGTTTCCGCGACGAAACGCTCGCCCCAACTGGCAAGCACGTCATGTCAGCTGTCGTGCAATACGCGCCCTATGCTTTAAAGGGTGGCTGGAATGAAGAGGCGAAAGCTGAATTCATGAAAGCGATTATTTCCACACTGGTCGAGTACATGCCGGATATTGAGCGGCGGATCACGGCGAGTGAATTACTGACGCCAGCTGACATCGAAAGTGAGTTCCATATTTCGGGTGGCCATTGGCACCATGCCGAGTTAACGCTGGATCAGTTCCTGTTCGTGCGGCCAGTGAACGGCGCAGCGCAATACCGGTTGCCGATTGATGGGGTGTATTTGTGTGGCGCGGGAACGCATCCGGGAGGTGGCGTCAGTGGCGCCGCAGGCCGTAACGCAGCGCGGACAATCCTGAAACGGGAGAAAGCAGCATGAGCCTTGTTAGAGAACCCGTTCCCCAGGGGCGATTGAAAACGCCGTTTTACCCGCGCGTCGAGAAAATCGATACCGTCAATCAGTGGCATGAGTGGAAGGGGTACTCAAGTCCGGACGCATTGTACTGCTCGGAGATGGAATACTTCGCGATCCGCAACGGGACGGCAGTATTCGATTTGTCGCCGATGACGAAATACCGAATTACCGGTCCCGATGCACTCGACTATTTGGACCGTCTGGTGACTCGCGACATGGCCAAGGTCAAACCGGGCCGGGTTGCTTACGCTGTCTGGTGTGATGATCAGGGTCAGGTGATTGATGACGGAACCATTTTCCACTTGCGTGAGGGTGAGTATCGCCTTTGCTCACAGGAACGGCATTTCGCCTGGCTGCAGGCTGCTATGATCGGGTTCGATGTTTCGGTGGTACACGAAACACAAGACGTCGCCGCATTGGCGGTTCAGGGTCCGACGTCGTTCAGTGTGCTGAGTAACATGAATATTCCAGGACTGGATCAGCTGAAGCCATTCGGGCTGATGCATGTCGATTTTCAGGGCGTGGAGATGATGGTGTCGCGCACCGGGTTCACGGCGGATCTCGGTTATGAGTTATGGCTGGATCCGAGTAAAGCACTGGAACTCTGGGACGCATTGTTCGAAGCTGGTAAGGATTACAAGATTCGAGCGATCGGAACACATGCTCTGGAACTGGCCCGCATCGAAGCGGGGTATCTCGCGCCGTACGCGGAGTTCTTGCCCTCTGACGAGACGATTCGCACCGGACGCTCTCGTTCACCACTGGAGCTTGGCCTGGGTTGGCTTGTTGATTTCAAGAAACCGAACTTCAATGGTCGCCGTGCCCTGGCTGAAGAAAAACGCAATGGCTCGAAGTGGCAGTTGGTTAAGCTGGATATCGACGGTAACAAGGCCGCACACAATTCCTACATTTTCGCCA
>JAJFKQ010000057.1 GCA_021773155.1 Woeseiaceae bacterium | reverse complement strand
TGCAGTTCGGCTGAACTTCCTGCCCGTCGGCGTCACATCGATCACGACGATCATCGGCTTCCTCGCACTCAATTTCTCCGATTCACCACCGTTCTGGCATCTCGGCAACATCACTGCTGTCGGCATCGCCGCGGCCTGGTTATTCTCAATTACCCTGCTGCCGGCTTTAGTCAGCATTCTGCCTTACAAGGCGAAGCTGCTAACGGGTGACGACAGAGGCGAGATGGTCATGGCACGCGTCGCTGAATTTGTTATCGCCAAGCCACGCCAGATATTGATTGCACTTGGCGGCATGACCTTGCTGCTGACAGCACTCATTCCGACGACCACCCTCAATGATCAGTGGACCGGGTACTTTGATGAACGCGTTGAATTCCGGCGCGACACCGACCAGGCACTGGAGCACTTCGGCATGTACCCTATCGAGTACTCCGTCCCCGCACAAGAAAGTGGCGGCGTCAGCGATCCGGATTATCTCGCGAATCTGGAGCATCTTGCCGAGTTCCTTCGGGATCAACCTGAAGTAGTCCACGTGTATTCGTTCTCGGACATCATGAAACGTCTGAACAAGAACCTGCATGGTGACGATCCAGGCTATTACCAGACGCCGGGCGACAGAGACGAGGCCGCACAGTACTTGCTGCTTTACGAGCTCTCTCTGCCGTACGGACTCGATCTCAATGACCGCGTCAACATCGACAAATCCGCGACGCGAATAACCGCAACGCTCGGTGACGTTGACTCTATCCAGACCAAGCGCTTGCTGGAGGCAACCGAGGGTTGGATGCAGGCCAACCTGCCGGACTGGATGCAGGCGAAGCCAACCAGTGCGCAAGTCATGTTCACCTACATCGCGGAACGCAATGTCGAAAACATGGTGAGCGGAACGATTATTGCCATCGTCGCGATCGCGGTCATCCTGATGCTGGCTCTGCAGAGTTTCCGCTTGGGTCTTCTGAGCCTGATTCCGAACGGCCTGCCAATTTTGGCGACGTTTGGTGCCTGGGCATTGATTGTCGGCGAAGTCGGATTCTCGGTCGCCACAATCGCGTCGATATCGCTCGGTATCATTGTTGATGACACTGTGCATCTGCTCTCGAAGTACGTACGTGCCCGACGGGAACTTAACGGAACCGCGGCCGATGCCATTCGTTACGCGTTCAAGAGTGTCGGCGTCGCTATCGTTGTTAACACCGTCATTCTTGTGGCCGGCTTCATGGTGATGCTGACCTCGAGCTTCAAGGTCAACGCCGACATGGGGCTGCTCACAGCCATCGCCATCCTGTTCGCGTTGATTCTCGACTTCCTTTTCCTGCCCGCGCTGTTGTTGCTTATTGACCGTGTGCAGACAAACAAAGAAACATCAGGAGTACCCATAATGAATAATCCCATTACCCTGCCCCGCCCGGCGACTGTGACCAGCCTTGTACTACTCGCTGGTTTGACCTTTGCACTACTGTCATCGCCCGGCATCGCCTCCACCGGTGAAACACCTGTGCGTGGCGACACCGATGCCGAACGAGCTGGCTTTGACGTAGCGGCACGTGCCGACAGAACCGACAGAGGCTTTATCAACAGCGAAGTAGAACTTGAGATGGTGTTGAGAAACGCTGCAGGTCGCGAGTCCAGACGTACGTTGAAGATCACTACCCTGGAGATCGCCGATGAGAATATCGGCGATAAGTCTCTCGTCGTTTTCGACAATCCCAATGACATCAAGGGAACGGCGCTGCTATCACACGCGAATATTCTGGACCCGGATGACCAGTGGTTGTTTCTGCCGGCGCTGAAGCGTGTCAAACGGATTTCTTCAGCCAATAAGTCAGGTCCGTTTGTTGGGTCAGAATTCGCCTTCGAAGATTTCACGGCGCTCGAACTCAACAAGTATGACTACACCTATCTTCGAGAAGAAGATCTTGAAAGTCTGAACACCGATGTCGTAGAACGTACGCCACGTTACGAAAACTCCGGCTACACTCGCCAGGTAAGCTGGGTTGATCGTGACATCTACCAGGTTCGCAAAGTCGAGTTCTACGACCGCCGCGGCGACTTGCTAAAAACACTGACCTTGAGCGACTACCGCAACTATAACGGCGTATGGCGCAGTCAGCGCATGGAAATGGTGAACCACCAAACCGGTAAGAGCACAGACTTCATCTATGGCGATTTCAAGTTCGATGTGGGTCTTGAAGAAGGTGACTTCGTCAAGGGCCGTCTGGCACGCCTCCGATGAGACGCTCGATTCTCCAAACTGCTCTGTTGCTGGCCGCAGCGTTCGCGGCCGGCAACTCGAGCGCAGAAGACTGGGACGTTACTGGCTTCGTCGGACTCGACACACAGGCGTTCTGGCTCGACGGGCAATATCAAGGCCAGGAAAATGGGCTCAACCCGTCGCTGATGCTGCAACCCGAATTCTATTGGCGTAGTGACGACAGCCGGCAGCGCGTCACTGTGGTCGGCTTCGCACGCCTGGATTCAGTGGACGATGAGCGCTCGCACGCTGATCTTCGTGAAGCGTACTGGGGAATCGATGGTGACAGTTGGGACCTGACCGCGGGTATTAGCAAAGTATTCTGGGGCGTGACCGAATCCCGGCATCTCGTCGACGTTATTAATCAAACGGATCTCGTCGAGAGCATTGATGAGGAAAGCAAGCTCGGCCAGCCACTCGTGAACCTTAACCTGCAGCGTGACTACGGGCGATTCGGCTTGTATGTCATGCCGTATTTCCGTGAGCGGACTTTTCCTGGCGTTGATGGACGGTTTCGTGCGCCGCTGGTCGTCGATACCGACAACCCGATATACGGATCCGGCGACGAGGAACATCACATCGATCTGGCGCTGCGCTACAGCCACTACATTGGCGACGTTGATATCGGCGCACATGTATTTGAAGGCACGTCGCGCGAAGCGCGATTTGTAATTGCTCCCGAAGGCGATCGATTACTGCCCGTCTACGATCAAATGACACAGTTTGGTGTGGATGTTCAATACACTGCCGAGGCGTGGCTGTGGAAACTGGAAGCTATCGCACGCGATACGCGTGTTGATTCGTTCGTTGCGGCTGTCGGAGGCTTCGAGTACACGTTCTACGGGGTCAAAGACTCGTCCGCCGATATTGGTATGTTACTGGAATATCTCTATGACGGACGCAACGGCCTCTCCCCGCCGACGGCGTCTGACAACGATCTCTTTATCGGTGCACGACTCGCTCTCAATGACGCTGACGACACGAGCGTTCTAGCGGGTGTCGCTGTCGATCTGGATACCCAAGAGTTGTTTCTGAACATCGAGGCCGAGCGCCGATTCGGCGACAGCTTCAGTGTGGAATTGCAACTACGCACATTCATGAACGCTGAGTCGGGCGACGCGCTATTTCTAGTTGAGCGAGATGACTACCTGCAGCTGCGATTGAGCTGGTACTACTAGCTGCAATAGTAAGAATCGTAGTACAGGCAGCTCGCGGCCAGAAGCCGCTGCTTGTTAGGCACCTTCCGGCTCTACATCTGGCTGGCCCCCGGCCATGTCTAACTCCATATATACATCAGCTGTTTGATACGGCTGACCTTTCGGGATTGGCCTATTCTCGAACCCCAGGGATTCATAGAGCTTGAGTGCCGGCCCCAATTGATGGTTGGACAGGAGTGCAACCCGCGCGGCTCCAAGTCTGCGAGCATGTGCCAGTGCATGATGGGCCAACCGACGGCCCAAGCCCTCTCCGAGCGACTCTTGGGATACGACGAGCTTTGCTATCTCGAAGACAGCCTCCGAGACTGGAATCAACGCGCATGTTCCGACTACACGCGCTTGCTTTTCAGCGATGAAGATCTCGCCGCCCTGATCCAAAATGAACTCCCGCGGCGAATAGAGATGCTTTCCATCCGCTTCCTCGTAGAGCCCGAATCGATCAAGCCATTCTCGATTGAGCCTTGCGAAAGCATCAGCGTGCCTGTCTTGATACGCGACTATCCTTGCGTGTTCTTTCTCAATGAGCAGGACCTCTTTCTGACAAGCTTGGTACTACAGTCTAAACATCAGGATGTGTAGGTGAACGGCCGCTAAGTGGGCCGAAGAAAAATGTTGCTGAATGATAGGTTTGGACTGCCGCCGTCATGCCGAAGCCTAACACGCGAACGACGGCGATCCGCAGCTAAGCGGACGTTCAAAATCTCAAAGAAAGCGGTCTGACTAATTTCAGCTAATGCCAATATGCAGGTGCTGGCGGCTCTGACAGGAAATTATCCGCCACGGTCAACAATCCCCCCGCTGGGGGATTGTTGATCAGATCGGAAATATCACCAACGTCATCATCCAACGTGTCTCTTGTGCTGTAGCCGCAGGCCGGAACAGCTCGCCCGTCCGGGCGTCTGAAGAACCAGCGGTTCTGGTAGTCGCGCTCAATAGCAAAACTACCCTCGTGCACCAGTTTGTGATGCTGCGAACACAGCAACATCAGGTTATCGAGACTCGTTTCGCCGCCGGCAGACCAGTGCTGAATATGATGTGCATCGACAAAGCGCGTGTGGTGGCAACCGGGGAACGCACAGCTTTTGTCCCTGGCCACGAGGGCTCGCTTGATAGCCGTCGGCACGGTGCGGGTCTTTCGACCGACGTTCAACGGCTCGCCGTTCTCGTCTTCACCAATGACTACCGCGTGCCCGTCACAGCACAATCGTTTGACGCTCTCGATCGGGAGACTCGAACGGCCGTTACCGTTGGCGAGTGCCGACTGATCAACGTGGACGGTCACAAGATAGTCATCTGAGGTATTGCGTGTCGGCCCAGCATTGCCTGACAGATATGAACTCGCCATTGAAACCATCGCATCGGCCTGTCGTGCTGACCAGGACTCATCAATGAACTCCGCCTTGGACATCGAATCATCGCGTGCTTTATCGAGTGCCTTCTCCACCAGTTCACCCGTCTCGACAGGAAGTTCGACCGTGATGCTCATCGTTCCCCGCTCGGCATTTCGGACAACACGTAATGATCGATTGGCGAAAGCGCGCTGCGCGCCACCGAGAGCATCTACCGAACCACAGCGCAGTTCCCGGCAACGTTCTTCAACACGTGCCGTCGTCGTCTTCACCGCAAACGACAAGAGATCCTCTTCATTGTGAGTGCTGGCCACTCGCGTCATCGCCCGGACTTTCGAGTACGACAGTTCGCCTTTAGCAAACGCTGCAGCGACTTCCGGCAATGTCTTCAACGCATGCGCCACGCGGACTTTCTCACGCGCGGC
>JAJFKQ010000056.1 GCA_021773155.1 Woeseiaceae bacterium | reverse complement strand
CGTTGCGAAGGCAAGGCCCCCGGCGACGGATGATGCAAGCTGGGTCCACCATTGCGAGCTCGGGGCACCAATAGACACTTCACGGTCAATAAGGTTGATGTTTATACCCAGCACCATGGGCATCAGGCCGACGATGGTAGTAACGGTTGTTAACATCACCGGGCGCAGACGAATGGCACAGGTACGCAGGATTGCGTCGAAGGCGTGCTCACCGCGGCTGCGCAGAACGTTGTAGGTATCGATTAAGACGATATTGTTGTTCACGACGATACCGGCCAGTGTAATCACACCGACGCTGCTCATAATGACGCCAAACGGCTTGCCCATAATCAAGTGACCCAAAAGTACACCGCCCGTCGAGAAAACAACGGCGGTGAGTATCAATCCGGCCTGATAAATGCTGTTGAATTGTGTGACCAGAATAATCGCCATAATAGCTAGTGCCATGAGCATAGCTCTGGCCAGAAACGCCTGATCTTCTTCCTGATCCTGGGTGCTGCCACCAAACGACAGACTGACGCGTGGGTCGATTTCAAGATCGGGTAGTTCCTCGCGCAATTCGGCGACGATATCGTTCACAAGATAATTCGCGGCAACGTCCGCATCGATAGACATCGTGCGTCGCATGTCGGTTCGTCGGATCGTTCCATCCTTCTGGGCAGGCACTCGTTCAACAAAGGTGCTGATCGGCACAAGACCGTTATCAGAGGGAATTCGCAGCTCGTCAATCTGCGACAGACTACGACTATCTTCCGGATAACGAACCCTGATATCAATTTCGTCATCGCTGTCATCGGGACGGTACTCGCCGATCTTGATGCCATTTGTGACGAGTTGCACCATCGCTCCGACCAGAGAAATATCCGCGCCGAATCGCGCAGCCTCGGCTCGGTCAACCTTGATCTGCCACTCGATACCGGGGAGCGGGCGACTGTCCTCGATATTGACAATGCCAGGCCTGGTTTCCATCAGGTCGCGAACCGCCGCGACCGAGCGCACCAGCACCTCCGGAAAGCGTGACGAGAACTCGATGCGAATGGGCTTGCCGATTGGCGGACCGGCATCAGGCTTGCGTGTCTCAATCTGGATACCAACCAAATCGCTGGTCCTGGCGGCGATGTCGGCAAGAATTTCGTCGGTTTTACGATGTTGATCCCACTCGACGTAATTCAGCGTCAGAGTACCGATCTGATCCTCTGCTCCCTGATCATTGCTGCCCGTCTTGGCATACAGGAACTCGATCTCCGGCATTCCCAGTACGCGTTCCTCAACCTGCCGAACCAAAGCGTCCTTCTCCTCTGTTGACAAGTCTCCACGGGCGCGGATATCTACCATGCCAAATGGCTGTTCAACTTCCGGGAAGTACTCAACGCCCTTGCCGAAAAAGCCAAACGCAAGGTAGATTCCAAGCAGCAGGGCAGACACACCTGCGACATTCAACCACGGGCGCTTAAGCCAGCGACGAAGGATACGAATGTAGCTGCCAGTAAGTCCTGAAACAGTGTCGAGATCGCCCGTTTCCGCCGCCGTCAAATTGCGCCGAGCCTCTTCCGTATTCGCACCGGTCCTGCCAAATATCGAACCCAGGGTTGGCACGAAAAGCAGTGCCATTATCAATGATGCCGAAAGTACAGCTATCAGCGTTATAGGCAGGAATTTCATGAATTCACCCGACGTTCCGGGCCAGAACGCGAGCGGCACAAATGCGGCGAGGGTCGTGCAGGTGGACGCAATAATTGGCCAGGCCATGCGAATTGCTGCCCGGGCATACGCATCGTGCCGCGACTCGCCTTCAGCCATACGACGGTCCGCCATTTCCGTAACAACAATCGCACCATCGACAAGCATGCCAACGGCCATAATGAGCGCGAACAAGACCATCATGTTAATCGTGATACCGAAATAACCGATTATCAGTATTCCCATCAGGAAGCTGCCGGGAATGGCGACGCCAACCAGCAGCGCAGAGCGAATACCAAGAATGCCGATAATGACGATGAAGACGAGCAGCACCGCTGAAAGAACGCTGTTTTGCAGTTCAGACAACATGTCGTTGACGTCTTTCGATTTATCTCTCGACGCAACGATTTCGATCTCGGCTGGCCAGTACTCCTGTTCTGCAGTGATCAGGGCCTTAATGGAATCGATGGTGTCGATTACATTGGCGCCGGAGCGTTGTATGACTTCGATCGCGATTGCCTGCGTACCATTTAGTCGCGCGACGCTTTCAGCGTCTTTGTAGGTGCGACGAACTTCGGCGATATCCTTGAAATGTACGACTCGTTCGCCCACGACTTTAATAGGCATGTCGAGTACGTCCGCGGCGCTTTCGAATACTCCAGGTACTTTTACGGGAAACCGGCCTTCAGATGAGTGCAGCGCGCCGGCAGCGACCAGCCGATTATTGAGGCTGACAAATTGAATGATCTGTGCCTGATCAAGACCGTAGCTTTCCATCGCGAGCGGATCGACAACAACTTCCATCAACTCTTCGCGCGTGCCAATGAGGTTGACCTCAAGCACTCCAGCCAGGCCTTCAATTTTTTCTTTGAGATCCTTCGCGGTCTTCGTAAGGCTACGCTCCGGAATGTTGCCCGCGAGATTCAGTACAAGCATCGGATCAAAGCGCGACACCTTTACTTCATTGACGGTAGGTTCATCTGTATCGCCTGGCAGTTTCGCCTTGGCTTTGTCGACCTTTTCACGGACGTCCTGCAGTGCATTGTCGGTATTCACACCGGCGTCGAATTCCAGTGTTACATTGGCGCCGCCTTCAAATGCGCTCGCCGTCATTTCTTTGATGCCTTCGATCGAGCGCAGTTCCTGCTCCATCGGGCGAACCAGCAGACGCTCGGAATCTTCTGGCGAGATTCCATCGTGTGGGATGTGGACGTGGATGATCGGAATTTCGATATCCGGTTCAGCTTCTTTGGGGATGGTGTTGTAAGCGACCAAGCCACCGACCAAAACGACCAGCAGCGACAGAATCACGGTCCGTGACCGTGACATTGCTGACTCAATGATCCCCATTAGTCGTTGGCCTCATTACCTGTCTTGACAGCGACGCTGGTCTTAATGTCACTTTCCGGAACCGCATCGACTATTGCACCGTTCGCTACATATCCCTGGCCCACCGTAATTATCGTCGCGACCTCCGGTAGTCCCGTGATCCAGACTCCATTGTTCGATGACAAGGCAATGTCGGCAACAATGAACTCCACCAATCCGCCGTCATTGATTATTTTCACGCCAACGTTGCCAGCATCGTCAAGGGTTAAGAGAGATGGCGAGATGCGATGGGCAAGGACTCTTTCCGCCGGAATGCGCAGCTCTGCCGTACCGCCAATTCGCAGCGCCCCATCTTCGTTGTCGATCTCAAGCTCGACGCCGAACGTACGGGTCGCCTCATCAGCAACAGGCGCAACATAGCGGATGCGGCCCTGGACGGTTTCACCGGTCGCGAGTTCGGCTTCTGCCTTGTCACCGACGTCAACATAGCGAGCATCAAATTCGGAAAGATTTGCAGAAACGATGATTGTTCGATTATCGACGTAGGTAGCGACTGGATCGCCACGCTTTACGAAATCACCGACTTCAACTGCGCGGGACTGCAACGCGCCGCCGAACGGCGCGCGAATATCCATATAGCCGAGATCCAGCTCGGCTCGGGTCAGTTCTGCCCTGGCCGCTTCGAGAAGTGCGACTGCTTCCTGTAACTGCGCTTCGGAAACGTAACTTTCAGATTTCAGCTGCAGGCGACCCCGGTACTCAACTTCTCGCTGTTTGACAGTAGCTTCCGCCTGCGCAAGCCGAGCTTTGCGATCGCGTTCATCGAGACGCACGATCACTCCACCGTGTTTGACGTTGGAACCACGGTCCGCACCGGTGGCTATAATTCGACCATCTGTTTCAGCAGAGAGTTCGACAACTCGAGAAGGCGCCGTCTTGCCATTGACGATGATCGTACGCAGGACCTGTTCGGCCGACTGTGTGCGCACGCGTACGGCACCTTTCGACGCAACGGACTCGGAACTTGCATGATCCAGTGGCGAATCCGCGGCGGACATCCCGCCCAGTTGCCCGGAAATCAACCAAAGAGCAACTACCACTATGATGCCGCCGGACAGCAGCCAGGATTTGTATTTATTGATGTTGCCGTGTTCCATCATGTTCTCATAGTCAGCCGGTAGCCGACTTGATGTGAGTTTGTTCCGATAGCAAGTGACGATTCTCTTCAACGTACTTTTTCATTGCGGCGATCATCGCTTTTCCAAATCCGGCAACGAATTGTTGCCCCGGCGGCCAGTCGTCCATACGATTCGCTTCAATATCTGAAATCATCTCTGAGTAATAAGCGCAATCCTCGAGACGGTTATCGAGCACTGCCTCAATTTGTTTGCTTGGCATTAGATGTGCGAAACACATTGTCGCGAGAAAATCGGAACGGACTTTGTGGCAAGGTGCGGGGTCCTGCAGCGCTTCGAGCAGGAACGCCGTACCCTCAGCGGTAATTTCGTAAACTTTGCGATCCGGTTTGCCGTCTTGCGGAATGTGCTCGCAGGTGACGAGGCCGTTATCGGCGAGTGAACTCAACGCCGGATAAATCGAGCCAAACCCGGCTGCAAAAAAATGTCCGAATGTAGATTCGAAGTTCTTCTTGAGGTCGTAGCCGGAGGCAGCGCCGTCGGTCAGCATCCCAAGGCAGACTGTCTTTACGTCCATCGTTAACTCGTGTCTTATATATCGGGGCGATGCATACTATCAGTTCGATATATAAAGTCCAGATAATACTGGCCAAATCTCAACAGAATGGTGCGAAATTGATTCGACGACTTAAAATACCGGGCGAGATATGGATTTAGCAAGCGATTGTTCGGATCAAGTTGTCGCCGGATTTTCCTGAAGAATTCCATCCGACCGCGGTATGGTGTGCTATGACTACGAGCATTATCCAACAAACGGCGACCGCAGCGGCTAATGCGGCGGAGCGCATAGCGGGGCATATTGAACGCACCGAACTGGCCCGGTCTGATGCGTTCAGCAATGACCTCGGTGCGAATGTATTTTTCAAGCTCGAAAACCTGCAGACGACTGGTTCGTTCAAATTGCGTGGCGCGACAAATCGTCTGATGACGCTCACGAAAGAGGAACTCGCCAAAGGCTGCGTTGCCGCCTCGAGTGGCAATCACGGTGCGGCAGTTGCGTGCGCGATGCAGGAGATCGGTGCGACGGGTGTCATTTTCGTGCCGAAACAGACGTCCGATGTGAAGGTCGGCAAGATCAGAGGCTACGGTGGCGATGTGCAATATTTCGGAACTGATGGCCTCGAAACAGAGCAGCATGCACGCGTATACGCCGAGCAACGTGGCATGTTGTATCTCTCTCCCTATAACGATGAAGAGGTGATCGCCGGGCAGGGTACTTGCGGCGCAGAGATACTTGAACAACTCCCCGGCGTTGATGCGGTGTTTATCGCTGTTGGAGGTGGCGGGCTGATTGGCGGCGTCGGCAGTGTCCTCAAGGCGGAAAATCCAGATATTAAAGTCTATGGATGCCAGCCAAAGGCCTCGGCCGTCATGGCACACTCTGTCGAGGCTGGCGAAATCCTTGATATGCAAAGTGAAGCGACGCTATCTGACGGCACCGCTGGAGGAATTGAAGCGGGCGCTATAACGTTTCCTCTAAACCAGATTGTAGTGGACGAATTCGTTCTTGTGGATGAGCAGCAGATCGCCGCAGCAATGCGACTTTACATGGGTTGCGAAGGACACGCGATCGAAGGTGCGGCAGGTGTCGCCGTCGCCGGTCTGCTCGCGAAGAAAGAAGAAATAAGCGGCCAGAATGTGGTGGTGATAGTTTGTGGTGGCAATATTGCGGAAGATAAACTGGATGAGATTTTGAACAATAGTTAGTTCGTAACCGGGACTAATTGGAACCGTGGGCTAGAAAGTCGGTTCAAAGAGGCACATGAAAAGACTAATCCTGCAAATACTGGCGCTGGCCATTATCGTAACTACCCGTAGTTACGCCGACACGACTGTCATTGTTAACGTAAACATTGTGCCGATGACCAGTGAGGTCGTGCTACCGCAACAGACAGTAGTGGTCACAGACGGAAAGATAGCTGAAATCGGCAATGTCGACTCCGTGCCTGTCCCGAAGGGCTCGACAGTTGTGGATGGCACCGATCGTTTCCTGATGCCGGGCCTCGCCGAAATGCACGCACACGTGACGAGCACGGTTCCCTATCAGGTAGATCGTTTGTCGACCTTGTTCGTCGCGAACGGCATTACGACCATTCGCGGCATGCTGGGTCAGGCCAGTCATTTGAAATTGCGGGATCAGTTCGCGAGTGGTGAAGTATTTGGGCCGCGTTTGATGACATCAGGTCCGTCGCTGAATGGAAGGTCGGTATCGGGCGCCTCGGACGCGGCTCGACAAGTTCGCGAGCAGAAGGCTGCCGGATATGACTTCATCAAGGTTCATCCGGGGCTCAGCAGCGACGAGTTCGCGGCGCTGGCAAAAACCGCCAACGAAATCGGCATCCCCTATGCCGGCCATGTACCGGTCGCAACAGGCGTTCGCCGAGCCTTGCAAAGTAACATGGCCACGATCGACCATCTTGATGGCTATTTCGCCGCATTGCTGCCCGCCAACAGTGACGGATCGGGCGGGTTCGGCGGATTTTTCGATGTCATGCTTGCGAAGGAACTGGACATCGACAAAATTCCCTCGATCGTGGCTGCAACACTGGAAGCCGGTACGTGGAATGTACCCACAGAAGTACTTATCGAGCAGTTGATCGACGATACGCCCGTCGTCGAACTCAAGCGCCGACCTGAAACACAATATGTTTCTGCGGCTACGGTGCGAGATTGGGTTGCGGCAAAAGAAGCGCAATTTGCCGATCGAGGCGTCGATCCTGAAACTGCCGCACTCGCGATCGAATTGCGACGGCGATTGATATTTGAACTGCACAAAGCCGGGGCAGGATTGCTGCTTGGATCCGACGCACCTCAGACCTTCAACGTCCCCGGTTTTTCAACGCATCGTGAACTCCATGCACTGGTTGCAGCGCGGCTAACACCCTATGAGGCCTTGCGCACCGGCACTGTAGCTGTTGCGACTTTTCTGGACTCCAACGGCGGGGTTGTCGCAGAGGGTAGGGATGCGGACCTGATATTGCTGGATGCCAGTCCGCTGGACGATATTCGAAATAGCGAGAGAATCCACGGAGTTATGTTGCGAGGACGCTGGCTCCCGGCGACTGAACTGCATGCTCGTCTCGAGCGCTACGTTATTCAGGATGGCAAATAGCACGTTGCAACCATTTTGTTGTGACAAGCGTCTAATTGTTTTTAACAGGGGATTCCTATGCGCAGCATAATTGTAATGGCGATGTTTACGGTGAGCCTTGCCCATGCAGGCTGGTCGGACTACGAAGAAGTCCGCGATCTGAGCCTGGATGCGGAAAGCATTTCTCAACTGACGATTAATGCTGGCGCCGGCAGCATGGACGTGACCGGCGTGAAAGGTCTCGACAAGATCAATGTTAAGGCAACAATCGTTGTTCCGGGTGAAGACAAAGATGATGCCGTTCGCGTGATCGAAAAAAAGATCAGGCTGTCGTTGGAGAAAAGCGCTGGTGATGCCAGTCTTGAGGCGTGGTTTGAGTCAGGTCTGATGTCGTTTGGTTCCAGTCCCTATATCGTTCTTGAAGTCAGCGTACCGCAGGGCATGGCTGTCAATATCGATGATGGTTCCGGTTCGATTGATGTTGTCGATCTTGCCGGCGACCTGACAATCGATGACGGTTCCGGCTCGATCGATATCAGGAATGTTGCCCATGTAAGAATTGACGATGGCTCCGGTTCAATCGATCTTGTTGGTGCGGCGGGCGACGTCTCGATCGTGGATGGCTCAGGCAGCATCAGCATTGAGCATGTACAGGGTTCCGTAACGATTGACGATGGCTCAGGCAGCATCGAGGTCACTGATATCGATAAAGATTTGATCATTGTTGACGATGGTAGTGGCAGCCTGAAGTACTCTGATATACGTGGGACGGTCGACGCGGATACCTGATTCGCCATAAATGCTAGTATCTCCCAATAAAAGCGCCCGCGAAAAGGGCGCATACTAAAGGGAGGCAGCATGAAATTAGTACAACATCTGCTCGACGCAAAAGGCCGGGATGTCATCTCGGTTACGGCCGATGTTTCGGTTTTGGATGCTATCAAACTGATGGCGGCGAAGACGGTTGGCTCATTGCTGGTCATGCAGGGTGACGAGCTTCAGGGAATCATCACCGAGCGTGATTACGCGCGCAAAGTCATCATTAAAGGACGTTCGTCCGAGACCACAGAGGTGGGTGAAATCATGACGACTGATGTTTGCTCGACAAGCAGTCAACAAACAGTCAACGACTGTATGGCCCTCATGGATAAACGCAAAATTCGGCATCTTCCTGTCATCGATGACGGCGCGGTAGTTGGCATGCTTTCGATCGGCGACCTCGTGCAGGCAATCATTTCCGACCAGCAAGAGGAAATCCAGCAGCTCGAACAATACATCAGTGGCCCGTAACGAGAAATATGACCGTCGCGTGATGCAACCCTTCGATATCGGAGACTAAGTCATGGCACGAAACCTGGTCCTGCTTGCGATAACAATGCTCGCAGCAGTGCAGGTATATGCCGATGACGAGGCGGAAGCGAAGACTGTCATTGGGCCTCGCAACGTTTATTTGTACGACGGGGCTAACGAGCTCATGGCGGGCAATCCCACAGAGGGCGTACGACTTACCTTAAAGGGGCTCGAGCTTGCCCATGGTCTGCACGAGAAAAAAATAGCCCACGCAAATCTGTGCGCGGGATTCATGTTGCTGGGTCAGGCAGAGACGGCATTGGAACACTGCGACTGGGTACTTGAACGCGACCCCTATCATTGGCGAACCTACAACAATCGCGCCATTGTTTATCTTCGCCTGGAGCGCTTTGAAGAATCGGAAGCAGATATCAAGATCGGGCTGGAACTCAACCCGCGTTCGGAAAAGCTCAAAGCAGTAAAAGGTATGTACCTCGACGAGGTGGAACCTGTTGATGAAGAAATCACGATTGATGAACGACGTAGTAAACCGCAGTCGTCGGCCGAGAAGCCGCAATGATGCAGCGATCGTTGTTTCTTCTCATCTTGATTTTGGCGGGCCCCGTTCTTTGGGCGGAGGAAGATATGACAGTAGCCCATGTCGTCGACAGCATCGCAGGTCGGACTCCATTGCAAACCTTCGCACCGGAGTACCCACGTAAGGCGAGACGCGATCGAATCGAAGGTCGGGTTGAGGTTTGTTTTGATATAGACCGGGAAGGACGGCCGCGTCGAATTGCCGTAAGGCGCAGTACAAACCGAGCATTTGAAAAGCCGTCGATCAAAGCTGTTCGTGTATCAACTTTCAGGCCACTCGATGACGATGAAGAGCTGCAATCCATCAAATCCTGTCGCACATTCGTTTTTTCGTTGGCGCCGGTTGAGGAACAGGTGGAGTTAATTTACCGCCCAGGCCACGCCGAAATCAGATGGCTCGCACAGCGGACAATTAGAGAGCCAGAATCTTTGTCGTAGCCTGCTCGAGTGATGCCCCGACGCATATAAGTCCTTCGTCGTGGCCACCCATCACGGCGATACCATCTGATCCAAACGCCGACTCCCGGTAGA
>JAJFKQ010000055.1 GCA_021773155.1 Woeseiaceae bacterium | reverse complement strand
CTTGCGCTTATCACGCATGCGAGCACGCTGGAAACACGTGTACCGTTCGCACACTTCTTCGACGGCTTTAGAACGTCGCACGAAGTGAGCAAGATCGACCTCGTTAGCACTGATGATATTCGGGCAATGATCGATTCGAATCTCGTCTATGAGCACCGTAGCCGTGCATTGAATCCGGATAACCCGTTCATACGCGGTACGGCGCAGAACCCGGATGTCTATTTTCAGGGTCGCGAAAGTGTTAACCGTTTTTATGACGCGACACCGGTGATCGTGCAGAAGACGATGGACCGGTTCGCAGCTCTGACAGGCCGTCAGTACAAGTTATTCGATTACTACGGCGACCCGAAAGCAGAACGTGTCATCGTACTCATGGGTTCGGGGGCGGAGACCGTACAACAGACCATCGATGCTCTGCCAAAATCGGGTTTCGGCATGGTTAATGTTCGTCTGTACCGGCCGTTTTCGAACGCAGATCTGTTGGCAGCGATTCCAGAGTCTGCAAAGGAAATTGCAGTGCTGGATCGTACCAAGGAAATTGGGGCGAGCGGCGAGCCTTTGTATCAGGATGTCATGATCGCTTTGGCCGAAGCAGTCGGTGATGGCACAAGACAGGAAATGCCGAAAGTAATCGGCGGTCGCTACGGGTTGTCTTCCAAAGAATTTACACCCGCGATGGTGCAGGCAGTCTTTGACGAGGTCGGCAAGGAGCAGCCCAAGAATCACTTTACTATCGGCATCAAGGACGACGTCACTCACACCAGCCTTGAGTACGATGCCAAGTTCCAGATCGAGGGCGATGACGCAACGCGTGCATTATTTTTCGGCCTGGGTTCAGACGGAACCGTAGGGGCCAACAAGAACAGCATCAAGATTATCGGTGAAAGCACCGATCTCTATTGCCAGGGCTATTTCGTCTACGACTCAAAGAAGTCTGGTTCACGAACGGTGTCGCATTTACGATTCGGCCCGGAACCCATTCATGCCCCGTATCTGATCCAGTCGGCGAACTTCATTGCCTGCCACAAGTTTGATCAGATCAACAAGATCGAGATCTTGCAGAATGCGGCGAATGGCGCTGTGTTCCTTCTTGATAGCCCGTACGCAGCGGACCACGTCTGGAATGAATTGCCGGAGCCTGTGCAACGCACGATTATCGATCGCGACATCAGTTTTTACGTGATCAATGCCACTGAGGTGGCGCGCGATGCGGGCATGGGGAAACGCATCAACACGATCATGCAAGTGTGCTTCTTCGCACTTTCCGGTGTGCTGCCGCGTGACGAGGCAATCTTGCAGATCCGCAAGGCGATCGAGAAGAGTTACCGTGCTAAGGGTCAGGATGTCATCGATAGAAATTTCGCGGCAGTTGATGCGGCATTGGACCATCTACATGAAGTGAAGGTGCCGAAGCGGGTCAGCAATGATCGACCCCTTGACGATGTCGTTCCCGAAGACGCACCGAAGTTTGTCCGGGAAGTCACAGCGCAGATGATGCGTGGCCATGGTGATGAGTTGCCCGTCAGCAAAATGCCGATCGACGGTACTTACCCCAGCGCCACAGCACGCTTCGAAAAGAGCAACGTGTCGGACAGTGTGCCGCTCTGGGAACCGGACCTGTGTATACAGTGTGGCAACTGCGCTTTCGTATGCCCGCACGGTGTTATCCGGGCCAAGTTCTATCACGAGAGTTCGCTGGATAATGCGCCGGAGGGGTTCCCGTCTGCTCCCATTAGCGCCCGAGGGTTTCCGGAGACTCGCTACTCGTTGCAGGTCTATCTGGAGGATTGCACTGGCTGCAATCTCTGCGTTGATGCTTGTCCCGTCAAGAGTCCGGACGACGAGAACATACGTGCGATCAACATGACGGACAAAGCACCATTGCTGGAGCAGGGCAAGACGGATATTGGATTTTTCGAGTCCCTGGCATTTAATGACCGTGCTGCCGTTGAGTTCTCATCGGTTCGTGGAGCTCAGTTCCTTGAGCCGCTGTTCGAGTTTTCGGGGGCCTGCGCCGGCTGCGGCGAGACGCCCTACGTCAAGCTGCTATCCCAGTTGTTCGGGCCACGATTGCTCGTCGCAAACGCTACGGGTTGTTCGTCAATCTACGGCGGAAATTTGCCGACGACACCATGGAGCAAGAACGCGGAGGGCAGTGGTCCGGCGTGGTCAAACTCCCTGTTTGAAGACAACGCTGAGTTCGGTCTGGGCATGCGAGTTGCGGCCGACCACCACACGGCTATCGCGAAAAAACTGGTCAGCGAATTGGCACCGGAGATCGGGGATGACATCGCAACTGCATTGGTCAGTTCCGGACAACGTGTAGGCAGTGAGCTGCGAGCACAGCGGCGCCGTGTAGCGGAGCTTAAGCGAAAACTGCAGAGCATTATCAACTCAAGTGACAACGAAAAAGCCGTGGCGCTGTTGTCGATTGTTGATCACCTGGTGCGACGCAGTGTCTGGCTGGTAGGTGGCGATGGCTGGGCCTACGACATTGGTTCCGGCGGTCTGGATCACGTATTGGCCAGCGGTCGAAACGTGAACGTACTTGTCCTGGATACCGAGGTGTATTCGAACACGGGCGGCCAGATGTCCAAGGCGACACCATTGGGCGCGTCTGCACGCTTTGCGTCGGCTGGCAAACGCATCGGCAAAAAGGATCTGGCATTGCAGGCGATCTCGAGCGGCAATGTTTATGTGGCTCAAGTTGCAATGGGTGCGAACCCCCAGCAAACGCTGCTAGCGATGCGCGAAGCGGAAGAATACAACGGCCCGTCGCTGATACTGGCTTACAGCCACTGCATTGCGCATGGCTATGATCTGAAAGACGGTCTGAGGCAGCAAAAGCTGGCTGCCGCGAGCGGCTACTGGCCGCTAATTCGTTATAATCCGGCGCTGCGAACGGCTGGCAAGAAGCCATTTGTCCTGGACTCACCCAGACCAACAATTCCATTGCGTGAATACGCCTATAACGAGATGCGTTACAAGATATTGACCAAGACGCATCCGGAAGAGGCCGAGAAGTTGATGCAGATGGCGCAGGAGACGGTAACCCGGCGCTGGCAAACTTACGAGCACCTGTCACAGCAGGAGCCAACCCAGTTCGAGCACGCATAAAAAAAGGCGAGGTCCGAAGACCTCGCCCTTCTATTCAGCTTCGTACGCTTTGTCTAAAGCGGTACGATGTTCTCTGCCTGAGGACCCTTCTGGCCGTCAGTTACAGTGAACTCGACTTTCTGGCCTTCTGCCAGAGTCTTGAATCCGCTGCCGGTAATGTTGCTGAAATGAGCAAATACGTCAGGACCTGACTCTTGCTCGATGAAGCCAAAGCCTTTGGCTTCGTTAAACCATTTTACGGTTCCAGTTACTGTAGACATTTTCTAATTCCTAATCATCATAAAGTTATTGCCCCAAAATCGAGGCGATTAAGCGAGAGTGCTGCTTGGTACTTATGAAAATCAGGACGAGGTACAAAAAGGAACTTCGAAATGGTGTACATAAATATCAGCCGATCATTCTAGCTGCGGGCAGTATAGCCCCCGAATATCGCAAGTCAATGAAAATGCGCACTAATTTCTGCGACTCAAGCCGCGTATTTCCTCCAGATCAGGGCGAGAAATGCCGCTCCAGGGACAATACCGAGGAGCCCGACTTCCGGACCGTATAGATGCGTGTCAGCTATACCAAGCGAGCCGACTTTCTCACCGAAACCGAATAGGGGGTAGTCGATGCCATTCCAGACAGCGTGGCTTACTGCCGGGACCAGTACGGAACCCGAAACCATTCGCAAAATACGCCAGATCAGACCGAGAATTGTTCCATTTATCAGGAAGATAGGTATTTCTTTTGCAGGGAGGTCGAATCCTGTATCGAGCACCACTGCGGAGATGTGCCAGATAACAAAAGCGAGTGTGGTCCAGACCAGACCTTGCCTGTCCGACTTGCCACCCCGCTTCAGGCTCGCCCAGAGCCAGCCGCGAAAGAATCCTTCCTCGGTGATCATGATCATCAGTACCCCGGTCGAGCTCATAATGCCACTGTTAAATAGGGTCTTGCGCCAATTGGCTTCGCTGGTGTCAATTGCACCGAAAATAGCCGCAATTGCCGCAGCTATACCGAGTACGAGGAGCGGGTAGGCGAGGGCCCAACCGTGTGATTTCCAGTTTTCCCAGATGCTAACTGACGGGATTTGGATGCTAAAATCGCCACCTCCTTTACTGTCGGTGCCCTGGAAATGAACAAGAAACTGGTTGGAATACTACTACTCGCGGCTCTATCGGCTTGCTCGCCGGCGGAGAAAGTGGAAGACCCCTATCTCTGGCTGGAAGACGTCGAGGGTGAGGAGGCACTGGCCTGGGTCGAGGAACAGAACAAGGATTCGCTCGGATACCTTGAGGCATTGCCGACGTTCCAGCCGATTTATGACCGTAACCTCGAGATCTATGATTCTGAAGAGCGCATCGCGTCACCCGGACTGCTGGGCGACACTATCTATAACTATTGGCGAGACGCGACTAACAAACGAGGTGTTTGGCGACGTACGACGCTCGAAAACTATGTTTCAGGTGACCTGGAATGGGACGTTGTGCTGGACCTCGACGCGCTCGCTGAAGATGAGGATGAGGACTGGGTCTGGAAAGGCAGCTCGTGTCTGCGACCTGAGTACGTTAAGTGCCTGTTGCGACTTTCGCGCGGTGGTGCTGACGCGGTAGTTGTACGTGAATTCGATAGTGAAACGAAAGCATTCATCGACGACGGCTTCTTCGTGGCAGAAGCTAAATCGCAGATGAGCTGGATCGACGAAGATACAATTTTTATTGGCAGCGATTTTGGCGATGACACAGTGACCGACTCGGGATACGCCAGGACGTCGCGCCTGTGGACGCGCGGCGTACCCCTGGCGGAGGCGAAAGAGGTGTTTGCCGGAGAACAGGCCGATGTCGCGGTAACCGTTTATCGCGCTTGGGATGGTGACGAGCCCTATGACGTCTTGCATCGCACGCCGACTTTTTTCACGGCGATTCGCTATATGTACGCTGAAGACGGTATCCATCAAAAGATCGAGATACCCGACGATGCGTCGTTTCACGGTCTTATGAACGGACAAATGATCGTCGAACTCAAGAGCGACTGGCAACCTGCCGACACGAACTACGCGCAAGGCACACTCATGTCGATCGATTTCGATACCTTCATGGACGGTGGTCGTGACTTCAAGATTATCTATATGCCGACCGAACGGAGCGCGATCCCTCGCGGCGGCGTCGCATGGACGCGAGACTACCTGATACTCAATCAACTGGAAGACGTAACCAGCAAATTGTCGCGTTACGAACTTGTCGATGGAGAATGGCTCCGAACCGAGATACAGACCGAGACGCTCGGTAATATTTCTTTGGTGAGTGCCGCCGAAGATTCCAACGTGTTCTTTTTTAGTTACGAGGGCTTTCTGCGTCCTGATACCCTTTACGTAGCGAATGATGGTGGTGACTCGGTTGAGCCTTTGTTCGCACTGCCTTCGTTCTTCGATGCGGAGGGCATGTCTGTTGAGCAGCACTTCGCGACTAGTAAAGATGGTACAAAAATTCCGTATTTCCTGGTTCTGCCTGATGGCTTCGAATTGGACGCGGATACGCCAACATTAATTTACGGCTATGGCGGATTCCAGATCAGCCGGACGCCAAGCTATAGCGCGACTGTCGGTCACGCATGGCTTGCGCGCGGCGGTGCATATGTTGTCGCTAATATTCGTGGTGGTGGTGAGTACGGCCCCCGCTGGCATCATGCGGCATTGAAGGAGCATCGCCAGCGCGCTTACGATGATATGGTGGCGGTCGCTGAAGATCTGATCGCACGCGATGTAACGAGTGCAGAGCATCTTGGTGTTCGCGGCGGGTCTAACGGCGGTTTGTTAACTGGTGTGATGCTGACGCAAAGACCTGACCTTTGGGGTGCCGTTGTTGTCCAGGTACCGCTGCTGGATATGAAGCGGTTTAATCATTTGCTGGCCGGGGCATCCTGGATGGACGAATATGGGGATCCAGATACTGATGACTGGAGTTACATCAAAGAGTACTCGCCCTATCACAACATCAATGCCGACGCAGACTATCCGAAAGCGTTCTTTACGACCTCAACGCGTGATGATCGCGTGCACCCGGCACATGCACGAAAAATGGTCGCTCGCATGAAAGAAATGGACCACGACCTGTACTACTACGAGAATACAGTAGGCGGTCACGCAGGCGCGTCAGACAATACACAAGCTGCACGTTTGCAATCGCTGATTTACAGCTATTTGTGGGATCAGCTTAGTAC
The DNA here is from genome assembly GCA_021773155.1 of Woeseiaceae bacterium. Taxonomy (GTDB): domain Bacteria; phylum Pseudomonadota; class Gammaproteobacteria; order Steroidobacterales; family Woeseiaceae; genus UBA1847. The sequence continues at coordinate 837 of JAJFKQ010000055.1, read as the reverse complement.
GAAGTAGTAGACCGACACGAAGTGACAGACGCTGCCGACTAAACAGAAGAAATGAAAGGTCGCGTGACTGAAGGGCATTTTCTTGATGCTGTAAAATACGGCGCCAACTGTGTAGGAAACGCCACCTGCAAATAGCCAGGTAAGACCGTCAGCCGGGAGATTCGCGATGAGCGGTTTGATCGCAAATACGATGATCCATCCCATAAAGATGTACATCGAGGTAGAAACTTTATCGTATCGTCCGGTGTGAAATAGCTTAATAACGATTCCGGTGATGGCCATTGCCCAGGTCACGCTGAATATTGCCCAACCTGTTTTTCCCCGCAGGACCAGAAGTGAGAACGGCGTATAGGTCCCTGCGATTAATATGTAGATCATCGCGTGGTCGACAGTCCGCAGCCAGATTCGCCGCGTAACATTTGTCGTGCCATGATAGATCGTGGATGAGCCGTACAGCGCGATCATGCTTGCAGCAAAAACCGATACACTGACAGTCTGCAGCATTCCACGAGCCTTTAGGGCCAATGCAAATAGTGCAAGTACACTGAGAATGAGCCCCAGGCCGTGCGAATAAACATTGATGCGTTCTTCGGTCGCCGGGTATTTGTGGGCTTCGGTCATCAGAGCGCTCTGTAAATGAACAGGGATAGCTGTCACAGATGATACTATGGATATCGCAAACTGACTTACGGATACGGAGTTCCAATGATCATCAGCAACACCGAAAGCATTCCCGGCCGTCGAATTGTCGAGTTTTACGGCGTCGTGACCGGAAATACAGTTCGTGCAAAACATGTCGGGCGCGACATCATGGCGGGGCTAAAGAATATCGTCGGT
>JAJFKQ010000054.1 GCA_021773155.1 Woeseiaceae bacterium | reverse complement strand
ATCGTTAAGTGTGTCAAACGGTACAAGTTCAGCGCCGGCTTCTGCGAATGCTTCCAGATCATCCTGATAATAAAAGCTGAAAGCAGCATCACGGGCGATGGCAATACGTACGTTAGAGTCCGTTGCAGCGGGTTTTGCGATTGTAGTCGGCATGGTCGCGTCACCAGATTTAGCGATCTCGAATACTCGATCGATATCAACGCCATCAGACACCGCTGCTGACAGGCGCGTGATCGTTTCGTCCGCATTCCCGGACTCATTTGCCGGGACAAGGCCGAGATGTCGCTCCGGTATTTCGAGCGTTTGATTACGCCCAATCGCGCCCAGCACTTCGATATCGGTGTAGCGTTCCAGTGCAGCGCGGAGTTTACTTTCGTGGCGCGAGCCGCCGACTTTGTTGAGAATGACGCCAGCGACATTAACCTCAGAATCGAAGTCGAGATAACCATTGATCAAAGGTGCAATTCCTCGTGTCATGCCATTGGTGTCGATGACGAGTACAACGGGTACGGACAGTAATTTCGCGAGGGCAGCATTGCTGTCGGTTCCATCGACATCCAGACCATCGAACAGCCCTTTGTTGCCTTCAATCAAACAGATATCACTACCAGTCGAGCGGGCCCTGAAGCTGGTCTGGATCTCTGCACGTGACATCGTAAAAAAATCCAGATTAAAGCAGGCCCTTCCGGCGGCTCGACCGAGCCAAAGCGGGTCGATGTAGTCAGGTCCTTTCTTGAAAGGCTGTACAGCAAGGCCACGTTCTGCCATGGCGCCTGCAAGGCCAACTGAAACCGACGTTTTGCCGGAGGACTTATGTGCCGCTGCTATGTATAAGTGGGCCAAGCCTAGTGTGAACTTTCGTGGATCACTTGAGGATCAAGCGAGGAGTTGGCCAACGTAGCTGGCAGAAACCTTAGTAACTTGAGACCGAAAAGTACGATCACTCCTGCAATCGCGATACCACTGACGCCAAGCCCGATTTCCGGCAAGCTGGGTGCATAGCTGGCGACAACACCATCGTAAAAACTGGAGCTGACTTCCATGCCCGGAAATAAATTCAGAGGCCAGGCTTGTCCACCGATAACGATTACGTAAATCTGGGCAAAGCCGCCAACAATAATCAGAGAACTCGCCAGCGCTACCCGACGACTCGTATTTGTGGAGTCTGGTGGCGGAGTGCGGAACAATAAGGCCAACGGCAGAAGTCCACCGATAACCACCTGAACACCCCAGAACAGCATTGTATACACGCCTCCATCGAGCAATATGAACCGTTCAACACCGATATGCTCTGCGGCATACAGGTTGGTCAGGTGCTGGACAACCGTGAAATACAGTACTACTGCGGCGAACACTCCCAGCAATCGGCCAAGCCGTTGTACAACGATGTCGCCGAGTTCCCGTCCGCTGCCGCGGCACGCTGCGAGCAGGACAAGAATATAGGCGGCGAGTCCGAACGAGAATGACATCGCGATAAACAATGGCGCCATGATGGCCGAGTCGTATGCTTCACGCGCCACCAGAAAACCGAAGATAGAACCGGTACCTGTGGTTAGTATCAGGCGCCACAGGAACGCGACCATGCCAGCCGCTTTCGCGTAGCGATTCATGCGTCGTTCCATCTGCATCCAGAGGTACACGACAACGACAGCGATAAAGCCTACATACAGATAGATATTCCAGGCGAAAATCGATTTGAAGTTGTAGGTTGTCATCGCGACAATCAAACGGTCCGGTCGTCCCAGATCGAGTACGAGAACTGCAAGTCCACCGATCAGCAATGCGAGTGCCAACAGGCCGGACAGTCTTCCCAGCGGCTTATACATTGACTTGCCGAATACGGTACCAATCGAGGCAACATTGAGAGCACCGGAGGCCGCCACAATCAGGAAAATCGCAAACACGTGTGGTGTGCCCCAAACAATCTGATTGCTCATGCCGGTGACGTAATGGCCGTGATGTTCCATATACATGGCGGCCGTGAGGCCTGACAAAATAACCAGTCCGAGGACCACGGCAAGTGCACGAAATTGCGTGCTGCGCCCTTCGATTTCGCTATACACGATCACAGGCCTCTGTACCTCACGCCGGGATTGAGCCCAAGGTCTGCACGAATTTGTTGCGTCGCGTAAGTCGCCACGCGTTTGGATATTTCGCTGTCAGGATCGTTCAGGTCGCCAAATAACATGGCGCCGCCACCCGTATCGCCGCAAGCTTCTACACAAGCAGGTTGCCGGTCATCGTCGATACGATGTACACACATCGTGCAACTTTCGACCGTGCCTTTGCCTCTTGGCGCGTGAGGCTTCTGATCCTGCAACGCTTCGTGAACAAACGATCTCGCCTTGTAGGGGCAGGCGCTAATGCAATAACGGCAACCAATACAAGTATGTTTGTCAACAAGTACGATGCCATCGGGACGCTTGAAAGACGCGCCGGTCGGGCAGACATCGACGCAAGGTGGATCTTCGCAATGCTGGCACATCACCGGCAGTGACTGACTATGTCCGTTGCCTGGGTCACGAACCTC
>JAJFKQ010000053.1 GCA_021773155.1 Woeseiaceae bacterium | reverse complement strand
TTGCCAGCGGTTCTCCATCTGCCATGACTGCGCGGCACCTTTCGAGATCGACTCGATCACGACGGCGGGATCCAGGCCGGCTTTCTTCGCGAAGTGCAGTCCTTCAGCCAGCCCTTGCACGACGCCGGCGATACAGATCTGATTGACCATCTTCGCCAGCTGCCCTGCGCCTACCGGGCCAATATGAGTGATCGCCTTTGCATAACAATCGATAATGGGTGCTGCTCGTTCAAAATCATCTGTCGCAGCCCCGACCATCACCGTCAATTGACCATTCTCGGCACCCGCCTGACCACCGGAAACCGGCGCGTCAAGAAAGCCAACGGATTTGTCCGCCGCGATAGCGGCAACCTCACGAGCAACTGTTGCCGATGCGGTTGTGTGGTCAACAATGATTGAGCCGCCGGAAATCGAAGCGAGCACACCGTTATCACCGAGTAGCACTTCGCGAACATCGTCATCATTGCCCACACAGGAAAAAATAATCTCGGCGTCCTTTGCGGCTTCCGCAGGTGTCGTCGCAGACCGACCACCATATTCCTGGCACCACGCTTCTGCCTTGGCAGCCGTGCGGTTATAGACGGTAACATCATGACCATTTTTTGCCAGATAACCCGCCATAGGGTAGCCCATGACGCCAAGCCCGATGAATGCCGTACGCATCTAAACGGACTTGGACTTTTTGCGCGGATCCAGTCCCAAAGAGCGCGCGATAATCTCGCGCATGATCTCCGAGCTGCCTGCATAGATACGCGAGATACGGGCATTAGCATACATACGACTAATCGGATATTCGTCCATAAATCCGTTGCCCCCGTGTAGCTGCAGGCATTCGTCTGTCACCCGCCCTTCCAGCTCGCTGCAAAACAACTTTGCCTTCGCGGCGTCTTCCGCACTTAATTCGCCGTCGTTATGATCCATTACGCAGCGATCAATAAACGCTTGCGCCATATCCATTTGTGTCCGCATGTCTGCGAACTTGAAGCGCGTATTCTGGAAATCAGCAATCGCCTGACCAAATGCTTTACGCTCTTGCGTATATTCCAGCGTTACTTCAAATGCTGCCTCTGCGTTGGCAAGATACTGACAGGCACCGATCAATCTTTCTTCTGCCAAAAAATGCATCAGTTGGTAGAAGCCGCGATTCCATTCACCCAATAAATTCTCTTTCGGAACTTTGACGTCATTGAAGAACATCTCAGCCGTGTCCTGGCTCTTCAGGCCCATCTTCTTCAAGTTATCACCGCGCTCGAAACCGTCCATGCCGCGCTCAACAACGAACAGACTCAGGCCGTGTCGGCTTGTGTCAGTGCGGGCCACAACGATAACGAGATCCGCAAGAATTCCATTGGAAATAAAGGTCTTGGATCCGTTCAGGAGATAGTGATCGCCTTTGTCCTCAGCCTTGGTACGAATTCCCGAGACATCACTGCCCGCGCCAGCCTCGGTAATTGCGACTGCCAGTATGTGCTCACCCGAAATACACTTTGGCAACCAGCGCTGTTTTTGTTCATCGGTACCGAGCTCGCCAATGTATGGACCGACCAGGCGACTGTGCAGCGTCATGAAAAAGCCGGGCTCGCCGTACCTGGCCATTTCTTCGATAAGGATTTGCTCGTAGCGAAAATCCTGCACGCCGGCGCCACCGTATTGCTCGTCGGCCCACATCAGGAGCATGCCCTGCTCACCCGCTTGCAGGTAGGCTTCGCGATCAACTATGCCCTGTTCACGCCAACGCTCACCTTGCGGCATCACTTCGTTCTTGTAAAAACTCCGTGCTGCGTCGCGGAACATTTCATGTTCGTCTTCAAATATATTTCGGTCCATCTTTGTCTTAAGTCCTGCTCTTATGTACGGGGGTTTATTTACCCATGAATTTTGGTTCACGTTTCTCGAGAAATGCGGCAATACCTTCTTCGGCATCATCCGATTCTGACAATATTTGCTGCTCTGCAGCTTCAAGCGTGAAGCTGCTGTGCCAATCATTGTCCATTGCATGGCGCATGACTTTTTTGGTTGCCGCGAGCGAAAGCGGTGCCCGCTTGCCAAGTTCCCGCGCCCAGGCAACAGTTTTCTCGCGCAAGTCATTTGCTGGTACTACTTTATTTGCAAGGCCGAGATCCAGGCATCGCTCTGCGCTGATACGTTCGGACTCGACACACAATTGATAGGCGCGGTGATAGCCGAGCTGTCTGACCAGCATCCAGTTGGCGCCGCCGTCCGGAAGCAGAGAAATAGTTGTGAAGGGTGACAACAAGAACGAACCATCGGCCATGACGAGCAAATCACTATGTAATGCGAATGACAACCCGATGCCGGCTGCAAATCCAGGCACTGCTGCTATGACAGGCTTCGGAATCTGCGCAATCGCCAGCAGTACAGGTCCATACTCAAACAATAACTTGGCTTGAGTCGTTCGATCACCACTAAAGCCCTCTTTGAGATCGGCACCAGCGCTAAATGCCCGGCCTTCACCTGTAAATACGACGACGCGGACAGAATCATCTCGATGAGCTTTTTCGAACGCGAGCAACAGTTCGCCACACAGTTCTGACGTAAATCCATTTAATGAATCGGGGCGATTCATCGAGATAATCGCGACTGTGTCCTGCTGTTCGTAGATGACTGTTCCTGCCATGAATTGGCTCCTGGATGGCTACCTTACATATTTCGTCGATACTCGCCGCCGACATCGTACAAAGCCGCCGATATCTGGCTCAGTGAGTTGGATTTGACCGTCTCCATCAGCTCGGCGAAAACATTACCGCGTTCACGTGCCTTGCCCTGCAAAACGGCCAGCGCTGCTGCACTATCGGCGCTATGCATCTCCTGAAATGCATGCAGGTGATTTATCTGGTCTTGCTTTTCCGCTTCCGTGGATCGAATCAGTTCCAGCTCGTGTACTTCATCTTCCTGCCCTTCTTTGGGCAGGAATGTGTTCACGCCAATCAACGGCAATGATGCATCATGCTTCTTGCCCTCGTAATAAAGGCTCTCATCCTGAATCTTGCCGCGTTGATACATCGTGTCCATTGCACCGAGAACACCGCCGCGTTCCGAAATTCGTTCGAATTCCTGATACACAGCTTCTTCAACCAGATCCGTGAGTTCGCCGATAACGAACGATCCCTGCCAGGGATTTTCGCAGAAATTCAAACCCAGCTCACGCGAGATAATCAGCTGAATAGCAACGGCACGCCGTACCGACTGTTCTGTCGGTGTAGTGACTGCTTCGTCAAACGCATTTGTGTGCAAGCTGTTGCAGTTGTCGAACAACGCATAAAGCGCCTGCAAGGTTGTACGAATATCGTTGAAGCTTATTTCCTGGGCATGCAGGCTGCGGCCTGACGTTTGCACGTGATACTTGAGCATTTGCGAGCGTGCACTGGCGCCATATCGCTCACGCATGGCCCGTGCCCATATGCGTCTTGCCACCCGGCCGATCACCGTGTATTCCGGATCCATACCGTTTGAGAAAAAGAAACTTAAGTTAGGTGCGAAGTCGTCAATCTTCATGCCACGCGCGAGATAATACTCCACGATCGTGAAGCCGTTGGATAACGTAAATGCGAGTTGGCTTATCGGATTCGCTCCAGCTTCGGCGATGTGATATCCGCTGATCGAGATTGAATAGTAATTTCGGACATTGTTTTCGATGAAAAACTGCTGCACATCGCCCATCATCTTCATCGCGAATTCAGTCGAGAAAATACAGGTATTCTGGGCCTGATCCTCTTTTAAAATATCGGCTTGTACTGTGCCTCGAACCGTAGCGAGAGTGTCTTTGCGAATTCGTGCGTAGGTTTCTGCATCAATGACCTGATCACCGGAAATCCCCAGCAATCCCAGACCGAGTCCATCGTTGTCTTCGGGTAACTCACCTTCGTAAACCGGTCGCTTGCGACCCTTAAACCACGCGTCGATCTTTCTGCTTGCACTCTCCCACTCACCAGCCTCTCGCAAGTGCTTTTCGATCTGCTGATCGATAGCTGTGTTCATGAAGAACGCCAGCATCATCGGCGCAGGACCGTTAATCGTCATCGATACGGACGTCGTTGGCGCGCAAAGGTCGAAGCCTGAGTACAGCTTCTTCATGTCATCAACCGTCGCGATTGAGACGCCGGAATTACCGACCTTGCCGTAGATGTCAGGTCGCTCATGTGGATCTTCACCGTACAACGTGACGGAATCGAACGCTGTTGAGAGGCGTGCAACTGGCCGGCCTTGCGACAGGTAATGGAAGCGACGATTCGTTCGCTCTGGAGTACCTTCGCCCGCGAACATTCTTGCCGGGTCTTCGCCCAGTCGACGGTATGGATAAACTCCGCCGGTGTACGGATACGCACCTGGCAGGTTCTCTTTGGAGAGGAAAGTCAGTAGCTCGCCCCAATCCGTGAAGGTGGGCGCCGCGATCTTCGGGATGCGTTGGTGGCTCAGACTCTCAAGGTAATTATTGCCGGTTATTTCGCGACCACGAACCGTGTAACTGTATTGCTCCGATTTTACGCCAGCTTTGCGAGCTGGCCATTCCTGTAGCAGGCGAATCGATTCAGACGACAAGTCCGAAACCGCCTCCTGATACCGCTGCCGCAGCACCGTGAGACTACGATCCTCGTCTTCTGTCAGTTGCTCTGCCTTATAAAGCCCAAGTTCGCCCGGCAAATTCGGGTCTTCGAGAAGTTTCAGCGACTCAAAGACATGTTGCGCACGACTGGCGATCGTCGCCTGAGAATCGACCTCATTGTTCGCGGCTCGTCCCTGCTCGGCGATTTCCGCCAGGTAGCGAATTCTTGCGCCTGGTATCGCTGCTGTCGATCGCGGTTCTTTGTTGTCCGTATTAATCTCCGGCGACCATTTCGTCTCATCGAGCCCCGCCTTGTCGACGACACTGCGAAATAATTCCTTGAACATCCAGCTAACGCCCGGATCGTTGAACTGGCTTGCGATGGTCGGAAAAACAGGCACGTCATCGTCCGCAACATCAAACGCCACGTGATTACGTTTCCATTGCTTGCGAATATCTCGCAGAGCATCTTCGGCACCGCGTTTGTCGTATTTGTTCAGGACGATCAAGTCCGCGAAATCGAGCATATCGATTTTTTCGAGCTGGCTGGCGGCACCATATTCACTGGTCATGACATAGACCGAGAAGTCCACCATGTCGACAATTTCACTATCGCTCTGGCCGATACCCGCTGTTTCGACAATAACCAGGTCGAAGCCCAATGACTTCAGAAACAGAATGTGGTCACTCAACATTTCGCTGGTCGCCAGGTGTTGCCGGCGCGTCGCGACCGAACGCATGTACACGCGTTGGGATCGCAGGGAATTCATGCGAATTCGATCACCCAATAATGCACCGCCAGTACGACGCCGTGTTGGATCGACGGCCAGCACCGCGACTCGCTTGTCGGGAAAACAAGCCAGAAAACGATTCAGGATTTCATCGGTAACGCTGCTCTTGCCGGCACCGCCGGTACCGGTAATGCCTATCACCGGAACCTGACTGGCCTGTACCTGCCATTCCTTACGTTTTGCAGCTATTTCGGTATCGCTAAATACACCCTCCTCAATCGCGGAAATTGTCGCGGCGATATCCGTCGTGTGTTCACGATCAACTGAGGACGGCGATCCGGATAACCGCCGACCTGTGGCGGTACGATTTATAAGATCCTCAATCATCGCCTCGAGACCGAGTGCCATACCATCTTGTGGGTGGTAGATGCGTTCGACCCCATAATCCATCAACGACTGGATCTCTTCCGGCGTAATCGTGCCACCGCCGCCGCCGAATACCTTGATATGACCGGCATCGGATTCACGCAAGCGATCAATCATGTAGCGAAAAAACTCGTTATGACCGCCCTGATAAGAGCTGATTGCAATACCGTCCGCGTCTTCCTGAATTGCGGCGCGCACAATATCATCGACGCTGCGATTATGGCCGAGATGAATCACCTCGGCACCACGCGCCTGTATCAGGCGCCGCATGATATTGATGGCCGCATCGTGGCCATCGAACAAAGATGCTGCTGTCACGAAGCGCAGCGGCGCCTCACGCGTCTTACCAGAAACGCCTGGCAGATCGCTTTTTGCAGTGCTCATTGACGAATTTCCTTAAAAATCAGTGACTTTACGGCTTGCAATTATTTTAATCCAGATTAAAATAATTCAGATTGACTCAGAACTCAAGTACCGGTTCCACAACAAACGGGCGGAGCGCATTTCGACATGGCACAAGATGCCGAGGAAACCCGATTTCAGCTGCAAAAAGCGCGCATGCTGAAGGCCGCAGCACAATGTTTCAACCAGAAGGGATATAGCGGTACATCGCTTCGCGACGTCGCCAACTTGCTCGGTTTAACGGATGCCGCGCTCTACTACTACGTGCGCAGTAAAGAGGAACTCGTCTACCTCTGCTATGTACGAGCGGCCGATCTCGGACGCGAAGCACTGGACCGGGCGTGCTCTGAACGTGAAAACGGGATGGATATCATCCTGCGATACTTCCGCTATCACATAGAAATGATGGTCGGCGACCGTGGACCCATTGCGATTATGAGCGAGGTCCCGTCACTCAAACATGAGCATCGCGAGGAGGTTCTGGAACTGTCCAGACAGCACAGCAAAAATTTCGAAGCGGTTCTGGAAGCGGGTATCAAGGACGGCAGCGTCGCACCGTGCAATGTTCGAATGACTGGTAATGCTATTATGGGCTCAATCAACTGGATCCCGAAGTGGTTTCACGGCGACCCGGAATTGGCCCAAAAACTGATCCAGGAATTTCCTGAAGTATTGGCGCGTGGTCTGTAGCGGCTAATCTACTTCTGCTTCGATATGCTGCCGCACCCTGCGTTCGAGATCACGAATATTGATGCGATCCGGATCGGTGTCCAGGTCCGCGAAGTCTCCGATTTCCTTCAACAGCATTACTCGAGCTTCAAGTTCTTCCTGAATGTTGCCGTAGTAGCCTGATCCTGAGCTATACCTGTTCGCACGACTTTCGATGACCGTTACGGGGCTGCTTTGACCGCCTACGCGTGACCCTGTTCTCCCCTGAAGTTCTTTCATGTTTCGCTTGATAGAGGAGAGCAATACCGCAAGATCGCAATATCGAAGTCGGAGCTCGCGATACAATACCCGTGACAGATCAGCATCGTCCTGATCCATGACATGCAATAGCCGGTCACGCACAACAACAAATTCACGTGTATCCCGCTCAGCGGCCAATTGATACCAGGCCGCAGCCGAAACACTGTCCTCTTCGACGCCCAGACCGGTGTGATACATAAATCCGACCATGTACTGAGCGTACTTGTCACCCAGCGGGACAAGCTCATTACGGTAAATGAAAAATGCCCGCTCGAATTCACCGGCATCGAAGATACGTTCAACTTTATCCTGAACCGCCATGGTACGACTGTCCGGGAGATCGGCAGACAGCTCTGAAGACCGTTGCGCAAAGCCTGTGGCGGATACGCTCATCAGCGCCGCAACAAGAAGAATTTTCTGCACTGTGGTCAAGTCGCTAACTGCCGTTTCCGTTTGGGATTCCTGATTATTGGAGTAACGTGCCGATGCAAAGTTCCGGCTCTGTTACCTGCCCTGTCGCTATTAGTCCTTGAAGTCCGGTTCTCTCTTCTGCAAATTAGCACTCACGGCCTCCAGCTGATTCTCACCACCGATAATACCGCTTTGGAGGCGAGCCTCCAGAGCCAGGGAATCAGCATCCGAAACTTGCCAGGCATCATTGACGAGCGCCTTGATACCCCGAATCGAGTCTGGCGACCTTGCTGCGCATTCAGCGGCGAGCTCGCGACTGGTGGCTAATGGATCGTCTGCCACCGCTGTGATCAGGCCGAGTGCCTGGGCTTCTGTGCTATCAAGGACGCGGGCCGTCCAGGCGAGTTCCTTGACGTAATCCGGTGCCACCAGGCCCCGCAGGGTTGTGCTGATCGCCATATCAGGAATCAACCCCCATTTGGACTCCATGATCGAAAATTTGGCGTCCGGGCCCGCATAACGAATATCGGCACCAAGAGCCACCTGCAGGCCGCCGCCGAACACAACTCCCTCAAGCGCACAAATGACCGGTATGGGTAGCTCTCGCCATGCATAGGCCGCTCGCTGGAAAAAATTGGCTGGCGAGGGGTCGACGGGCGTATCCAGTGTCTTGCCAAAGTCGAGATCGCTCTCCCCCAGAACGCTAAGGTCGATTCCGGCACAAAAATTACCACCGGCTCCGTGCAAAACAACCGCGCGAACGGATGTGTTATTCGAGATGGAGTCTGCCGCCTCCGCAAGCGCAGCGAACATTTTCAAGTCGAGAGCATTCAGTTTCCCGGCACGATTCAGCATCACGTCAGCGACATGGCCCTCAATTTCGATTTGAACTCTTTCAGACATTAAGCCGCAGACCTCAGACTATCAACACGCACTTGCCGTTTCGCAACACGATCGTGTCACGATCTTTGACGGTGCAACGAAAAGAAATGATATTTCCGTCCTGCCACATATCGGTGGTAATGACATCGCCGGGCAAAACCGGCGACGTGAAACGGGCGTCGAAGCTTTCAATGAGCGTGTAGTCGTACTCACAGATTGTCTTGAGTATTGCACGACACGCGATACCGTAGCTGCACATACCGTGCAATATCGGTACACCGAAACCAGCCTTCGCCGCTTCCGCCGGGTCTGCATGCAATGGATTGCGATCACCCGTTAACCGAAACAGCAGCGCCTGGTCCTTACGAGTTGCAGTATCGCAGCTCAAGTCAGGATCACGCCGTGGTGCACGGTGCGGCCTGGGTCCTTTGCCTGTTGGTCCGCCAAAGCCGCCGTCACCTCTGGCCATGACAGTGCAACCCAGGGTAAACAGTGCCGTATCATCACTCGCCAGCCTTCCCTCAGCTTCAAACAGGAACAAAGCACCTTTGCGGGGGCCCCAGTCGAATACGTCAGAAACCCGTTTATTGATCAGAATATCCGCTTTAGGCGGCAGCGGGCGATAGAGCTGCAAGCGCTGTTCAGTATGCAGCACCTGGGCGAAGTCCCAACCCAGACCGGGCGGGAACATGTCGGGTACCAGCACCGTGGCCAGAGTCGGCACAGTCTTAAAAGTCTCCCCCTGCTCATAGACGTAAGGCAATTCTTTAAGATCCATCGGATCCCGTCCCATGCCAACGCTCAGTGCGTAGAGAATGGCTTCAGAATCGTCGTAACTTAAGGGGAGATCGGCAACTTTCGTCGCCATTAACTGGTCGTAGTCGAGCGGCATAATTCATCCATTTATCGGTCGCTCCGATTGTACATGGACTTACATGCGAAATATGCCGTACGCAGCCTCATCTTTGTCAGGATGGTTCATCGCCGCCGACAGTCCGTGCGCTAGCACACGTCGTGTATCGAGGGGATCGATCACGCCGTCGTCCCAAAGACGAGCGCTCGCGTAGAACGGATTTCCCTGGGTTTCGTACTGCTGACGAATCGACTCTTCGTAGTCGGTCTTTTCTTTCTCGGGCCACTCTTCGCCGCGAGACTTCAGTCCGTCGGCCTTCACAGTCGAGAGCACCATTGACGCCTGCTCTCCGCCCATCACCGAGATGCGCGCGTTTGGCCACATCCACATCAGGTTCGGGCCATAGGCACGACCACACATGGCGTAGTTGCCAGCGCCGAAGGAACCCCCTATGACGACCGTGAATTTCGGCACGTTTGCCGTCGCCACTGCATTCACCATTTTCGCACCGTCTTTGGCGATACCGGCATGCTCCACGCGCTTGCCCACCATAAAACCGGTGATGTTTTGCAGGAATACCAGAGGAATTCGACGTCGATTGCAGAGCTGTACAAAATGCGCCCCTTTCTGCGCCGACTCGGGAAACAGGATGCCGTTGTTGGCGATTATGCCAACCGGATAGCCATCGATATGGGCG
>JAJFKQ010000052.1 GCA_021773155.1 Woeseiaceae bacterium | reverse complement strand
TACAACGATCAGGTCGACAAGTCATTCCGCCAGGGAATGTTCTGGTTCATCTTTTCAGAAGTCATGTTCTTCGCGGCGTTCTTCGGCGCTCTTTTTTACGCTCGCAACATGTCTATTCCATGGCTGGGTGGCGAGAGTAATAATTTCTTCACGAACCTGATGTTGTGGAGTGGCTACGAGAGCACCTGGCCAAGTAACGGTCCAGGCAATGTTGGTGGCGATTACACAGCCATGGCACCGCTCGGCCTGCCGCTTATCAATACGATCTTGCTGTTGACGAGCTCAATCACTATCACGATTGCACACCACGCGTTGATCGCAGGCAAACGTAGTCAGCTAACGCTGTTTCTTGCCGCAACATTTATTCTCGGTTTCATCTTCGTGTACTTGCAGGGCGTTGAGTACATGGAGGCATACGAGCACCTGAACCTGAAGCTGACCTCCGGAATTTACGGCTCGACATTCTTCATGTTGACCGGCTTCCACGGTATGCACGTCACCATCGGCGCGATCATGCTAACGATTATCTGGTTCCGCGTATTAAAGGGTCACTTCTCGGCTGACAAGCACTTCGCCTTTGAGGCCGTGGCCTGGTACTGGCACTTTGTTGACGTTGTCTGGGTCGGCCTGTACGTCTTCGTCTACTGGATGTAGCAGTTAAAGGTGACAGTGACCTTAACTCGGCTGTGTGGGGGGTTGTATCCAGCCCAGGAAGTAGGATGCCACCAGAAAGATGATCAGGATGGCGGATAGCGCTACTCTGATCTTCAGCGCCTTGAGCGCCTTGGGCGAGTCAGCGTCGTCGCGGGATAGATAATATAGCCCGGAACCCAGGCTGATCAGTATTGCGGCCAACAGTGTGAAAACGACGTATTTCATGGAATTCACCATGCAGAATCGAGTGAGCAGTATAACGTGAACGGCAAGACGAAGAAGCCGCTGCCCACATGGCTACCGCTGGTCGTTGGTACGTTTCTGGTCATCCAGTTCACGGGCCTCGGTGTCTGGCAAGTTTCGCGCGGTCTGGAAAAACGGGCCGACCAATTCGCTTATAGCGACGAAACCAGTTTCAAGGCCTGGCAGAACGGAATGCAGGTTCGGTCCTTCCAGCGTCTGAAAGCAACCGGCGCCTACGACGGAGAGCACCAGATTGTGCTCGATAACATCATTATCAACAGCCGTTATGGCCACTACGTTGTGACGCCGCTCGAAATTGCTGCCGACCAACCATTGTTACTCGTCAACCGCGGCTGGGTCGAAAAGACAAACGCCGGTTTTGACGCCAGCCGGCTCGAATTACCCAAGGATGAATTAACTATCCGCGGTCGTGCGGGCTCGTTGCCCAAGCCGGGTTACAAAATGGATGATGCATTCGACGCAACACAGCCATGGCCGAAGCACGCCGTTTATCCGTCATCCGAAGAGGTGGCCGTCGCACTGGGCCGCGAAATACAGCCTTTTGTCCTGCTAATGGAGCACGACGAAGACCACGGTTTCCTGCGCCACTGGGTACCCTCGGAATTTGGCCCTGGCAAGCATTTCGGCTACGCGCTGCAATGGTTCACCATGGGTGCCGTTCTGTCAGGCCTGCTGGTCTGGAATTATCGTAAGAAGCGTTTCGACACATGACTGAGAAAAAAACCACCTGGGCACGGGTGCAAATGCTCCTGATCGCGTCCGTATTCTTCGGCCCGCTGGCCGTGGCAACCTGGATGTACTACAGCGGCGGGCTGCAGCCGGCGGGACGTACGAATCATGGCACGTTGCTGGAGCCGATAGTCAATATCGCCGAGGAGATGCCGGAATCCGAGATCAGCAAACAAGGTGACGGTTATTGGGTGCTGCTTTATTCGGACAGCGAAGAGTGCATGGCACGCTGCCAGGACGCTCTATATACGGTTCGCCAGTCGCGAAAGATGCTCGGCAAGGAGATGGACCGGCTTAAGCGGGTCTTCTTGCACGGTGAATCGTCGCCAGATACAGTGTTTCTCGCTGCTGAGCACGTGGGGCTCATAACGTTGAGAGACGACAGTTTCTCGCTACTTCTAAATAACAAGAAACCTGCATCGTTAGTGGCTGGTGGATATTTCCTGGTGGACCCTCTGGGTAACCTCGTGATGTATTTTGAGCCGGAAATTGACCCCAGCGATATGGTTGAAGACATCAAGCGTCTTCTAAAGCTGTCTCAGATAGGCTGAACGACATAAACGTGAACACCGAAGCAGCATCGCCTGTCGACTGGCGCGACTACTACGAGCTGACAAAGCCTCGTGTGGTCATGTTGATTGTATTCACTGCGATCGTCGGCATGTTTCTATCGGTACCTGGCTGGCCGGGCGTTGAACCACTCGTTTACGGCACACTGGGTATCGGCATGGCCTCTTCCGCTGCGGCCGTCTTTAATCACGTTCTTGACCATCGCACCGATATTTTGATGATGCGAACACGCGGGCGCCCGTTGCCGCAGGGCAAGCTGACCGTGAGGGCGGCACTGACATTTGCGTCTGTTCTCTGTGTCATTGCAATGTTCATTCTGTGGTTTCTCGTCAATCCGCTGACAGCCATACTGACGTTTTTTTCTTTGATCGGTTACGCGGTGATCTACACGGTCTGGCTTAAACGCGCTACACCGCAAAACATTGTTATCGGTGGGGCTGCAGGCGCCGCGCCGCCGGTGCTGGGTTGGACTACTGTAACCAATGAGGTTACCAGCGGTGCGTTGCTGCTGTTTTTGATTATTTTCGTCTGGACACCACCGCATTTCTGGGCGCTGGCGATCGCAAGGCTGGAAGAATATGCAAA
>JAJFKQ010000051.1 GCA_021773155.1 Woeseiaceae bacterium | reverse complement strand
TTCACCTTCGCCGACTACGCACTGCTGATGCCGTCACTGCACCAACATTTTCGGATGGTGCCGACAGGCTTCGAATCGGCAGACTTCGTTACCGTCGATGAATATCTCAATGCCGGGAACGAGTTGGTCGACCGCCTGGTGCCCTTTGTCTGGGGTATCGACGAAGACGATGTACTCAAAAGGCTGGTGGTTTCGCGCGCGCTGGTGTTCGCGTGTCGCGACCGGCTTAACTACTGGCACACACTGCAGGAACTGGCCGGAATCCAGAATTTCTACGTCGAAGAAGCGATCGAACGGATCATCGCCGAGCAACAGACAGCTCTCGATGCCGAACGCGAACAGCTCCAGAAGGA
This sequence comes from Woeseiaceae bacterium, assembly GCA_021773155.1. Taxonomy (GTDB): domain Bacteria; phylum Pseudomonadota; class Gammaproteobacteria; order Steroidobacterales; family Woeseiaceae; genus UBA1847. Next base: position 20,384 of record JAJFKQ010000051.1, on the reverse strand, counting down.
ACACGCGGAGGAGCTTGAAAGTGTTCGTTCCGAGGCGGCCGGTGAGGCCATGGGCCAACTCGTCGACGTCCTGATGGGCGCCGATCTCTCCGGTATGGTCGGCGACGGCAGCCAGCTTGCCACGATGCCGGCGGCCGAACCTGCAATAGAGGAAGCACCTGCCGCAGACGCGGCAGCCGAACCTCCGCCTCCAGCCGAAGAAGAAGCCGAAGAGGAATTGAGTTTCGACGAACCGTGGCTCGATACCGCGATGTGCACCACCTGCGATGACTGCATGGCCATAAACAAGATGATGTTTGTGTACAACGGTGACAAACAGGCGATCATCAAGGATGTGAATGCCGGCCCGTACGCCGACCTCGTGGCGGCGGCCGAGATCTGCCCGGCCAAGTGCATCCATCCGGGTAAACCGCTGGATCCGAATGAGCCGGGTCTGGATGACCTGATCGCCCGCGCGGCGCCTTTCAACTGATGAACAGCATGCTCGTAGCGCCGGCCATCATGGTTGGGATTGGTTTGTTTTTCGGAACGATCCTCGCGATTGCGCAGCGATTCCTCAAGGTCGACGAAGACCCGCGTATCGAGGCAACCAACGAGCTGCTGCCGGGGACAAATTGTGGCGCCTGCGGGCAACCCGGCTGCCTGCCGTTTGCCGAAAAACTGGTTAGCGGTGAAGTCGATCCGGGCCAGTGCACGGTTAGCACCGACGACAATATCGAACAGATTGCAGAGTACCTGCAGGTCGACGCGGGCAGGCAGGAAAAACTGGTCGCGCGACTGCGTTGCTCCGGTGGCCATCTGCAGGCCAACCAGATTGCCGAGTATCTCGGTTTCGAGGGTTGTCGCGCTGCAGCGGTTGTATCGGGTGGCGGCAAGGGATGCTCATGGGGTTGTCTCGGTCTGGCCGATTGCGAACGAGCGTGCACCTTCGATGCAATACACATGAATGCCAATGGTCTCCCACAGGTGGATACCGAGAAATGCCGCGCCTGCCCTGACTGCGTTGCGGCGTGCCCCAGGGACCTGTTTGAACTCATGCCGCTCAGCCAGAACCTGTATGTGCAATGCAATATTCCGCTGGCCGGCGAGGCCGCAATACAGCTTTGCGAAGTTGCCTGCGATGCTTGCGGCAAGTGCGTCGCCGACGCGGCTCCCGGATTAATCACCATGCAAGACAATCTTCCCGTCATCGATTATTCCAGCGGTGGCGAACCCAGGCCTGACGCAGTGTTTCGCTGTGCCACTCACTCCATCGTGTGGCTTGAGCGGGAACAATTTCAGGAGCAGGAATCCAGACAAGCGAGGTCAGGCTGACATGCGAAATATCGCTATTCGCTGGTATCGCAAGGTATTCGGCGCGCCTGCAGGATCAGATATCCGGGAAGAAGGTCTCGAAACCGTGCTCGATGGCAACAGCGCTGTAGCGATATCCGAAGCCGGTATCGCCAGCAACGCGGTACTCGGTGGTTCGATGCCGTCCAAAGACGCCGACACCGTATGGCTCGGTGAACTTGCACATGGCGGCAGCAATCTTTTTGGCGAAGCGCTGGCCGCGCAAACCGCCGAAGGACCCCGCGGCATTGTTGCCGCGGCGACCGGCCTCGCATTGGCTGGCCGACGTGCGACTGCTTTCCTGTCCGGCACGGATATTGCGGCCACACAGGATCTGCTGATCTCGGCAGCCGGCAAGCACGCACCGCTGGTTCTCCACGTAGGCACACGTGCCACGGCAGGACATGGCGCTGCGCTCTGCAGCGGCCATGAGACTGTCCACCTGAGTGCAGACTCGGGATTTTTCATGCTGTTTGCCGCCAATGTGCAGGAGGCTGTCGACTTCACCTACATCGCCAGGCGCGTGGCTGAAGAGTCGCTGGTGCCGGGTATGGTCATCATGGACGGCGAGCAAACTGCGCTCGCACCGCAGGACGTCCGGCTGTTGTCGCCGGCCCAGGTCAACGCGTTTCTCGGCAGCGCACGCGAGCACATCGAGTCACCGACCGAGGCGCAAAAACTGCTGTTCGGCGAATCCCGCCGCCGCGTTCCCGCTTGGCACGACCTCGATGAGCCGATGCTTGCAGGCGCGCTGTTCGATAAAGAAAGCTACGCGCTTGGCGCATTCGCCCGCGGACCATTTTTTGATGCCTTTGTCGTGGAGTCGCTGGCGCAGTCCTTCGAGCTGTTCGCCCGCAAAACCGGCAGAAGCTACTCAGCCATTTCCAGATACCGGCTGGATGATGCCAAAACCGTGCTGCTGGCGCAGGGGTCGGCCGTTGAGACGGCGCGTGTGGCCGCGGATAGTTTGCGCAAGGAACAAAAGATCAAAGTCGGGGTACTCGGGATCCACTCACTCCGACCTTTCCCCGGCACAGAAATTGCCGCAGCGCTGACAGGACGTGACCGTGTATTCGTCCTGGAACGCATGGATACACCGCTGTCCGGCGAGCCACCGCTGACTCGCGAAGTTCGTGCATGCCTGGATCGCGACGGCAACCAGCAGCGCCCGACCTTTGTACCCGTTGCCTATGGCGTCGGCGGATTGCCACTGCGCGTGGCCGACCTCGTCGTACTGGGCAGCCGTACTGACCAACCGTCAGCGACGCCCCTTTTCCTCGGCGTGAATTTCGATGACACCTCGGGCGAGCAACCCAAGCGTGAAGTCATGCTCGACGCGATGCGGCGAGCCTATCCTGACGTCGCCAGACTCGGCGTCCGCGCCGCTCAGGACGCAGTCACACCGCTACCGGAAAACGTTCTTACAATCGCGATCCACAGAATCAGCGGCAGCCACGGCACAGGACTTCTCGATGCGGCTGGTGCCCTGCTCCACAAACTGGACGAAGGCCACGTACGTAGCCGGCCGGCAGTCTCGTGGGACCGCTGGTCCGACGCCCGCGTCGACTGGCTCACCTACGGTGACTCATCGATGCAGGATCACGGTGACGCACTGGTCGCCGATATCGCGCTGCACGTGCCGCGCGGCGAAGTCCTGGTTGGCAAAGAATCGAAGCTATTCCGCATCCCCCTGGAGGCCGACAGCCCCGAGGTGCCGGAATCGCTGCTGGGTGGTCTCTTTGGCGTATTGATAAACGCCGGAATTATCGCGCACAAGTCACGCCGGGTCATAGCCGCACGCAGGAACCTGCTTGAGGGCGTCGACGCGGATCGCCGCGACGAAATGGCAGACGCATTTCAGGCCGGACTCGAACAGGTTGTCGAGGTCGAGAATGACGCGACAACCATTACACAGGATCGCTGGGCAGGTGAAACGCCGGCGGCCGTGCGTCATCTCGGTCGCGATGACGATCATGTAGCAAGCCTGCCCCGCTTCTGGGACCAGACGGGCGTGCTGTACCGCGACGGCCAGGCGGACCGCCTGACTGCCGATCCTTTTCTCGCAACCGGCACCATGCCGCCACTGAGTTCGACCTTTACCGACACCAGCAAAGCGCGCCGAACGATGCCGGCTTTTGACCCGATGCTTTGCACCGGCTGTGGCAAGTGCTGGACCCATTGCCCGGACAGCGCAATCGGCGTCGTTGCATCCACGCCAGCCGCACTGATTGATGCGGGAATCGGACGCACCGGCGCAGACGCCGTGCGCCAGGTATCGTCAAAACTCGCGTCGCGCATCATCGCCAGTAACAAAAAGTCCGAAGAAGCGTCAATGACCTTTGGCCAGATGCTTCAAGACGCCTACGCCTGGCTGCAGGACAAGATGCCCTTGCCGGATGAGCGCAAGCAGGCCATCCAGGACGGTATAGAGAGCATTAGTGCGGCTATGGGTGTATTACCTGTCGCTGTCACGAAGCCGTTTTTCCAGGATGCCGAAGCGCAAAAGAAAGACAGCGCAGAGCTCTTGTCGATCGTGATCAACCCGGAAGCCTGTAAATCCTGTGGTATTTGCGTAAACAGCTGCGAAGCCGAAGCACTGCGAGGCAGTCCTCAGGATGCGGCCTCGCTTGATGAGGCGCGAGCACTTTGGGCGATCTGGGCGGATACGCCCGACACGGCGTCAAAGACGCTCGAACGCGTTGCACAAAACCCGGAGATCGGCACGATGGCCTCCATACTGTTGTCACGCTATTGCCAGTTTGCGCTAGCCGGCGGTGATCCGGCGGAAGCGGGCTCCGGCGAGAAGATGGCGGTTCGTCTGGCCCTGTCCGCGACCGAATTTCACCAGCAACCGCTGGTGCAGCGCTTTGCAGAAACATTGCACGAGGCCGGCGAGGCGGTATCCGCACTGATCAACGACACACTCTCGGGCACGCTGGCCGTCGAAGACCTCGATGCCGTCACCGAGAAGCTGAAACAGACCACGAGCCCACGGGTCGATTTGCAAGACCTGGCCGAAGGTGTCGGGGACGCAGTGGGCGATCATTCTATCGATACCGGCTATCTGCTCAGGCTGATCGAACTGTCAAATGGAATTACGGCAGCACATCATCGGCTCGTTGCCGGCAAACATGGTCTCGGCCGTGCCCGCTATGGCCTGACTGTCGCGGGTGGCAGCACCGCAGAATGGGCCGCTGCTTTCCCGCATAACCCGTTCCAGGCACCGGTTGTTGTCGACATGAGTGGCGACGCTGCGCAACTCTCCGCCGGTCTGGTCGAGGGACACCTGGATGAAACCACGGAGCTGATTCGCCTGCTACGCCAGGCACGCCTCGAAGTCGACCAGCCCGATGGCGCCGACTGGAAGCGCGAAGCCCTGACAAGCCTGCGTTGGCAGGACCTCCGCGACGAAGAGCTGGAGATCTGCCCACCGCTCGTGCTGATCGGCAGCGACGAGATGCTTGCAGGACAGGGACTCAGCCAGTTGATCTGGTTGCTGAACTCCGGCCTGCCGGTCAAGGTGCTGGTGCTGAGCAGCATGAACCTGGGGCTCGGCGATGCAGCGACCAACAACCCGCGAGGCAGCCTGGGGCTGCTCGCACTGGCGCAACGCAATGCGTTTGTGGCACAGACATCGATTGCCGACCCGGACCATCTTGGCGAAAGCATGCTGCAGGCGCTTGAACATGAGGGTCCAGCCCTGATCCAGGTCCACGCGCCGAGCCCCTTGCGGCACGGCTATGCCAGCGAACAGACATTGGCGCAGGCGCAACTCGCGGTCGCAAGCCGCGTGCTGCCGCTGTTCCGTTACGATCCACGGGCCGACGGTGTTTTCGGGTCCCGCATCACACTTGACGGCAATCCGGCAAGCGGTGACGCGCTGCCTCCAGCCGAAGGCGACGAGCGCCTGTTGACGCCGGCAGACTGGGCATTGGGACAGAGACGTTTCGCCGCACAATTCGAGCCGCTGGCGGACAACGCGCCGGGACAGGTCGTGCTGGCCGAATGGCTGCAGCTGGATGCGAAGGGCCGCAAAGGCAAGACCCCCTTTGTTACGAACCAGGAAAAACGCTACGCCGTGAGCCCGGCCCTGTCGGACATGTCCGCGCAATGCCTTGCGAACTGGCAGACCTTGCAGGAACTCGCAGGGCTGATCACGCCGTTTACCGAGCAAGTCGAGCAAGAAATTCGCGCCGCGGTCGCTGCCGAACACCAGGCGGAACTTGATGCGCAACAACAGGCGAACGACGCACAGATCCGGGAGATCCAGGAAAAGACACAGACCGAAATCGCGAGCAAGATCCGCAGCCGCCTGCTACAGCTGGCATCGCAGAAGCGGGACTAAGGCGATGGAAGCTTTCCGCTTTTTACGCCGCAATTTTGAGCACGGAGTCCATCCGGCCCACCACAAGCAACAGACAGAGAACCTGCCGATCCAGCGCGTGCCGTTTGGCAAGGACTACCTCATGCCGCTGGGACAGCACATTGGCGTGCCTGCCCAGGCAGTTGTTACCGCCGGGGAGAAAGTGCGGCGTGGACAATTGATTGCGAAGCCTGGCGGCTTCGTTTCAACAGGCCTGCACAGCCCGGTGACCGGTACCGTTAAAACTGTGGGCGATTTTCGCGGCGTCGACGGCCGTTTTGCGCCTGCGATCGAAATCGAAGCCGACCCGTTCGCGACGCAACAGGTCGATGTCAATGCAGCCATCGACTGGCGATCGCTATCCCTTGAGGAATTCATAGAAGCGGTGCAGATGGCGGGTATCGTCGGCATGGGTGGAGCGGCATTTCCTGCGCACGTAAAGCTGTCGGTGCCCGACGGTGTCAAAATCCGACACCTGTTGATCAACGGCGCCGAATGCGAACCCTTTCTGACCACCGATCACCGGCTCATGCTCGAGCGTCCCGAGGCGTTGCTCGAAGGCGCCGAAATCATGCGGCAAAAACTCGGCGCCGAAGAGACCGTCATTGGCGTGGAAATGAACAAACCCGATGCGATCGAGATTCTTAAGCAGCACATCAAGCCCGACCAGCCCATTCGCATCGTGCCGTTGAAGGTCAAGTACCCGCAGGGCGCCGAGAAGATGATGATCAAGAGCGTCTTCGATGTGGAAGTGCCCGCCGGACAGCTACCGCGCGACGTCGAGGTCAACGTCAACAACGTCGGCACGATTGTCGCCATCGCGGATTACTTCCTGCGCGGCATGCCGTTGATCGAACGTGTCGTGACCGTGGCGGGCCCGGGTGTCACCTACCCCGCCAACCTGATCGTGCCGCTCGGGACACCGGTGCGCGATGTCGTGAAATTCTGCGGCGGGCTCAAACCCGGGTCGCGCGAGATCATCATGGGTGGACCGATGATGGGTCGACCCATTGCAAGCCTCGACGCGCCGATTCTCAAAGGATGCTCCGGTGTGCTGGTGTTTACCGAGGAACAGACGGCCAGGCGAAAGGAGTATCCCTGCATTTCCTGTGGACGCTGCCTGGAGGCCTGCCCGTATTTCCTGAATCCTTCGCGCCTCGCCCGCCTCTCCAAGTCGCGCATGTTCGACGAGATGAAGGACTATCACGTCTTTGATTGTGTCGAGTGTGGCTGTTGTACGTTCGCGTGCCCGTCCAATATCCCGATCGTCCAGCTCATTCGTACTGCGAAGGACGACCTGACCCATCGCAAGGAGCCCGAGGCGTGAAGAAACGAGACCCGGACCTCCTGCTGTTCCCCGCGCCGTTGCTGCAACAGGGCATGACTACGCCCAAGGCGATGCGCGATGTGCTCTACGCCCTGTTACCGGCAACCCTTGCGTCGCTGTGGTTCTTCGGCCTCAGCGCCGTGCTGATCCTCGGCACCTGTATCTTTGGCGCGGTACTCGCGGAGTGGCTGTTCGCCGACCGTCGCGCGCGAAGCGAATCCCTGCGCGATGCGAGCGGCGTCCTTACGGGAGTACTTCTCGGTCTGACATTACCGCCGGGTCTGCCGATGTGGATGGCATTCCTCGGCGGGTTTGTAGCGATCAGTTTAGGCAAGGTCATTTGGGGCGGTCTTGGCCACAACTTGTTTAATCCCGCGCTGCTCGGTCGTGCGTTTCTGCTAGCAACGTTTCCAATCGCAATGACGACGTGGGTGCCAACGACAGGCGACAGTGGATTCTTCAGCATCTACCCGGGCAATCTGGCGCTACCCTTCATGCAGGTGCAGATAGACGGCGTTACGTCGGCAACGCCGCTCGGAATGATGAAATTCGAGCAGGTGGTTACGCCGCTCTCAGAACTTGCGTTCGGAAATGTCAGCGGTTCGCTCGGCGAAACCAGCGGCCTCCTGTTGTTGCTCGGCGGCATCTATCTCTGGATGCGGCGCGACCTGGACTGGCGCATACCGGTCAGCATCGTGCTCACCGTGATTATCTTCTCGGCTGCCTTGGGCTTGTTCAATGCAGAACGTTTCCCGACGCCGCTGTTCTCGGTTTTCTCCGGCGGCCTGTTGCTCGGGGCGATTTACATGGCAACCGATCCGGTCACCTCGCCGGTAACGCCCAAGGGCGCATGGATCTTCGGCATCGGCGTGGGTGTCCTGGTGATGTTGATCCGGGTCTTCGGCGGCCTCCCCGAGGGCGTGATGTACGCCATCCTGCTTATGAACGCAGCAACGCCACTGATCGATCGCTACACGCAGCCCACGGTATTCGGGCGCGGGGACAAATCCTCATGACCGACGACGCACCGAAAGTAGCGGCCAGTCCCAGCTCGATGCGCCTCGTGCTGACGCTGGCGATTGCCGGACTGATTTCCGGCATAGCGATCATCGGCATTTACGAATCGACGTTGCCGACGATTACGGCAAACAAGGCACGCGAGTTACGCGAGGCGGTATTCAAGGTGCTGCCTGGCGTCAGCCAGATGCAGGCACTCGTAAACCGGGATGGCGAACTCGTCGCGACAGAGAAACCGGCCAGGGACGAGCCCGTCATTTATGGTGGCTATGACGAGCAACGCAATTTCGTCGGCTACGCGATGCCCGCGGCGGGCCCTGGTTTCCAGGATACGATTGCGCTGCTTTACGGCTACAGGCCTGGAGAGAAAATCGTCGTTGGCATGGAAGTACTCGAGAGCCGCGAGACACCCGGATTGGGCGACAAGATCTACAAGGACGCTGTATTCGTCGGCGGCTTCAGCGCGTTATCCGTTGAGCCGGAAATCGTAGCGGTCAAGAAAGGCACCAAGAGCCAGCCCAACGAGATCGACGCGATCACAGGCGCGACTATCTCGTCCAAAGCTGTGGTTCGGATCATTAACGAAACGCATACACAATGGTCGGGGCAGCTCCCCCCGCCAGGTTCGGAACCTTCTCTTGTCAGGATGGAGTCTCAGGATGCGGAGGTGGGACAATGAAAGAGACCGAGTCCTACGAAGAATTCATCAAGGGCGTCTGGCGCGATAACCCGGTTTTTGTGCAAGTACTCGGCATGTGCCCGATGCTCGCAGTCACCAATTCGGCAGTGAACGCGATCGCGATGGGGATGGCGACGTTGTTTGTACTCGTCGGCTCGAGCTTCCTCGTGTCGAGCTTTCGAAACTGGATTCCGAAACAGGTGCGCATCTCCTGCTTCATCATCATCATCGCGACTTTCGTGACCATTGCCGACTACACGCTGCTCGCGCTCGTGCCGAAGGTGCACAAGGAACTGGGCGCGTTCATTCCGCTGATTGTTGCGAACTGTCTGATCCTGGGCCGGCAAGAGGCGTTCGCATCCCGCTACCCGACACGTCTTGCAGTAATGGATGCGTTGGGCATGGCCAGCGGTTTCATGCTGGCGTTGCTCTCACTCGGTGCGGTGCGGGAGATACTTGGTGACGGCGCACTGTTCGGCGTAAAACTTTTCGGCGAAAACTTCGAACCCTGGGTGATCATGATCCTGCCGCCAGGCGGCTTCCTGACACTCGGCGTAATCCTGCTGTTCTTTAACTGGTTCAAGTTGAAGAAAGACGAGTTCCTGCAGGAAGTTGCAGAAGCCGAGAGGAGTGAAAGCTGATGGACAACCTCCTCTGGATCTTCATTAGTGCGTTGCTGGTCAACAACTTTGTACTGACCTACTTCCTCGGCCTGTGCCCGTTCCTCGGTGTCTCCAACTCGCTGGAAACCTCGGCACGGCTTGGTGCCGCAACGACGTTTGTGATGCTCGTGACGGCTGTGTGCGCCTGGATACTCAACACCTACGTGTTGATACACGCACCGTATCTCAGGCTGATATGTTTCATTGTGGTGATCGCCAGCACCGTGCAGTTCATCGAGATGTTGATCAAGAAACTGAGCCCCGCGCTGTTCCGCGCGATGGGCATCTTCCTGCCACTGATCACGACCAACTGCGCGATCCTGGGGCTGGCAATCTTCGCCACCAACCGCGGCTACGGCTTCTGGGAAGGCATCGTCTACGCACTGGGTGCCGGCCTTGGCTTCACACTGGCACTGGTACTGCTCGCCGGCCTGCGCGAAGAATCGGAGTTGTCCAGCATCCCGAAACTGATCCAGGGTACCGCGATGAACCTGATCATCGCCGGTATACTGTCGATGGCGTTTATGGGATTCGCCGGGCTGTTCAGTACAACCTGAGGAGTGTAAGCCAGGATGATGACGACCTATTTTTTTCCACTGCTCTCGGTAATCGCGCTGTGCGCGTTCTGGGCGATTTTCCAGGTTTGGCTGTCGAAGCACGATCCCGATGCAAAGACAAACTCGGCAAAGTGCGGTGGATGTGGTCGTCGGGATGAATGCGGCGATGCTGCTGCAAATCGAAAAGAGGCCATTCGAGAATAGGGGCTTCCAGTGCCGCATACGCGAAATACACGATAGACAGGAATTCGGGCGCTTACTAGATTAAAGAACGGCAGTATCAGGAGGCGGTTATGCGGCGAGAATTAATCGAAGCGCTCAACTTTCCAAGAGAACTCGTGCTTAAGATCATTGATCAGCGAGACTGCCCACATGAGAGTCTGTTCAAGGCAACCGATGATCGATGCCAGCAGTGTGGCCTCAATCGCGAATGTCATTGGGTCAGTTGCCTTAATGAATTCGGCGATTTCGAGGGCAAGGCGACACATACTTTAAATGCGTCACTACGATATGGCATCGATCTGGTTGGGACCTTGCACAGCAAGCTGCGCCACGATCAAAAAACCTGTGATTGCGAACCCTGTGTCTGGATGAGAGATTCACAGCGCCTGACAGAAGCATTCGACGCCCGTTTCGCGTCAAATCGGTACCGAAACCTGTACTAGATTCTGTGCGAATCGAAACGATAGACCGAAATATGGTATATCGGTCCCACAATGTCACAGGAAGAACTCTCACCGGTTAGTCTGGATGCGCCTGGCGGAGATTCGCCCGCGCTGGGGATTGGCTTGTGCCTCAGCGGTGGCGGTTATCGCGCCATGCTGTTTCATCTTGGTGTCTTGTGGCGCCTCGCCGAACTCGGCTATCTCGGCACCGAAAATCGTACTGGCAAGCACGGCCCCATCGGTACACTGCAGCGCGTCTCCTCTGTTTCCGGCGGATCCATTATCGCAGGCGTCCTCGGACTCGCCTGGGATGACTTAAAAGTGGATGACGACGACTTGCTGGAACGTTTTCGCGAACTGGTTGTTAAACCTGTCGAAGACTTCGCGAGTCAAACTACCGTTTCCATATGGACTGCTGCCTGGGCCGCTGTGGTCAGTACGGTTAGTAAGAGAATTGCGCGCGTATATCGACGCCGTCTTTATAGCAACAAGACACTGCAGGACCTCCCCGACTCCCCACGTTTCGTGATCAACGCCACCAACTTGCAGTCCGGCGCATTGTGGCGATTCTCGAAACCGTTCACACGCGATTGGCGAGTTGGGGAAATCAAGAGTCCGACGGATTCGATCGCGTCTGTCGTTGGCGCGTCATCGGCATTCCCACCGTTCCTGTCACCGGCTCGATTCAAATATGATGAATCGCAGTACACACCCGGTAGCGGCAGCGGCTTGCAAAGACCGCCCTACACCACTCGACCGGCGCTTTCGGACGGCGGCGTCTATGACAATCTGGGTTTGGAGACTGTATTCAAGAACTTTCAGACTCTCATCGTCTGTAACGCCGGTGGCAAGTACAGACCGAAAGAAAAGATTGTGGGTGACTGGGCGCTGCAGAGTTACCGCGTGATGAATACGATCGATAATCAGGTGCGGTCACTGCGAAAGCGAGTGTTGATTTCTTCGCTGGCATCGCTGGAAAAATTTGGCGTTTATTTCAGCATACGTAGCAATATCGAAGGCTATCCTGCCAAGGATAAACTGCCCTGCTCTCGTGAACGCACTCTGGAACTCGCGGACATCCCCACCGATTTCGCGGCCAAAGACCAGACCACGCAGCGACGGCTCATAAACTGGGGATACGCCATTTGTGACGCTGGCATTCGCTCCTGGGTTGAGGACGGGCTGCCACCACCGGTCGACTTTCCGTACCCGGACGAGGGCGTCTGACCTCACACCCAATGAACAATTCCGCGCTGTCCAACCGCAGCTTTCTTGTTTATCTCATCGGCAGCACCGTGTCCTTGCACGGTTTGTGGATCTACCGCGTCGCGTTGGGCTGGTTTACATGGGAACTCACAGGCTCAGAGTTCTGGGTCGGTATCATCGCATTTACGCAGTTCGCCCCGGCGGTCCTGTTCGGACCCTTGTTCGGCGTGCTTGCTGATCGTGTCGATCGGCGCAAGGCGTCTATCGTCATCAACTCACTCAGCGCAATCAATATGTTGCTGCTGGGTGCATCGGCCTGGTTTGGTCTCGTCGGCATCATCGTTCTTACCGCTCAATCGCTAATACAGGGTGCGCTCGATGGTGCGCATACGCCCGTGCGCATGACGCTCGTTCCCAATCTCGTTGAGAAAACGCAACTGCAAAGCGCCATTGCCAGCGCCTCAATTTCATTCAACGTGTCGAGGTTTGTTGGGCCGGCCGTCGCTGGATTCGTCATTGCTACATCGGGTGTCAGCACAGCATTCGCAATCAACGGCATTTCCTATCTTGCGATCATCGCTGCCGTTGCGGTTATTGAGTTGCGACCGACCGCGCCTCGTTCGAAGCAACCGGGCGACGTATGGGCGGAACTGCTCGATGGTGTTCGCTATGCCGTCACCCACAAGACAATTCGTGGGTTGTTAATCACAGTCGCTGTTGCTTCTATCTTCGGGCGCGGCGCACTCGAGATGATGCCGGCGTTTGCAGATGCCATTTACGAGCGTGGTGCCGCAGGCCTTGCGACATTGACCGCCGCAATTGGCGTCGGCGCGATCATGTCCGGTCTCGTTCTTGCCCGAAATACGGCCTGGCTGAATAGCAACGTCGTAGGACTCTCCGTGGTGGTGGCCGGCGTTCTCATTACAATGTTTGGCGCCAACAGCGATTTCTGGCTCGCGGTCCCGTTGGTGGTCTTATTGGGCATAATTCTGTCGTTGTGCGGCGTAGGCTCGCAGATACTGATACAGACTCTCGTCGAGGAGGAAGTGCGTGGCAGAGTCAGCAGCCTGTGGGGTATGATCGCCTTTGGCGGCACGGCTTTTGGCAGCTTGATAGTTGGCTGGGCCTCGGCGGAATTTGGCTTGCAAATTACCGTCGTAATATCCGGAATATTTTGTAGTGCTGTGGCGTCACTCGTACGAGTCCGGTAGTTACCGCAAGAGCTGCTATTCTGCACATTGCAGTGCTTACGAACACGAATGAAACAGAGTCGGCTTATGACCGAAACCATGAAAATCACGTTCGAAGGAGACCACATTCGAGCGGAATCGCGCGGCGAAAAGTCGATCGAATGGTCGCGGAAGTTGTGGGCCGCCATCGTTGAGGCGTGTAAGGCCAATGACTGCTACAAAATCCTCGGCATTACCGAGTCGCTAACTGTCATCCCGATAATGGACGGCTTCGACCACATCGAACTCTTCCGCGAGCTTGGCATCAATACCAGGTACCGAATTGCCTGGGTTGAGTTGAATCCGGAAGCAGTAAAGACAGTGAAATTTGTCGACGCAGCGTTGTTCAACCGCCTTCTCCCGGGGCGCGTCTTCATGACCGAGGAGGAAGCAAGAAAATGGTTGTTTGGAGGCAGAGGTTACTGACGGCGTAATACGTCTATCGATTCCAGGGCCTGCAAGTACTCCGTGACATACGGCAAAGGTACGTCACCAAGCTCCGCCACCAACCAATCACGAATATCGCTGACCGTTCGTTTTCCATCGACGAGGTTCAGTGCTTCGTACGTAAACATCCCGCCACCACCGTATGGAGTGCTGTGATTGGCAAGCTGCAAACTTCCCGCTGCTTCCGCGCCAAGATTGTCATCGATATAAGAGTAATCAAATCCGTGCATTGGTCCCGCAATGTCCGAATTGCGCTCATAGACGGTGTCATTTCGCTCGCGCATGACCCCTGGTTCTGCCGTCGCAAGCAGTGCTTGTAGCTTGTCCAGATAAGCAACAGCGGATTCATGATCTTTCTCCGGAAGTATCGCGAATGGCTCAACACTGTGGACCTTGCGACGTTCCAGTGCGAAGTGCGTTCTGGTCGCGGCCGCTCTTTCTGCCAATGGAAGTTGTGCCCGTCGCTCTGCTAGCACGGCACTACGCTGCAATGCGTTTCGTTCCAGCAGGGTCATGATAGCCGGCACGTCGTCGTCGGAAAAGTTCGCGAGATACCATGCGCTGACGGCACCGATGAATGCCGCGCGCTTGAGTTTCGTCGGATCTATGTTGGCTGCGAGATCGTAGTTTGTGTGAATGTAGCGATCCGGCCAGTCGTGTAAGTACAAACCCGGTATGCGCCACGTTCCCTCGAAGAAGACATCGTGATCACTGCCCATGTCAAGCCCTTCCATAAGAGCGAGTTGCGGCTCTTTGCCGCCTTCAGGCGCTGCCAATGGAAAAGCCACATCTTCACCATCTGCGTATCGTTTGGTCTGATCGTTGACAAAATGTCCGATCTCATGACCGAGATCACTGATAAAAGACGGAACGCTGTACGGCCCGCCGGAGATGCGAAATACGGATTTGGTCACCGGCCCGCCGCCGACCATGTCCATATGGATATTGGCCTTTATCCGGGATGGATCCTCATGCTCCGCCAGGTACATGATGCTGCCTTCGATCTCCGCTGGCCAAAGGAAACGAATCGTGCGCGACGGACGCGGCAATATACCGTCCTTGATCAGCGCATTAAGCGCGCGAGCAACTTCGAGGATTGTTACGCAACCCGACGCATTATCATTGGCACCGGGGCGTGGGTGATCCAGATGACACGTCAAGTGAATATCTTCATTGGATTTATCCGTGCCGCTGATCGCCGCGGTCGCGAAACCGTATTCACCACGCTCGTGGCTCGCATCGACCCTGGCGTGGAATAGAATCGATTCACCCGACTGCAGGCGCTGCTGCAGCGCTCTTGCCTCTCCCAGCGATATCATGAAGCCGAATGACTTTGTCTTTGGGAAAGAGCCCATGTGTCCCCAACGAATAAGGCGATCATCGTCCTTCCACCAGGCCGACTTCTGATTGGGTGCATACGAAATAATTCCCGCGGCGCCGAGTTCACCGACGGCGCGATCAGCAACCGCCCCCGGTTGACTGGACGTCAGCACGAGCTTGCCTTTGACGTCCTTACCCTCGTACTCGGAATCTTGCATGCCCGTGCCGATATCGATGAGCGATGCCGTCACATCCGCAGAGAGACTGTCTTGCGCGAGCGTTAATGGTACCGAGTCCCAGTCACCCAGTTTACGCACCCGGACCAGTTCACCGTCGCTATCGCGATCGCGGACTTCCCACAACTGCGCAAAACGCACGTCCCACACCGGTCGTGACTTTTGTGTGCCGTACATCGTTTTTCCATCGGCCGCGTACTTGAGCACAGCGACTTCATCCAGACCATAATGTTCGAGCTGCGAAACGATATGTTGCGTTGCTACTTCGAACTGGTTGCTGGCACGCATGCGATGTTGCAGCGTGATCGCATCGAGATTGCGCTTGGCAGATTCGCCCGACGTTTCTTCGGCTATCTGCAAAAGCACATCTTCAGCAATGAGTTCGCGAATATCCGCCTTCGCTGATGACGAAACAATCGATATCAGCACTGCCGGCAGCCAAAAGCATTTTCTAACCAACACGTTAATCAAACTCCCCGTTGAGCTTCTTCCAGCTCATTTCAATGACTGAAGTTGCCTCTGTATAAACCACGGCCAGCTCTGTTTCCATGCTCGTCACATCCTCGAGGTACTGTAACGAGTTGTAAATTGCCAGGTCCAGCGTATCGGGCGAAAGAACTTGTGGACTGGTTAGTCGAGCCATAGCACTACGATTGGTTTGCTCATAGCGGCTCTGCAAGCCGTAAGTTAAAGACAATGCAGAGACGAGCCCGTAATCCATTTTCGCCAGGGACCCGGTCGCAAGCGCCGTCTCCCAGGCGGTAGATTGCAGGACAACCGGACTATAGCTATCCATGATATCGATGAATTCCGACATCGTTTGAATATCGCCTTGCTTGTCGCGTTGATCAATAACGTCGTGCAGACCTTTATTGAACGGTGCAGCATCATCAACGCGAGCTTTGTTTTGCCGAATCTCGCTCAGAAAGTTCGACATTGCCTGTCGAATCGTTTCCTCCACCTCGCGATTTTCCCGCCATTCATCAAGGCCGAGCGCGAGCAGGATACTGACCGTAATCAGCGCAGATTCGAATATAACTCTGGGCAACCAGACTGAAGCGGACTTTGCGGGCATGGTGAAAACGGCATCTTTTATTATTTATTTGCCGAAGAGTATAACAAGTCGCCTCTCGCGCTTTGGCGATCGGACCGAAAAACCGATACTATCCGTCGGCGCTTCCCGGGTAGCGCGCCACAATACTAATAACAATGAATAAAGCGATACGACATCGATTACTGGTGCTTGCGTTTACAGTTTCTACTGTAACTGTCGTGCATGCAGACGAACACTCGGCCGAAATTGCCAGCAGCTATAACGACGAACGCCCTGAGTTCGTGGCTATGGGCTTTGGTGACGTCAGCTACCTGTCGAAAGACGGCAGCGATACTGATGGTTTTGCGATCGGCCAGGTCGTCGCCCACTTAAGCGCCTCGATGGGTCAGTCTTTCAGTGTATTTGGCGAGTTCACACTGACAGCCAGGGAAAGCGGCCACACGACGAGCGTCGAGCGCCTTATCGTTAAGTACGATTTTTCTGATCGCTACAAGCTATCCGCGGGCCGCTACCACACGCCTATTGGTTACTGGAACTCGGGCTTTCATCACGGTGCCTGGTTGCAGACAACGGTAAGCCGACCGGAGATGGTCAAGTTCGGCTCAAAAATCGTGCCTATCCATTTTGTCGGAGCATTGATGGAAGGCCTCATCCCGTCTGGAAAACTGGGCCTCGACTACAGGATCGGATTTGGCAATGGGCGACACAGCAACATCGCAGCTGCTGGAGACGCGGGTGATATCAACAGCGACAAAGCCTGGATGGTGCAGGTAAACGCAAAACCCACACGAATTTATGGGCTCAACCTCGGCCTGGGCTTCTATAACGATGAAGTCCCGCTGTTGAACGGTAGCGACGTCAAAGAAAATACGGTCTCCGCCTACGCCGCCTGGACGAAAGAAGATCCAGAGCTGATATTCGAATACCTGCATTCCGAACACGAATTACTCAATGACAGTTCAGTATCCGGCGACGTCGATGCCTGGTACGCACAATTCGCATATCGCCTGCCCGGCAAACACAAGCAGTGGAAGCCGTACGCGAGAATTGAACGGACCCGGGTTAATAATACGGACCCATTGTTGGGCGCAGAAATGCTGGATTACGACGGCAGCATTGTTGGTATGCGTTGGGACTTCAACTCCTATGCAGCGCTAAAGGCAGAGTTCCGCAACGAAGAATTCGATAATGCCGGGCGGGAAAATAATTTCCGCCTGCAGGTTTCGTTCGCACTGGCGAAACTGTAGGGTGGGTGATTATGCGTAAATTGCTTCATATGATTGCTGCAGGCGCGATACTGCTGACGAGCACCGCCCTGCTCGCCGACGACACTGTAGGCGACAGTCCGATAGCAATTGTTGTGCATAAAGACCTGCCGATTGAAAACTTGTCACTGGAAGAGTTACGCAGCATCTTTCTTGCGGACCGGCAGTTTTGGGAGAATCGAACGCGCATCACTCTCCTGGTACGTGCACCGCAGTCGGATGAGCGAACGTTTGTCCTCGAACGCATCTACCAAATGTCCGAAGCTCGATTTCGACAATACTGGATTGCCAAAATGTTCCGCGCTGAGGTTCCGCGTGGTCCCAAAATTGTACTCAGCACCGGGATGACGCTGGATCTCGTTGTCGCAATTCCAGGATCTATCTCATTTACCCGTGCCGACACTGTGACTGACGACGTCAAAGTCATTCGCGTCGATGGTCTGTTGCCAAGCGACGAAGGCTATCCGCTGAAGTAAGACTGCCCCGGCGCTATCGCTTGCTTCGATACACGCCGAAATAGATGAACGGACTAGTCGCGGTCTTACCGGGAGCGACTTCTTTTGGCACCCTGTAATTGATCGGTTTAATACTGCGTAAGTAAGCGACCATCGCGGCGACATCATCGTCGGTCAATTGCGAGTAACCCTGCCAGGGCATGGTTACAATGCGGCGACTGCCGTGACGGCCGACACCTGCGCGAATCGCGTCCCCGATTTGCCGATCTGACCAGGACCCAATTCCGGTTTCTTCGTCCGGCGTAATATTGGATGGATAAATGATGCCCGGGTATTTTTCACCGAGTGGATTGCTGAAGGCGATACCGGTATTGGAGCCTGCGAGTGCGCGACCCATATCCGGTTCCCCGTCGAACGCACCATTCGTGTGACAGGAACTGCATCCGAGCAACTCCATCATGTACGCGCCACGGTCGATCTTGTCCCGATCATTCGGGTGGTATCTCCCGGCGACGGGCGGCGGTGATGCAATGACTGTCGCGGTGTCGAGTTCCTCGTAACTTATTGCCGAAGCCGGTGGCGCGTCGGTAGCGCAACTGGACAACGCCAGAAATGAGAAAAAATAGATTATGGGGAATCTCATGATCGTGTCCTCCTTCGCTGTGAGTGCACAAAAAGTATAGCGCAGCGGGGTCAGGTATCTGAGTGTTGAGGGATCGTGAGTACTACTTACATAACCAGAACATTGGTCGTTACTCGGAACTCGCTTTATACTGCGGCACGTTCAGGAGACAGTATTCGGGCGAGATCCAGTGGCAGGTGGCTTTGCGAAAGACGGTGCGGTACAAGACCAGATCGATGCGACCATAGAGGACGCGGTCAAGCACGCGCGTGACCAGTTGCCAAGCGGGGAAAGCCTGAAAAAATGCGAAGAATGTGACGCGGCGATCCCGGAGGCGCGGCGCAAGGCGGTTCCGGGAGTGCGTTTGTGTATCGAGTGCCAGAGCGAACTGGATAAGGAAAACAAGAAGACCAGCGGCTACAACCGCCGCGGCAGCAAAGACAGCCAGTTGCGGTAGCCTAATTCTTATCGCTCTACTTTCTCGCGAACTTACGGGTGCGTCCAGATTTCTCCAAGCGGCAACACTTTGAGGGTGGTTGGCGCTAATTTAACTTAATAGATTTTTAAGTTCCGCGACTTCGGCTTCAAGTTTTTCGATACGCTCAGTGAGCTCAGCCACGTTACTTTGGGCGGAACCCGCGGGCGGCTGGGCCAAACGTATCTGACTGGCGTATTCCTCAACGTCGATTGGCCCGGAAAACAGATGCATGTACTCGGAGTCTTTCCTGCCTGCTGTGCGAGGCAATTTCACAAGCAATGCGTCGGATTCGCGATTGACCAAGCTGTCCAGAGCGACAACAACCTCGGAATTGTCCGCAAAATTGTGCAATCTTCCGCTACGAGCCTTGAGCTCGCCCGGCGTTTGAGGGCCACGCAATAACAGCAAACAAATGACGGCTACCTGCGCGGGATCGAACTGATAATCGCTATACCGCGTACCGCAAAAACGTTGCGAATACTTTTCAGTTCTACTTTTGAAATTTTCTTCTGTGCGTGCGAGATGCTTCCCTTCGAGCATGCGGATCGTGTGTTGCACTTCGCCTGGTGACAAAGACATAACGGGGTCACGGGAAGATTTTTGATTGCACGCATTCATCAGTGCATTCAGCGTCATCGGGTATTGATCAGGTGTAACGATCGATTTCTCGATCAGGCAACCAATGACGCGGGCCTCGATTTCGTTCAACTCTGTCAGCACGAAAATGCCCTCGTATGGTTTAGTGCAGGATGACGTCCACCAGTATATCGTGGATCACGTGCCTCGCTACTCAGTACTCCTCGTAACCGATCTCAGGGTGCCCTCTGGGGACTGCTACGCGAAACCAAATGAACGGAAGTAGAGGGTTGGGAAGCCAGTACATCCAGCCCAGACTATTGATCGTCTTTTCTTCATCGACATGATAATCCATCCACACATAGAGAAACTTGTAGATACACAGACCCGGGATGTAGTTCGATTTGAAGCCATCGGTCTTGAGGTATTTTCTGGATATATAGAAATTCCCTTCAAACGGCGTAATACCCCAACCTAATGGTCCCTCCGCGATGACCTCGCCACTGCTGCGGAGTTTTATGCGCACGTTTTTCATTAGGCAGATTCATCCAGAACCGAGTCGATGCTTTTGCGAAGTTCAGCGGCCCAATAGGGTGCAAGATAAGCCGCCTTTTTCTTGTGACTGGTTTTCGAGCCATCACTCGGTGGAATGATCTGCGGCACTTTTCGCAGATCAAATCGGATTTGCCGGTCCTGATCGACAAGAATGACTCCGGGTGTTCCGTAGACACCGTAGATCGCAGCCACCTCATCGCCATCGGGCAGCACGGTAAAATCGTAGCCAAGGTCCTTCATGAAGCCGACGGGGTCGCCTTTTTCGACAAAATTGATTGCCAGGATTTTCACCTCATCGCCGTGCTCGATACGAATACTTTGCAGATGCGGCATCAGCGC
>JAJFKQ010000006.1 GCA_021773155.1 Woeseiaceae bacterium | reverse complement strand
TCGGGCCGCAGGCGAATACCTCGACCCTTGCAAGATCGTCAGCCGGCAGTGTGGACAGCCATTTATCAGCCAGATCTGTCACGTAGCCGTCAAAGCAACCATCAAAACCGGCGAGTGTTGCCAGTCGACAGGAAATTCCCCAGTCTTCGAGCAGTGGCATCGTGGCACTGATCTGTTCATCGGCCCACGGCGTCTTGACCTTCGATGCCTGCAGTTCAAACGGAAAAGGCAACTCAGAGCCCAGAATCGCCAGTGGTGCCCAGTCGCCGCCTTGTTGTCGCAGATAGTCGGCAATAAAAATCATGGGCGGTATTCCGACACCCCCGCCAATCAACAGCGTATTTGGGCGCTCGACCGACGGCCGAAAAGGCTGTCCTATCGGTCCGAGTACGCTAATCGAGTCTCCCGGCCGTTTCTCTGATAGAAGACGCAGACCATCGCCGACGATTTTGTAGAGAATCTCTATGCAATCTCCCTCGACACGCATGATTGATAACGGCCGGCGCATAGGCAAAGTGTCGTCGCAGGTTATATGCACGAAACTGCCGGGTTGTGCTGCAGCTGCGCACTTCGGCGAACGAATACGCATGATGAATTGCTCGCCGGGAAACTCATCGACAGTCAGCAGTTCACCATCTTCAACAAAGATCGTGTTGCGATTGCGCTGGGCCTTTTGTTGAGCGGCTGTGGTCACTGCGTGCTCATGATTCTGCCGATTCGATCCAACACAGCCATACGTACGGCAACGCCGTTCGTGACCTGCCTGGTAATAACAGACCTCGGGCCATCGGCAAGCGCGCCTTCAATTTCGATGCCGCGGTTCATCGGACCGGGATGCATGACGATCGCATCGGGTTTCGCGAACTTCATGTTCTCGTAGCTGACGCCGTAGTTGGCAAAGTACTCGTCAATACCTGGAACGCCGTCGAGATTACCGATGCGCTCACGTTGAATCCTGAGCGCCATGACGACGTCTGCGTCCTTAAGCCCGTCCGCGATATTGTCGACGATGCGGGCGCCTGGAAACCGGCCCGCATCAGGTGCCAGCGCGGGCGGCGAGATCAAACGCAATTCGCCGATGCCCATCGTCTGCAAGGCTTCCGACGCTGACCGCGCGACGCGCGAATGTTGAATATCTCCGACAATGGCGACGGTCATGTTCTTAAAATCCGGGTTGTGCTGGCGAATCGTCATCAGATCGAGCAAGCCCTGTGTCGGGTGCGATACATCCGACTCGCCGGCGTTCAGGACGCTGACGTGGTCTTTGACATTGCGGGCGATATAGGCCGGGACGCCGTCGCTTGCATCGCGCACCACCATGACGTCTACCTGCATGGCCTCAAGTGTATAAATTGTGTCGAGGATGCTTTCGCCCTTTTTGCGCGATGATGTATTGACGTCGAGATTCAGCACATCAGCGCCCAGCCGGCGGCCCGCCAGGTCAAATGAAGCACGGGTACGTGTGCTGGGTTCGAAAAACAGATTGCCGACAGTACGGCCGGCCAGAGACTGGCTTCGAGCCGGCAATGCGCCCGGGGCTGTCAGATAGCCCTCGGCATCATCCAGCAACTCGGTTAACAGTATCGCGTCGATACCTTTTAGCGACAATAAATGCCGCAGGTTACCGTTCTCGTCGAACTGCAGTTTCGCGTCGTCTTGCTCCATCGCGGGGGCATTCTACCGAGATGAGAGGTATCTTTCAGCGATAAATACAGCAGCTGCGCTATCGATCATTTCCTTCGATATGCGACCGCGTGTACCGGCTGCCCGGGCCTCTTTCAGCGCGTGCTCCGCTTCCACCGATGTATAGCGTTCATCAACGGTATCTACATCCAGCCCATAGCCCTGTAACTCCTTAATGAAGGCTTCGACAGGTTTCTGCATATCACTTGCCGAGCCGTCTACATGCGAAGGCATTCCGACGACAATTCCGGTCGGGCGCCATTCCTTGATCAATGCAGCGATCGCTTGATGGTCAACACCGTTTTCACGATTCGCTACAACGCCCAATGGGCTTGCGGATCTCGTCACGGTCTGACCAACAGCAACGCCAATGCGGCGTAGCCCGAAATCAAAAGCGAGGATTGTTTTGGGTTCTGACAAGTCAGGCGTGACCGGCGTCCGGCGAAATGTTCGCTATATCGATGCCCAGCAAACGTGCGGCCGAGTCCCAGCGCTCCTCAAAGGGAGTGTCGAACACCAGCTCTGAGGTAGCCGTAACGTTGAGCCAGGAATTGGCCAGCATCTCTTCCTCAAGCTGGCCCGGTTCCCATCCGGCATAACCTATCGCGACAAGGGATTTCTCCGGTCCGTCGCCGGTCGCCATTGCGTCGATGACATCACGCGATAACGTAAGTTGAATATCGTCGGAGACCGTTAATGTATTTTCGAAGCTGTGTTCCTTGCCGTGCAGAACGAAACCCCGCTCCGTGCCAACGGGCCCGCCGGACATGACGGGATTGCTGGCCACATTAGGGTCAGCGTCTTCGACCGCAAGCTGATCGAACAGACCGGAAAGTTTTAGTGTCAGGGGGCGATTGATTATGATGCCGAGTGCGCCGTCTTCGTTATGTTCACAAATCAGGGTGACGGTCGAGCTGAAATTAGGGTCAGTCATGCCGGGCATGGCGATAAGTAACTGATTTGTAAGTGCGCTATCCGAATCCATGTAGCCAGTATCGACGCTCGCGCCCTCGGGTACAAGTGAGCTATTACGGTTGGGCGGTGCTACTCGATACGAGCTGCTCGGCGAATAGCCATTTGTACTCGAATCGTACGATGTCGTAATCAGCGCTTACTTCGGGCGGGAACGGGTCGAACGGTGACGCACGGTGCAAGATGTCGAGCGCGGCCAGATCAAGAATGGTTGAACCGCTGGTCTTGCGAATGACGGCCTTGGTCAAGTTTCCCGACATGTCGATCGCGACCATCAAGGTCGGGCTCCCCGAAATATCATCGAGTTTGCCGAGCTGCGGCAGGTAGGAATCGCCGACCGCCTCAATGCGACGCTTCCAGTTGTCAAGATAAGCCGCAATCACTGACTCGCGGGTATCGGCACTGATAATCAGTTGTCGTGGTTCGTCATCCCGGATCAACATCGTCGCCTGATCTGCCTGTGGCAACGGCAGCGTGACTTCGCTTCCCGCTTCCATCGCAATCGCGGTGCTGGTTTCGGGCTGCGGGTCTGACCTTGGATCAATTCTTACTTGCTGATCACTTGCATCCTGCGTGGCCAGCAGCTCATCAGCGGATCGCTCGTGTGTTTGTGCATCCAGAAGCGCCGTGCCGTCGTCCTGGCCCTCGTTATCGACGGGTATTGCGCTCTGCAGGGGTGCAGCCGGCCGGACCTGTTCGGTCGTGTTGCCGCCTCCTTCCTGGCTAGCCTGGGCCAGATAAGCGGCCTCGTCGGGCCGGTCGATCCGTTGATCAGCATCGGCGACGATGGTGACTTCCAGCGAGATCGCATTTGCGAACTGATTCGCGAACTCGGGATTGAAAGTGACACCGATAATCAGGATGCCGTGAAAGAGCGCGGCGAGGAATAGCATTGCGGGCAGCCGGTCAGGGGCGGCTGGCGCGACGAGTCGCAATTCGTCGAGAGGATCTGTATGCAGCGCTATGTTGGCCATAATCGCGCGAATAATCCGTCAATTTGTTTACATAAACAAGGGATTAGATCTCTTTCTCGATGGCGTCGAACATCAGGCCGGCGATGTTCAGGTCGAACTGCCGGTCCAGTTCGCGGATTCCTGTAGGGCTCGTCACGTTCACCTCGGTCATGTAGTCGCCAATGACATCGATTCCGGCGAACAGGACGCCCTGTTCACGAAGTACGGGTCCGACTTCGGCGCAGATTCGTTTGTCCGCGTCGGACAGCTCCTGTCCCTTGGTTGTCGCGCCCGCGACAATATTGCCGCGGTTGTCATCCCCTGTCGGAATGCGTGCGAGCGCGAAAGGCACCGGTTCTCCGTCGATAAGCAGGATGCGTTTGTCGCCGAGTGTTATTTCCGGGATGTACACCTGCGCTATCGCGAATTGCTGCCCATAGTCAGTCAGCGTTTCGAAAATGACATTGGCGTTGTTGTCACCTTTTTGGATGACGAAAATCGAGCGTCCGCCCATACCGTCAAGAGGTTTAACAACGATGCGGCCGTGCTCAGCAAGAAACGCCTTCATCTCATCCATGGAGCGGGTGACCAGTGTCAGCGGCGTGCAATCCGGGAACCAGGCGGTATAGGCCTTTTCGTTCATGTCACGTAACGCTTGCGGTGCATTGACGATCAGTGCCCCCGCTAACGCGGCGCGATCCAGAATGTAGGTCGTGTAGATGTACTCCATGTTGAAGGGCGGGTCCTTGCGCATAAGGATCGCATCAAGGTCGCCGAGTTCAATGTCTCGCTGCTCGCCGAAATCGAACCAGTCGTCATTATTGTCGCGCACGGTGAGCAGGGTTGATCGCCCAATCGCCTTGCCCGACAGCATGCGCAAATCCTGCTGCTCGAAATAATGAATTTCGGCGTCCCGGCGAGAGGCTTCCAGCAGCATTGCGAGGGACGAGTCTTTCTTGGGCGTGATCGAACCGATCGGGTCCATCACGATGCCCATTTTCAGTGGTTTTTGAGCCATCTTTTGTGCTTCCGGAGTCGTTTCGGGCGGAAGCGGCCAACTATACCGGGAAAGCCGCCGTAAGCATCGGAAATCTCATGATTTTGCGTAACGCGGCGCGCTTCGTAGCGGGAGTTATGTCAATATGGTAAAAGTCGCTTTTCAACGTGGGGAAAATTGGTGTCAGCTAACGTATCGCGAGGCCTGAGCGGGCTAAAAATACTTGTCGTGGACGACAGCAAAACCATCCGCAGAACAGCAGAAACCCTGTTATCAAAAGAGGGTTGCCAGGTGTTCACAGCGATCGATGGCTTTGATGCCCTGTCTAAAATCGCCGATCACCAGCCTGATCTGATTTTCGTCGACATCATGATGCCGCGCCTCGACGGTTACGAAACCTGCTCGTTGATCAAACACAACAAAGTATTCAGGCAGACACCCGTCATCATGCTTTCGAGTAAAGATGGCCTGTTCGATCGGGCGCGTGGGCG
>JAJFKQ010000050.1 GCA_021773155.1 Woeseiaceae bacterium | reverse complement strand
GGGCACAGCAGAAACGCCCGCTGCACCAATTAACGGATTGATAGGTGTGCTGGATATCCTGTTGAGGAGCTTGCCCATCAACAGCCCGCTTGCCGTACCGATCGCGAACGCCACCATACCGAGTAGCAATATGCTCAGCGTACTCCAGTCGAGGAATTGTTCCGCACTCAATTTCGAACCAACAGCCAGTCCGAGAAATATGGTCACAATATTAATAAGCGCATTTTGTGTTGTATCGGACAGGCGATCGACCACGCCACACTCGCGCATGAGATTACCGAAGCACAACATGCCAAGTAGCGGTGCTGCTGACGGCAATAACAATGCCACGAGCAACAACAGCAATAGCGGGAAGATGATGCGCTCGGCTTTCGAAACCTCTCGCAGCTGCACCATTTCTATCCTGCGTTCCGTTTCTGTCGTCAGCAGCTTCATTATTGGCGGCTGAATCAGCGGAACAAGCGCCATGTATGAATAGGCTGCGACCGCGATCGCGCCCAGCAGATTTGGGGCGAGTTTCCCGGCAACATAAATTGCCGTTGGGCCATCAGCACCCCCAATGATGCCGATCGCGGCGGCTTCACGCAGTGAGAAATCCATTAATCCAAGTTCGGTCAGACCCAGCGCACCGAGCAAGGTCGCGAAGATTCCGAATTGCGCCGCTGCGCCAAGAAATAGTGTCTTCGGATTTGCCAACAGCGGACCAAAATCAGTTAGTGCGCCAACACCCATGAAGATGATGAGTGGAAATGCACCAGTCTCAATGCCAACTTCGTAGGCGAGATGCAACAATCCACTACCCGTCGCAATTTCTACGCCGGGTATGTTGCTCAGTAATCCACCAAAACCAATCGTGACCAGGAGCAGTGGTTCGAATTTCTTGACGATGCCGAGGTACAACAACAGCAGACATACCGCGAGCATCGCGACCTGGCCACCTGTAATCTGGTAGATACCGGACTCGATCCAGATTTGTCTGATCAGGTCCATCGTCAGTCAATCGCAACCAGGGCATCACCAACTGCCACCGCGTCGCCTTCTTTTACGAAGATGTCTGTCACCGTGCCGGACTTCGGCGCGCTGATCACAGTTTCCATTTTCATCGCTTCAACAATCAGCAAAGGATCGTCCTTCTCGACAACCGCTCCCGGAGTGACATGGACCTTGAAAATATTACCTGCGAGAACAGCATTAACAGCCTCGCCGCTGCCAGATGGCGCTGCCGCCGGTGCCGCAGCGACGGCGGCCAGTTGCCCACTTTCAGCAACCTCAACAGTGTAGGGCCTGCCGTTTACGCGTACCGAGTACACGCCGGTTCCACCTGACGGGGCAGCAGCCGGCGCCGCGGCGACGTCAGCTTCTGCGCTCGGTGCGGGTTCGAAAGCGTCCGGGTTGTCTCGATTCTCGAGAAACTTCGTGCCTATCTGCGGAAACAATGCATACGTCAGGACGTCGTCAACCACGTCGTCCGCCAGCTTGATGTCTTTCTCTTTGGCGATGCGTTGCAACTCTGCTGTTTGCTTTTCAAGTTCTGGCGCCAGCAAATCGGCTGGGCGACAAGTCACCGGATCAGCGCCTTCAAGAACCTGTGCCTGCAGTTCCGCATTGACGGGTAATGGCGTCTCACCGTACTCGCCCTTAAGTACACCGGCAGTTTCCTTCGTGATCGTCTTATACCGGGATCCCGACAGAATATTGATTACGGCCTGTGTTCCGACGATTTGCGATGTTGGCGTAACCAGCGGCAACATCCCGAGGTCCGCACGAACACGCGGAATTTCCGCCAGGACATCGTCGATTTTATCGCTCGCGTTCTGCTCGCGTAATTGACCCTCCAGGTTCGTCAACATACCGCCGGGTACTTGCGCGATAAGGATCCGTGAATCGACACCGCGAAGCGAACCTTCGAACTTCGCGTATTTCTTTCGAACCTCACGAAAATACGCTGCGATTTCTTCGATGAGATTGATATCCAGACCCGTGTCTCTTTCCGTGCCTTCGAGTATTGCAACAAGCGTTTCCGTCGGCGAATGACCGTAGGTCATACTCATGGACGAGACCGCGGTATCGATATTATCGATACCCGCCTCGATGGACTTGATGTAGGTCGCCGTTGATAGTCCGGTTGTCGCGTGGCATTGCATGTGGATCGGTATATCGACCGACGCCTTGAGCCGGCTGATCAGTTCGTAGGCAACATACGGTCGCAAGAGACCCGCCATGTCCTTGATGCAAATTGAGTGCGCGCCCATGTCTTCAATGCGCTTACCCATGTCGACCCACAGATCAACCGTATGCACATGGCTAACCGTGTAGGAAATCGTGCCCTGCGCGTGTTTGTCTACTGCGAGCGTCGCTTTGATTGCCGTATCGAGGTTTCTGAGGTCATTCAGCGCATCGAAAATTCGAAAAACGTCAACGCCATTTACAGCGCAACGCTCTACGAACTTCTCAACGAGATCGTCTGCATAATGGCGGTAGCCGAGAATATTCTGTCCACGGAACAGCATTTGCTGCGGCGTATTGGGCATGGCGGCTTTCAGGAGCCGTATGCGCTCCCACGGGTCTTCTCCGAGGTAACGGATACACGAGTCAAACGTTGCGCCACCCCAGGATTCCATTGACCAGAATCCGACCTGATCCAGTTTGCCGGCGATCGGCAGCATATCTTCGATACGCATTCGCGTAGCTAGCAAGCTCTGGTGCGCGTCGCGCAACACCAGCTCAGTTATACCAAGTGGTTTCTTGTCAGTCATTTGATTCTACTTTGTCGTTTTGTTTCGATGTTGGGCAATCGCCGCCGTGATAGCCGCAATCTCTTCTTCGCTGGGATCGTTGTCACTCTCCACAGGCACAAATCTCATCGCAATTGACGACATCATTGACATGCCAATCACCAATATAGTCAGGAACGCGAATACCGTCCCCATACCAACCAGCATGAGCGTAATACCCTGATCTAAAAGAGATGATTCCAATGAAACCTCTGGGCTCCGATGACAACAGCCGATTATACTGATTCCGGGCGAATGACAAAACAATACGCATTTATGCCGTGCGAATATCCGGCCACTTTGGCAAACTCAGGGCATGAATCGAATTCTCACAGGCATGTCACTGGTTTTGCTCTGCTGCTCTCTAAGCGCCTGCGTAACGCACGCCAGAACTGAGGTCGTCACAGCAAGTAGCTCCAGCGAATGCGTCGTACTGTTGCATGGCCTGAATCGAAGTTGGCGAGCGATGCGGCCTATGGCGGAAGCTTTACAGGAAGCGGGCTTTGCCACGACGAACGTCGATTACCCCTCTCAGTCCGGAAAGATCGAGGAAATTGCGCCGATTGCTGTGGGACTTGGGCTACATGATTGCCGAGAAACCGGTGCGACGCGAATTCACTTCGTGACACATTCCCTGGGCGGAATATTGCTGCGCTATCAAAACAAGCAAGCCCCTATTCCCGATCTCGGCCGTGTCGTCATGCTCGGACCACCGAACCAGGGCAGCGAACTCATCGACAAAACACGCGACTGGCCCGGCTTCGAAATGCTGAGTGGCGATGCGGGAGCAGAATTGGGTACCGATGCCAATAGCATGCCGTCACGTCTCGGGCCCGTAGATTTTGAACTGGGTGTGATTGCCGGCACTGGTACGATCAATGTAATCGCATCAGCCATGTTGCCCGACCCCGATGATGGCAAAGTCTCTGTGGCCAGCACAAGGGTCGATGGTATGGACGATTTTCTGCTCGTGGGAAATTCACACCGCTACATCACGCGCAGCGAAGTGGTCATCCGAAATACAGAGTCGTTTCTCAAGAATGGCTGGTTCCTGGACGGGGACAAGGCTTCACTGACGGAGTAGCAGCCAGCAACACTGGGTTAACTACAGAGCTCGTCCATTTTCGTTTTCGTCTCGTTCAGAGCGGCCTTCGCGTCCTTTTTAGACAAATACTCACGCTCACCGGCTTCGTTAGTGCGATAAAGACGCGGTGCGTTTTTGTAGGAATTGTAGATTTCGATAGCTTTCTTGCAGTAATAGGCTCCCGCTTCTTCACGCTCGGCGCGTTGCTCCGGCGTTTCGCCCGGAAATGCAAAACTGTCGGAACTGTCCGCCGCACTGTCTTTGTTATCCGGTGTGCCTTTGGAAACCCAAACCAGCTGCACTACCGCAGCATCCTCGTGATCGGGCGTGTCGCTATAGAAGACCTTGCCGTCCTCTACCCATGTAAAAATGGCTGTGCTCGTGTCGACGAAATGCGTATTGCCATCGACATCAACCCACTTCCAGACATCGGCTGCGGCTGAACCGAAGCAAAACACTGACAACAATAAGAATATTTTGAGATACGACATTGGAACTCCTGTATGCCGACAGTATGGTCAATAAGTTCCAGTAAACCTTTGACTGGCGTCACACATTTATAACAATGCCATTGGCAGGGTCAATGAAAATACGTTGTCCTAAAATACCGCTGGCAGCAAAGCTCTCTTCACCAAGAAGCCACCAGAGATATCCGTATCCCTCATAGCCGTTCGAGGGTGATGTGGAATCGGCCAACTGGACGGCCGATCGGATACTGGACTGATCGTAAGACGAGCTCTTAAGACGCGGAATATAGTCAGTGATCATCTCATCGATATTATTGATGTAACCATTTGGAGTTGGCTTACTACGCTCCTTCCGCCCTCTGCAACGACCTTTCAATATAACCGTTGGTTAGTGGATGATAAGCGCCGCGCGCCTTCTCAAACATTGATCGCGCCAACTCGGCGTCCCGACCATTCGCAGCCAGCGCACCAAAAATCGGTGCTACCAGTCGCGCCCGTCCGTAGCGATTCAGATACTCTTCCAGCCTTGCGTACGCAGGTGTGTAGCGACGCTCCGCAACCTGGATGAACCAGGTGCGAGCGATTTCCGCATTTTTCGTTTCGCTGAATCCAAATTCGGCATCCAGCGCCTGCAGCTTTTCGTGCGCCAGATCGGCTGGCAGGCTGTTAATGAAATGAATCAACGCCTGGGGGCTCCAACTGTTGACCGGCACATCCTCAAGGGCCGCCTCGCCGATCGCCCAGGCTCCGGCCAATTGAGCTGCACTATCAAGCGTTCTTGACGATGGTATCGGTGCGTCTTCAGGAAGCCCCGGCTGATACATCCACACCTCGACTTGCTGTCGCGAAATGATATCGGGATTCGGACTCAGCAATTTCTCGTCGAGGTAGTCGACGAAAGCCTCGGTAGTAATCGTCTGAAACGCGAATTCGTCAAAATAGCCAAGAAGAAATTCATCGAACCGCTCGCGACCAAATCCGTTTTCAAGGTACTGCAGGAATAACTGCCCTTTGTGGTAGTGAATCGTACCCTGAACATCATCGGCATCACCGGACTCGAAACGCGGTGCCAGACCCTGCCGCTCCAGCGGAACCGTCTCGAAGTTACCCAGCAACTCCTCGTAACTCAGCACCCGCTCCTCATCGACACGGTCCTTGTCATAGAGTATTTCCATCAACCGGGATTCGAGATAACTCGTCACCCCCTCGTTCAGCCAGCCGTCACGCCAGGTCGCATTCGTCACGAGATTTCCCGACCACGAGTGTGCGAGTTCGTGGGCAACAACAGAAACGAGACTACGATCACCCGCGAGCAAGCTAGGCGTCAGGAACGACAATCGCGGGTTCTCCATGCCTCCAAAAGGAAAGCTGGGCGGCAATACCAGCAGGTCATAGCGCCCCCATTGATACGGGCCGAACTGCTTCTCCGCTACATCCAACATGTCTTGCGTATTCGCGAACTCATACACGGATGCATCGAGTAATTCCGGTTCAGTGTATACGCCGGTGTCATCACCCAGTGGCGCGAAATAGAAATTACCGACGGCAATAGCGAGCAGGTAGGCCGGTATCGGCTGCGGCATGTCGAACTGGTATTCGCCGCGTCGCGGTGTCAGCGGATCGTTATTCGCACTCATTACTGCAAGTAGTTCGGCAGGTGTATGAATGACCGCTTCGTAGGTAATACGAACCGCCGGTGTGTCTTGCAACGGAATCCAGCTACGTGCGTGAATCGACTGCGACTGCGAGAACATCATCGGATACTTGCCGCCGGCCGTCAATTCTGGCGGCAGCCATTGCAACGCCGAGGCGTTCGGACTGGTTTCATAGTCGATACGAACTACAACTTCGGAATCAATGTCGATATTTTCCGGCACTGTGATGATTAGCGGTGTGCCTTTCACGTCATCAGTCTCGCCCATTTCGAACGCCGCGACTTCAGTTGATTCATGCGCACCGAAAAAAACGACGCTTTCGATAGCGATATCGCGCGTATCGAGAACAATCTCACCAGCCGACTCGTCCAGCACCGTCATGTACAGCAACACACTGCCACGTAGCGCTTCCGCGTCGAAATCAACGTCCAGATCCAGCGCAATATGCCGCGTTACGAAGGCATTCGTATTCGCGTAGGAAAAATAATCATGCGCCGGGTCGTAGCTGTCTTTCTCACCGCAGGAAATCAACACGAGCGAGAAAATGACTATCGACAGTTTGCGTATCATTGAGAAACTCCAGGGGGGTATGCGACTATTGCCGGCCCGACACACGAGTAAACTTATGCGCGCTCTTACCTGCAAAGCCTGGGGTCCGGTTGCGGACCTGACTATTGAAGAATGGGATGACCCCGTCCCCGACGACGAAGAACTGGTAATCGACGTACAGGCAGCGGGCATTAACTTTCCCGATATTCTCATAATTGCAGGCAAGTATCAGGACAGGATTCCGCCGCCATTCATCCCCGGAAATGAAGCCAGCGGCATAGTGAGTGCTGTCGGCTCAAAGGTATCCCGGTTTGCAATCGGCGACAAAATCATCGTTGCGCCACGCGGCGGAGCATTCGCCGAGAAATGCAAAGTCCATCAAAATGCTGCCATGCCGTTGCCCAAAGAGCTCGGCTTTGAACAGGCCGCCGGGTATGCCGTTACCTATGGCACGAGCTATCACGCGCTCAAGCAATGCGCCGAACTCAAGACAGGAGAGACACTGCTCGTACTGGGTGCGGCTGGCGGAGTGGGTATAACCGCCGTGCAGATCGGCAAGGCCATGGGCGCGCGGGTCATTGCGGCCGCGAGCTCGGACGAGAAACTCGACTTCGCGAGCGCGGCCGGTGCTGATGAGGTCGTCAATTATTCCACTCAGCCATTGAAAGAAACTGTCAAGGAACTGACAGACGGTGGCGTCGATGTTGTCTACGACCCGGTCGGCGGTGAGCTCGCGCAACAGGCGCTCAGAGCATTGGCCTGGCATGGCCGGTATCTGGTCGTAGGATTTGCATCGGGTGATATTCCTGATTTTCCAGCCAATATCGCATTGTTGAAGGAGGCCAGGATTGTTGGCGTCTGGTGGGGAACCTGGGCGGCCCGAAATCCGGATGGGCAAATTCAAAATATGGCAGAAATATCAGCGCTGGTGGCAAGTGGAAAGTTGCAGCCCAGGGTTTCTGAAACCTATCCCATCGAAGATTTCGAAAAGGCGTTTCAGCTCATTTCTGAACGTCGTGCTCTGGGTAAGGTCGTACTACGCTTGAGCTGATACCGGCACTGAACTTCATGCGCAAATTGCTTCGCTACTCCATATTCTTGATTGCCCTGCTGGCCTCATACGTTGTCCTCGCGCATCCCGAGGATGACTTCTGTTCACCCGGAGACGACAGTATGGATCCGGCACTCTGTGCTGCGCTCGCGGAACTCAATAGTGCGGAGGGCCAGCTGCGGCAATCCGATATGCCGTCCGTGCTCGATGAGTTCGGCAACGAGCGCAGTATCGGTTCCACTGCGGCACTTTATATAACGATTGGCGTTCGGCACATTTTGCCTGACGGACTCGATCACATTCTGTTTGTACTGGCGATATTTCTGGCTTCTATTCGGTTTCGGGCTCTCTTAATTCAGGTGTCAGCATTCACCGTCGCGCACACCATGACGCTGGCTCTGGCCGCTAGCGGTGTCATCACGCCTTCCCCTGCCATTGTTGAACCATTGATCGCTTTGACGATCGGTTTTGTTGCCGTAGAAAATCTTTTCTTCAAGGACATGACCAAATGGCGCCCTGCCGTAGTGTTTGGCTTCGGCCTGGTACATGGCATGGGATTCGCTGGCTTTTTCGGTGAGCTTGGACTGC
The DNA here is from genome assembly GCA_021773155.1 of Woeseiaceae bacterium. GTDB lineage: Bacteria > Pseudomonadota > Gammaproteobacteria > Steroidobacterales > Woeseiaceae > UBA1847. The sequence continues at coordinate 6,104 of JAJFKQ010000050.1, read as the reverse complement.
CACCCGGTCAATTCTGGAGTGCGTTGATCAGTTTCAACGTGGGCGTTGAGATCGGCCAGTTGGAAGTGATTACCACGGCAGCTATCTTAGGCTTCGGGCTGCGCCGGGTTTTGCAGGACCCGGCCGGCGCCCGGCAGTACAGACGATTCGTCGTACTGCCGAGCTCGGCTTTAATCGGGTTGGTTGGTTTTTGGTGGGCTGTCGTTCGGTTTATTCCGTAACGTCAAACCCACGGCCTTCCAACAGTGGCTCAATGCTCGGATCCTGACCGCGGAAATTCCGATACAGCTCATCCGCCTCGCGCAAACCGCCTGATTCATACACCCACTTTTTCAGTCGCGCTGCAGTCTCAGGATCGAAAATATTTTCTGCCTGCTTGAAAGCGGCAAAACCGTCCGCATCGAGAATTTCCGACCACAGGTAAGCGTAGTAACCCGCAGAATATCCGCCAGCGAAAATGTGACTGAAGTACTGCGAACGGTAACGTGGTTCAATCTCACCGATCAACCCGTAACCTCGCAGAACTTCTTCCTCGAACGCTCGCGCATCCGTTAGCTTGGCAGCCTCTTCCGAGGTCAGCATATGCCAGCGCAAGTCGAGTAGTGATGCGGCGGTGTATTCTGTTGTTCCGAAACCGTTGTTGAAGTTTCCTGCCGCAAGCATGCGCTCAACAAGTTCCTGAGGAATGATTTCGCCTGTTTCATAATGGCTGGCGAAAAGCGCCAGCATCTCTGGCTCTGCCGCCCAGTGCTCAAGTATCTGCGCCGGGAATTCCGTGTAATCACGAGGTCCGTCGACACCTGAGAAAGTCGGGTAGTCAACCTGTGTCAGCAAGCCGTGCAAACCATGCCCAAACTCGTGGAATAACGTCGTAACTTCGGAGAAGCGCATCAGTGTCGGCTCACCTTCCGGTGGCGTCGACAAGTTCAGGTTATTGGTGATGAGCGGTCGAATGTCGTCACCACCAATGTTCGATGCGTCGCGATACGAACTCATCCAGGCACCACCACGCTTTGAATCGCGAGCGTACATGTCAGCCATGAAGAGGCCCAGGTGATTGCCATTTTCATCTTTAACATCGTATGACTTTACGATCGGATTCCAGCCGGCGACTTCAACTGGCTCGAATGTGACACCGAAGAGACGATTGGCCATCTCAAACGCGCCCGCGCGAACGGCTTGCAGCTCGAAGTACGGTTTCATTTCATTTTCGTCGAGATCGAAGCGCGCTTTGCGAACTTTCTCGGCGTAGTGCCACCAGTCGTGACCCGCCATCTCGAAGTCGTCGCCAACCATAGCCTGCATATCGGCAAGCTCTTCTTTGGCGCGTGCGAGACCAGGACGCCAGACTCGAAGCAGGAAGTCCTCCGCACCGGCCGGCGTTTTTGCCATACGTTGTTCCAGTTGGAAATGCGCATGTGACTCGTAGCCCTTCAGCTCAGCGCTCTTGGCACGCAATTGCGCAACGCGGATAGCCAGCGGTCCATTGTCGATATCTCCCGAGGATGCACGCAAGCGATAGCCGTTGAACAACTGCTCGCGCAGTTCGCGAACCTCGGACTGCGTCATGAAGGTCTCGTAAGCAGAACGATTCAGCCCGATGACCCAGGCACCCGCCTCTTCATCCCATACGGATGCCTTGAAGTCGTCGCTCAGACCGGCCGTTTGTGCCTCATCGGTGATCTCCAGCTTGAAGCCTTTGGTTGCCGCAAGCAGATTCAGACCAAACCTGGTGGTTAGCCCTGCGAGCTCAGCATTGATTTCGGTAATCTGATCCTTGACGTCCTGCTCCAATGCCGCGCCGGAACGGATAAAGCCCCGGTGAGTCAGTTCCAGCAATCTCGCCTGCTGCTCATCCAGATCAAGTTCGTCTTTTTGCGCATAAACAGATTGAACGCGTTTGAACAAATCTAGATTAAGATTTATCGCATCGAACTCCCGCGACAACATCGGCGAAATCTCTGTTTGTAAAACCTGCAACTCGTCATTTAATTCCGTGCCAGTAATATTGAAAAAGGTGTTCGCTACCTTGTTAATCAGTTTGCCGGCTTTTTCCATCGCGAGAATCGTATTGTCGAACGTCGACGCGCCCGGGTTTTCAGCGATCGCCGCGATTTCCGCCCGCATTTCCAGAATGCCTTTCTTCATCGCAGGCATGTAGTGCCCGTCTTCGATATCGGCAAAAGGCGGTACGCCGTAAGGCGTATCCCATTCATCCATAAAAGGGTTGCCCGCCAACTCGGCATCAGTGACTGCGATTTCATCTGCCGCGTCGCTCAACGTTGATTGCTCTTCGTAATCTGTGCCACTGCAAGCAACAAACGCGATACTCGATAAGCATAGAATTGCTAAGTTACTGAATTTCATGACTTTTATTGTCCCTGATGTGATTTGATTGCAATTGTATCTAATTCCCCGTGCATTTGCCCCAGCCGCTTTTTAATGCCCTAATTGGAGGGTCCCGGGTAACACAAGTTCCCCGCCTGAAACCCTGATTCGTTTTTCGGTTACCGCGTATGTTTATGCGTGGCAATATCGGTATAAAGAATCCTCCAGACACGGAACCAAGAAATGTCACAAGAATCCGTTCGACCCATCAATCCTGTCCCCGAAGAATTCGCTGGAGCGTCTGGCTCCCGCGCCGCCAAACGTCTGTTTCACGCAATGCGGCCGCAATTCTTTCCGGCCTCCGTGTTGCCTGTTATCGCCGGAACCAGCTGGGGTGCTTTTGTCGCTGGCTCGATAGATATCTACGTTTTCGTTCTCGCGTTGGTGGCTACCGTGTGCGTACAAGCCGCAAGTAACGTTCTTAACGATGTCGGCGACGAGACAGGCGGAACAGATCGAATAAACGAGCAACGAATTTACCCCTACACGGGTGGTTCCCGTTTTATCCAGATGAATATTCTCAGCCAATCGCGCATGGCGCGTCTCGGCATCGGATTACTGGTCGTAGCCGCCTTACTGGGCCTGGCTCTGTACATCGAAAAAGGTCCCGTAATATTCCTGTTTGGCCTCGCCGGTATGGCACTCGGTGTTCTCTATTCGCTTGGCCCGGTGCGACTCAGTTCGCTGGGTGTTGGAGAGACTGCTGTGGCAGTCGCTTTTGGCGTCCTGCCCGTAACAGGCGCTGCCTGGCTACAAGGTGCATCCATCGACATGGCACTCGTGTTGTTCTCGCTGCCGATTAGTGCCTGGGTCGGGGCAATCCTGCTGATGAATGAAGTACCCGATATCGAGGCCGATGGCGCCACCGGCAAGAACACGTTGCCGGTGCGACTGGGTCTCCCCGGCACGTCACGACTTTATTTCGTCCTGCATGCTGCCGCAGCAACGGTCGTCGTTTACATGGCTCTGCAGAACATGCTGCCGATGCTGGCGCCTGTCGTACCTCTTGGACTCCTGTTTTTGGCCTGGCGTGCGTCGAGCGCCATTCGCAACGGTATCCAGGATCGGGAAGCAATGACTAAAGCGATAGAAGCGACATTGGGCATCCATACGATTGGATGCATTTGGCTAGCTGGCTGCATGGTGTTCAAAATTGTTTTTTAAAATAAAAAAGGGCCTTGATATCCCGATTTCGGGGGCCCCCACACAGGAAATTTCAAACGGCAGAGATGTATCTTCTGTCGCATTGATGGGGCCCGACACCGTTGATCTGAAACCGGGCATGCTGGTCGCCGTCGGCGACTCTGTGAAGCTCGGACAGCCGCTGTTCCACGACAAGCAGAATCCAGGCGTTCAGTTCACGTCGCCGGGCGCAGGCACTGTCGCAGCCGTCAATCGTGGCGAGCGTCGTGTGCTGCAATCTGTCGTTATCAATCTCGACGGTGACGAAGAAGAGGAATTTACGGCCTACGCATCGGACGACTTGCAGAACATCAGCCGGCACGACGTACGTGACAACTTGTTGGCATCGGGTATGTGGACCGCGTTTCGCACTCGCCCATTCAGCAAGATTCCGCGGCCTGATGACGTGCCCGCAGCGATATTTGTTACTGCGATCGATACGAACCCGCTAGCCGCAGATCCTGAGGTCGTTATACAACATCAGGGTGAGGCGTTTCTGCAAGGCCTTTGCGTTATTGCGGCGCTAACGGACGGCACGATCCATGTCTGTACCGCAGCGGATAGCGAGATCACCTGCCCGGATTCTGGTGACATTCAACACAGTCAGTTTTCGGGGCCGCATCCGGCCGGGCTCGTTGGCACGCATATTCATTTGCTCAACCCTGTCAGTGAAGACCGGATCGCGTGGCACATCGGCTATCAGGATGTCATCGCTGTCGGTAAGTTATTTACTACGGGTCGACTGCCGGTCGATCGTATCGTTGCGCTCAGCGGGCCTTCCGTGTCAAAACCACGCCTGGTATCTACCCGGCTGGGTGCGAATACCACAGAGCTGGTCAAAGGTGAGCTTAGCGACGCTGACGTACGCGTCGTTTCCGGCTCGGTGCTGAGCGGTCATCGCGCTGCAGGATGGGCTGTCTGGTTAGGGCGCTACGACAATCAAATTACTGTTTTGAAGGAAGGAAGCCCACGTGAGTTTTTGTCATTCATGCGTCCGGGTATCGGCAAATATTCGTTCACCCGCGGCTTCTTCGGCAATCTGTTCAGCTCGAATGGTTACTCCATGACGACGTCGCAAAACGGCAGTCCTCGCGCGATGGTCTCGATCGGCAGTTTCGAAGCAGTCATGCCACTCGACATCCTCCCAACCCCGCTGCTAAAAGCGTTGCTGGTTCGAGATACGGACTCAGCCCGCGATCTGGGCTGTTTGGAGCTCGACGAAGAAGATCTCGCGCTGTGTTCATTCGTCTGTAACGGCAAGTACGACTACGGACGGCACTTGCGCAAGAGTCTCCACGAAATCGAGGTGAACGGCTGATGAAACGATTGCGTTCATTTTTAGATCGGATTGAACCACTGTTCGTGCCGGGCGGGCGCTTCGTCAAATTTCATGCGCTCTTTGAAATGGTCGACACGCTGTTTTACTCGCCGCCGGATGTGGCGCGCGGGTCACTGCACATTCGTGATGCACTCGACCTGAAACGCGTCATGATCCTGGTGGTGTTTGCGGTGACACCGGCTGCAATCGTCGGCATGTGGAATACCGGCTTCCAGACGAATACAGCCATGTTAGCGATGGGTATAAGCAGTATTGATGGCTGGCGCGGGTTTGTACTGCCGTTGCTCGGTGCCGGGTACGATCCGCAGAACTTCTACGACTGTTTCGCCCACGGACTCCTTTATTTTCTGCCAATTTACGCCGTTACGATGGCGGCAGGCGGGCTCTGGGAGGTCGTGTTCGCCGGCGTCAGGAACCACGAAATTAATGAGGGCTTCTTTGTTACCTCGTTCTTGTTCACCCTGATTTTGCCGGCAACGATTCCACTTTGGCAGGTTGCGATTGGCATCAGTTTTGGTGTCGTGATCGGCAAGGAGGTTTTCGGTGGCACCGGCAAGAATTTCCTGAATCCAGCGTTGGTCGGGCGAGCGTTTCTGTATTTCGCCTACCCGGCGCAAATATCGGGTGATGCCGTCTGGACGGCCGTTGATGGCTTTAGCGGTGCGACAGCGCTCGGTATCAGCGCGACAGAAGGTATGACGGGATTAATGGCCAGCGGCCTGACCTGGACACAAGCATTTCTCGGGCAAATGCAGGGGTCTATCGGTGAAACTTCGGCGCTCGCCTGCCTGTTAGGTGCGGCATTCCTGATCTTCACACGCATCGCGTCATGGCGAATCATGGTTGCCACGTTCGCCGGGTTGGTTATTCCGACATTGCTATTTAGTGGCGACAGCGCTAACCCAATGATGTCCATGCCCTGGCATTGGCACATGGTGTTGGGCGGATTCGCATTTGGTGCGGTTTTCATGACGACCGACCCGGTTAGCGCGGCGCAAACGAATGCCGGCAAATGGGTGTTCGGACTGCTCATCGGATTCATGACCTGGCTAATTCGCGTCATAAACCCCGCATTCCCGGAGGGCATCATGCTGGCCATTTTATTCGCGAATATTTTCGCGCCAGTGATTGATCACTTTGTCATTCAAGCGAATGTCCGACGGAGGCAAAAGCGACATGCCTAACGTGAACGATA
>JAJFKQ010000049.1 GCA_021773155.1 Woeseiaceae bacterium | reverse complement strand
TTTCCCAGCAAGATGATGGAGCACACCTTGAACACCATGGGCGAGCAAATCCGTCAGGGAGTGCCGTTGCACCGTGTCGGCGAGCCAGCCGATATGGCCGGCGCAGCGATCTTTCTGGCATCGAAGGCGGGCAGTTACGTCGACGGCGTGATACTGCCGGTGGACGGCGGAATTATTGCAACGGCGGGCACGCTTTAGAAAATACCTATCTTATTGTATTTCATCATTATTACGGGGGCTGTAGTATGGCCGATTGGCTTCCGGAATGATGAACGACTGAATGGCAGAATCCCCCAAAAAGTCCCTTGACGACTGGCACGCGCTCGCGGCAAAGGAAATTCGTGATCAGCCCCTTGATGAGCTGACCGTCGAAACGCCGGAAGGCATCGCCATCAAGCCGCTCTATACGGCCAACGATCTTGAAGGCCTCGATCACCTGGACTCTTTGCCCGGTTTCGCGCCCTACCTTCGCGGTCCCCGCGCGACGATGTACGCCAAGCGTCCCTGGACCGTGCGGCAGTACGCCGGTTTCTCGACCGCCGAGGAATCCAACGCCTTCTATCGCAAGAACCTCGAAGCGGGCCAGACGGGTCTTTCTGTCGCATTTGACCTTGCCACACACCGTGGCTACGACTCGGATCACCCGCGCGTCGTGGGCGATGTCGGCAAAGCCGGCGTCGCGATCGATTCCGTCGAGGATATGAAGATTCTGTTCGACGGAATTCCGCTCGATAAGATGTCCGTCTCAATGACGATGAACGGTGCCGCGTTACCCATCATGGCGATGTATATCGTTGCGGCCGAGGAGCAGGGCGTTGCACCCGAGCAACTGAATGGCACCTTGCAGAACGACATCCTCAAAGAGTTCATGGTCCGCAATACCTACATCTACCCGCCGGCGCCATCGATGCGGATTGTCTCCGACATTATCGCTTTCACCGCCGGCAATATGCCGCTCTACAACTCGATTTCAATCTCGGGTTATCACATGCAGGAAGCCGGAGCGACCTGCGCGCAGGAACTCGCCTACACGATCGCCGACGGCATCGAATACGTGCGCGCCGCCATCGACAGCGGACTTGATGTCGACGCATTTGCACCGCGGCTTTCATTTTTCTTCGGTATCGGTATGAACTTCTTTATGGAAGTCGCGAAGTTGCGCGCAGCGCGTCTTTTGTGGTCCCGACTCATGGCCGAGAAGTTCTCGCCGCAGAACGACCGCTCGCTGATGCTGCGTACACATTGCCAGACATCGGGCGTCAGTCTCACGGCCGACGGTCCCTACAACAACATCATGCGCGTCACGATAGAGGCAATGGCGGCCGTACTCGGTGGTACCCAGTCATTACACACCAACTCATTCGACGAGGCACTGGCGCTACCCAGCGATTTCGCGGCAGCCCTCGCCCGCAATACGCAACTCGTGCTGCAGGAAGAGACCGGTATTACCAACGTCGTTGATCCGCTTGCAGGTTCTTATTACGTCGAGAGCCTTACGGCTGAGCTCGTTAAAGCAGCGCAGAAATTAATCGATGAAGTCGAAGAACTCGGCGGCATGACCGTGGCTGTCGAATCGGGCATGCCGAAGATGCGCATTGAAGAAGCCTCGGCACTGCGCCAGGCGCGCATCGACCGTGGCGAGGAAGTCATCGTCGGCGTCAACAAATACCGTGCAGCTGAAGAGACACCTGTTGAGATTCGTGACATCGACAATACGGCCGTTCGCGAGTCGCAGGTTCGTCGCATCAACGAAGTACGCGCGAGCCGCGACACCGATGCCTGTGGTGCTGCACTCAGCAAGCTGACTGAGTCAGCTGCCAGCGGCGAGGGTAATTTGCTGGAACTGGCCATCGATGCGGCCCGTGCGCGTGCTACGGTTGGTGAGATATCGGACGCATTGGAGTCCCAGTGGGGCCGCTATCGGGCTGTTACACGTTCCATTGCCGGTGTTTACGGCGCTGCGTACAAAGATGATTCGGAGTTCGACATGACGGGGAATGACGTGGAATCGTTCGCAGAGGCTGAGGGACGCCGGCCCCGCATTCTGGTCTGCAAACTTGGTCAGGACGGACACGATCGCGGCGCGAAGGTCATCGCGACTGCCTTCGCCGACATCGGATTTGACGTCGATATTGGTCCGCTTTTTCAAACGCCTGAGGAAGCCGTGCGTGAGGCTATCGAAAACGATGTGCACGTTATTGGCATATCGTCACAAGCTGCCGGGCACAAGACACTCGTGCCGCAGGTCATTCAGAGTTTAAAAGATGCCGACGCGACCGAGATTGTTGTTGTTTGCGGTGGCGTTATTCCGCCACAGGACTACGACGAACTGCTAGAAGCCGGCGTCGCCGCAATTTACGGGCCCGGCACCAATATTCTCTCCGCGGCTCAAGAAGTACTGCAGAAAATCAAGGAGCGACGCGCGTCATGAAAGAGGTTGTTGAAGAACTCGAAGAGAAGCGTAAGGCTGCGACTCTCGGCGGCGGTCAGGAACGCATAGACGCCCAGCACAATCGCGGCAAGCTGACAGCGCGTGAGCGCCTTGAAATCCTGCTCGACAAGGACAGCTTTGAGGAGTGGGACGCGTTCGTTGAGCATCGCTGCACTGATTTCGACATGCAGGACAACAAAATTCCTGGCGATGGCGTCGTCGGCGGCTATGGCACCATCAACGGCCGCATGGTGTTTGTTTTCGCACAGGACTTCACGGTGTTCGGCGGGTCACTGGCCGAAGCGCACGCCGTGAAAATATGCAAGCTCATGAACCAGGCGATGAAAGTCGGTGCTCCGATCATCGGGCTGGCCGATTCGGGCGGTGCTCGCATTCAGGAAGGTGTTGTTTCGTTAGGTGGTTACGCCGATGTATTCCAGCTCAACGCGCTGGCTTCAGGTGTTGTGCCGCAAATTTCCGTCATCATGGGGCCGTGCGCGGGCGGCGCTGTTTATTCACCGGCAATGACCGACTTTATTTTCATGGTCAAAGACACCTCCTACATGTTTGTCACCGGACCTGACGTCGTCAAAACCGTAACGCACGAAGTTGTCACAGCCGAAGAGCTCGGTGGTGCCGTCACGCATTCGACCAAATCCGGTGTTTGCGATTGCGCCTACGAGAACGACGTCGAAACCTTGCTCATGGTCAGGCGCTTTGTAAACTATCTGCCGTCCAACAATCGCGAGAAGCCGCCATACCGGCCGACGCCGGATAAATCCGACCGTATGGAGATGTCGCTCGATACGCTGATTCCGGATAACCCCAACAAGCCCTACGACATCAAGGAAGTCGTCTACAAGATCGCGGACGATAATGAGTTCTGGGAGATACAGCCGGATCACGCCAAAAATATCGTTATCGGCTTCGCACGTATGGACGGTCATCCTGTCGGCATCGTTGCTAACCAGCCCATGGTCCAGGCCGGTTGTCTCGATATCAAATCATCGATCAAGGCCGGGCGTTTTGTTCGTTTTTGCGATGCGTTCAATATTCCCATCGTCACGTTTGTCGATGTGCCGGGCTTCATGCCGGGCAGCGCGCAGGAATACGGCGGCATTATCAAACACGGTGCGAAACTGCTGTTCGCTTATGCAGAGGCAACGGTGCCAAAAATCACGATCATCACACGCAAAGCCTACGGCGGTGCGTATGACGTGATGGCGTCGAAACATTTGCGTGGCGACGTGAATCTGGCATGGCCGAGTGCCGAAATCGCGGTGATGGGACCGAAAGGCGCTGTCGAAATCATCTTCCGCAATGACATTGGCGACGAAGAGAAGATTGCGCAGCGCACTGAAGAGTACCGGCAGAAATTTGCGAATCCGTTCATCGCCGCCAGCCGTGGCTTCATCGATGACATCATTGCCCCGCACGCAACCCGCAAGCGGATTTGCCGCTCGCTGGCCATGCTGCGCAACAAGAAGCTCGAAAACCCGTGGCGCAAACATGACAACATTCCGCTTTAAGGAAGGACCCGACATTGTTTGAAAAAATCCTTGT
>JAJFKQ010000048.1 GCA_021773155.1 Woeseiaceae bacterium | reverse complement strand
GCTACAAATCACAGGGGCGGCCTTCTGGCCTGAGACTCATTTTGAGAACCCTTAGAACCTGATCCGGATAATGCCGGCGTAGGAAGGGAATCATGAACGCAATCACCAAATCGTGGCTACTGACCACACTGGCTTTTCTCTCGCAATCCGTCATTGCGGAAATCGCCATTGATGAGATCACTGTAAGCGCTGATTTTCGAGGGCGGACGTTGGCGGAGGTGCCTTTCAGCGTCAGCGTTCTGGATGCCGAATTCATCGACGAGATTGCAGTGCAGCACTTTGAGGAACTCGTCAATATTGTGCCCAACATGAACTGGTCGGGCGACGGTCATCGAGCACGGTATTTCCAGATTCGCGGTGTCGGTGAACTGGAGCAGTACCAAGGCGCACCGAATCCCTCAATTGGTTTTCTAATCGACGACATCGACTTTAGTGGTATCGGCACGATCGCTACATTATTCGATATTGAATCGGTCGAGGTATTGCGCGGCCCGCAAGGTAGCCGCTACGGATCAAACGCGCTGGGCGGTTTGATTTACATGCGTTCGGTCGCACCATCAACTGAGCGAAACGGTCGACTTTTCTTGTCGATCGGCGACCATGACACGCGCTCGATCGGTGTCGCGGCGGGCGGGTCGCTTAACAACGCCGAGACGGCTACCTTTCGGTTTAGCGCGCAACAACATCAGAGCGATGGGTTTCGCGACAACATTTTCCTGAGTCGCGATGACACGAACGGTCGCGACGAAACGACGCTGCGAGGACGACTGCGTTTTTTGCCGTCCGAGAATATTGAAGCTAACGTATCGGTGCTGTACGCAAAAATCGACAATGGATACGATGCGTTTTCGCTCGACAACACGTACACAATGTTGTCGGATAAACCGGGCAGAGATGCGCAGGAGAGCCTTGGCGCATCGCTGCGGCTTGATTGGAGTTTGCAGGCCAGCCTGATATTTACTTCGATTACATCGATCGCCGATTCGGATGTTGACTTTAGTTTTGACGCTGACTGGGGCAACGACGATAGCTGGTCGCCGTTTACCTACGATTTCGTGTCTGTTAGTGATCGGGCACGCAAGACAATCAGTCAGGAATTCAGACTCGGTTCCGATCAATGGCTGATCGGTTTTTACGCATTGAATCTCAACGACGAAGTCGTGACGGTGAATTTGGGTGAGTACTACGATCCGATCAACGATTGGTCGGACAGCGTGAACGACAGTTTCGGCAGCGATTATGAGGCGACCAATGTAGCTTTGTTTGGCCAGTATGATTATGACTTCACGAACACGACACAGCTATCTTCAGGTCTTCGTATCGAACACAGAACGACCGATTACATCGACACGGCCGGCCTGAGCGCAGGTCCGGCAGAAACTATGTGGGGCGGTGAGCTAAGCCTCAATCACGCAATTAGCGATTCTGTGACTGCCTACGCCAGCGTGTCCAAAGGCTACAAGTCGGGTGGCTTTAATCTGGGTGTGGTCCCGCCCGGGCAACGTGACTTCGATACTGAGAACATGGTGACAATTGAGGCTGGCATGAAGTCCAGATTGCAGGGCGGCCGGGTCCAGTTGAATGCCGCGATCTTTCACAATCGCCGCAATGACCAACAGGTACGCACATCGGCGCAGCTCGTACCGGGTGACCCGGCGTCATTCGTGTTCTTCACTGATAATGTCGGAGAAGGGGAAGCAATTGGATTCGAGGCCGAAGTTCGTTGGTATGCTACGGTCGCTTGGGAACTCTATGGGACCATCGGTTTGCTCGATGCAACATTCGAGAGCGGACGGGAAATGGCGCATGCGCCGCCATTCACATTTGCAGCGGGCGTCGCTTACCGCAGTCCGGATGGGTTCTACGCAAGGTTGGATACAACAGCAAAGGACGAATTCTACTTTGATGTGAGTCACGACCAGAAATCGGAGCCGTTCGAAATAGTTAACGCGCGGGTCGGATATGAAGGCGAGAGTTGGCTGGTGTCGCTCTGGGCGAGAAATCTGTTTGACAAACGTTATGCTGTGCGGGGTTTTTATTTTGGCAACGAGCCGCCCGATTTTCCGAATACCCTGTATACCCGGCTTGGCGATCCACGCCAGATCGGCATCACCATCGAGAAGAGGTTTTAGAATATGCAAGTCGCTGTTGATATCAGTCTCTACCCACTGGACGAAAAGTTTATTGCGCCTATTAAGGACATTATTGATCGACTGGGGCAGCACGAGGGCGTTGAAGTTGAACGCAATCGAATGAGCACTCAGCTACGTGGCGATTTCGATGTGGTCATGCCTGTATTGACGCAAGAAATACGCACCACGTTTGACAACGTACCCAAGGCTGTTTTCACAATCAAAGTTCTAAATAACCCGGTCAATTGACGGTTCTGCCACAAATCGTCGAACAAGCACAGGCGCAATCTTTGCCTGAAGTCATCGCCGTTCTCACTGCGGTCCTGTATCTGGGTTTCGCGATTCGCGAGAAGATCGTTTGCTGGTTGTTTGCCGCGATCAGCACGGCTATCTATGCCTGGCTGTTTATCGAAGCCAGGCTCTATATGGAATCCGTGCTCAATGTGTTCTACCTCGTTATGGCGGGATACGGTTGGTACGTGTGGACGTCGGGCCGTGATGACAGTCACGAAAGGCCCGTAGTAGTTTGGCCACTAAAGACGCATCTTGTCGCAATCATCGTAGTTGTAATTTTGAGCAGTGCGAGCGGTTACTGGTTAAGCGCCCACAGCGACGCGGCGTTTCCGTATATCGACTCACTGACGACGTGGTCCGCGATCTGGGCCACGTTTCTCGTGGCACGCAAGGTACTTGAGAACTGGTGGTACTGGCTGCTGATCGATATCGCATCTGTATTTATTTACTGGTCGCGTGATTTGCAGCTGACCAGCCTGCTGTTTGTCATATATGTCATCATGATACCAATAGGCCTTATCAGTTGGACCCAGTCAATGCATTCCCAGGAACACAGTAAGTTACGGTGACAGTGACCTTATCTCCAGAGGCGCTACTCGCCGAAGTTCCGGGCTGGGAGGGTGCGGCCATTATCGAGCTAAGCGGTGGGCTGACCAACAGAACCTGGCGGGTAACGGCCGGCGGGATGTCAGGCGTCCTGAAGATTGATGATAGCCCACGCGAAGCGCCGTTCAATACTCGTTGCGCGGAGGCCAATACACAAAACGTGGCTGCCAGAGCGGGCCTCGCACCGAAGATCATTCTGGCCGGCGATGGCCACTATTTTACGGAGTATGTTGAAGGTGTGGTGTGGACGAGAAGCTGTCTTGATGAGGAGGGCAATCTTGAGCTTGTCGCCAACACGTTGAAGCGATTGCATGCACTGCCGCTGACAGGGCGCTCATTTGATGCGGGTGTTGCAGCGAAGCGCTACGTTGAACGCACGGCTGGGCTGGATGCGGATGTCGTCCATAAGTGCACCGAGATCATCGACAGAATGCGGCTACCGCAAAATCTGTGCTGTTGCCACAATGACCTTGTCGCAGAGAATCTCATCACAACTCCCGAATTAATGTTCCTCGACTGGGAGTACGCTTGCGATAACGATCCATTCTTCGACCTTGCTACCGTCGTTGAGCATCACGAGCTGAGCGATGCCCAGGTGACAAGACTGCTGGATGCATACCTTGGCGGTGACGGACAGCGTTGGCGCGAGCATCTTGAGAAGCAGCGCAAGCTTTATCTTGCCCTGCTTTGCCTGTGGATGGGTTCGCGACCTGACAGCGAACCGGCGGAGCTGCAAAAAGTCGCGACGCGACTGACTACCAGTTATTCCTGAGTTCCCGTAATTTCAGGAAAACGGCGCGTGCGTCCGGACTGTCACCCATCTCCGGAAAGTCTGCGACCAGCTTCGCGACGACGGACGGGTTCTGCAGTCGAAAGAAGGAATTGAACTCTTTCTCCTGCCCCAGGGTCGTGACCAGTGCATGCTCAGGGTCCTGGTCTTTGTAGTCATGCATCATTTTCGCGGCGACGGCGTTGTCGGGTTCACGGTCCAGAGTGAAAGCAAGATTATTCAGCATATAGTCGTGTCCGGGATAGACTCGCGTGTTGTCACCGAGTACCTCGAGCTGCTGCTCGAAAGTGTCGAACAGTTCATCGGGATGACCACCATTATGGCAATTGCCAGCGCCCGCGTTGAACAAGGTATCACCGCTAAACAATGCAGGCTGGTCAGTCCGGGATAACAGGCAAATGTGGCTCATTGTATGTCCGGGCGTGTCGAGGCATTCAAGATCGACGGTCTTGCCAACCTTTATGATGTCACCAGCACCAACACCCCGGTCCATGTTCGGAATTTTGCTGCGGGCATTTTCGTGTGCGATTACTTTGGCGCCCGTCGCCACCACGACTCCTTTGTTCCCGCCTGTGTGATCACCGTGCTCGTGCGTATTGAGAATCAGCGTGATCGTCCAGCCTCGGTCCGCCGCGACAGCAAGACACTTTTCGTAGTCCAGCGGATCGATGGCGAGAGCATCGCCGGTCTCGGGGCAGGCAATCAAATAATTGAAATTACGGTACGCGTTGCCGGTCCAGATTTGCTCAACAATCATTTCGCGTCTCCCATGTCTTCCGATGCGAACATGAGTTTGCCACCCACCCAGGTTTGCAGAACATTAATGTCGTCGATCTCCGAACCTGGAATTTCGAAATAGTCGCGGTCGATAACGATGAAGTCCGCCCATTTTCCGGGCTCGAGGCTACCAAGGCGGTCTTCCTGGTTGGCAGCGAAAGCCGCGGCCAATGTGAATGAATGCAGTGCTTCTGCCCGAGTGAGGGCCTGATCGGCGTACCAGCCGCCGTCAGGCTCGCCATCTCGCCCCTGCCGCGTGACGGCTGCGTACAAGCCGTGAAACGGGTTCGAGAGCTCTACGGGGAAGTCAGAGCCGTTGGCTAGTATTGCACCTGAATCAAGCAATCGGCGCCAGGCGTAGCCACCCAGGATGCGGTCTGGTCCGACTCGGCTCTCGGCCATGTTCTTGTCGCTCGTGGCGTGTGTCGCCTGCATTGAGGCGATGACCCCCAGTTCCACGAATCGCGGTATATCGTCGAGTGAAATGATCTGCGCGTGTTCGACGCGGTTTCTAAGCGCTGACGGTTTCCCTTCCTGAGCCTTTTCGAATGAGTCAAGCGCCATGCGGTTGCCAAGATCGCCGATAGCATGGATGCCAACCTGAAATCCCATGCCATTCGCTTTAGCGACTTTCTCGTCAAGTTCCTGTTGTGTCCAGAAGGGTAGGCCGCGGTTTTCAGCGTCGTCGCTGTAGGGCTCAATCATCGCCGCACCGCGACTGCCCAGTGCCCCGTCCGAGTAAAGTTTCACTGCAGCGATTTCAAGCCGGTCGTTACCGTATTGTCGAATGGGTTGACCGATCGCATCGAGGACATCTCCGGCACCGCCGATCATGGCGTAAACGCGCATGTCGAGCTGATTGTTGTCAGCCATCGAGAGATAGACCTCAGCACCCATTAAGTCGATGCCTGCGTCGTGCACTCCAGTGACGCCCTCGGCCAGCAGTGCGCGAACGGCGGATTGAATGGCGTCTCGCGCCTCATCTTTGTCCGTTGCAGGCACGTGTTTGCCGATGATCTCCATCGCCATGTCGACCAACACACCTGTCGCGTGACCGTTCTCGTCGCGAACAATCTTGCCGCCAACCGGGTCCGGCGTTTCGTCATCAATGCCAGCGAGTTTCAGTGCGGCGCTATTCGCCCAGCCCGCGTGACCGTCAATGCGTCGCAACCACACAGGGCGATCACTGACGACGGCGTCAATGTGCTTCGCAGATGGGAATGCCTGCACTGGCCAGATCACCTGGTTCCAGCCGCGGCCGAGTATCCATCGAGCATTTGGTTTGGCAGCGGCATAACTCTTAATTCGCGCAACCGCATCTTCGACGCTGGTGCTGCCCAATAAATCGAGGTTCGATTTCAGGAGCCCCAAACCAAGAACATGAGCATGCGCGTCTGTTAGTCCGGGCAGGACGGTTCGGGAATGGCCATCCAGTAGCGTTGCGTCCGGATACGATTCAAGCAACGCCTCATCGCCGGTCGCTGATATTCGCCCTGCGTCGTCGATAACCAGTACTGTAAATGTGCGAATACCTTCGCTCGTCGACGTGTAGCCTAAGATGTTGTGCAAGGCTGTCTCGGCGCGAGCATCCGTTATCGTCAGGGCCAACAGGAAAATGAGCGTGACTGATACGTGTTTTATTGTCGTCATTGGATTACCTTATCACGCGACATTCTGACCTCAGGCGGGAATTTCAGATGAAACTGGCGAGC
>JAJFKQ010000047.1 GCA_021773155.1 Woeseiaceae bacterium | reverse complement strand
CTGGATGATCAGTTGCACGTTTGTACCTGGCCGTATGCTGATCTCTCCCGGCAAAAATCGTCCACGCTTTGCCAGTGTCCGTGCGGCCTGCATGCTGCCAAGCCTGCCAACATAGGCGGCCACGGCTTTTATTTCATCCTCGGAAATCACGCTCTTGATGACAATCATTTCACCGGTTGCATCGATAGCCGCTCGAATCGCGCCCTCGCTGGCGCCGCGGATATACGGCCCTACACCGACGTCACCTTCCGCATACTCTCCGTGGCAAGTCTTACATCCAACTCCGGCGATCGTGTTGAACACCCGTGCCCCCTCCGCGAGTTGACTGTCATCGTTATCTTGCGCCAAAGACGGCGACGAGAATCCTGTAAGAAATAAAATTATCAACGTCGAAAGCGCTGGTATTCTGGCAACCTTCATAAAATCTCCAGTTCCTGCTGTGTGTCAAGATCTCGCGGCACCATGGCGGCGACTAGAGATCTCCAGATATGATTTGTTTCTTTAGCTCTAATGCGCTGCCATGCAGGCCGTTCATGTCAGAGAGGTTTTCGCCCGGCGCTTGCCAGCCATCCGGATAAAAGACGAAAGCACCAGAATGAGTGCTACCGCCATGGGGTAACGGAATTCTCGCCGAAACTTCCTTAAGGTCCAGATCAAACACAACGACCTCGAAACTCGCATTGCAACTTATCCAGAGCTCGTTTGCTTCCGGGTCCGGATGCAAGGTGCCGTGATCGCCCCGCACGCATCCCGTATAGATCTGATCCATCGCGCGTGAACCAGGAACCTCCATTGTCGCCGTGTCGACCATACCCAGCATTTTGCCCCGATTATGCGACTCTTCACCCTTGCCGACCGTGTAGATGATGCGGTCGTCCCAACCAAAGTGATTGCCATATGGACCATCAACGCCAGCACGCTGCTCACTGACTATCTTGCCCTCCTCCATATCCAGCTTCATGACGATGCTGTTTCGCGCGCCGGTGATGTAGGCATGTTTCGAGTCACTGGTGAAGTTCACCCACACCGGCGCACTATCGGGGACGTTGATGAACTTTTTGATGTGCCAGGTCTCGGGATCGATGGTCCAGATCGGGTTGTCAGTAAGATGCTTGCGCATGTCGAAATTACGGTAGCGACCTGTGCCGATAATTTGATCACCCTCAGGTGATGCAAAATAGAGGTAGCCTTCGCTACCCTGTTCCTGATGCGAGATGCTACCGACGGCGCGGTTGTCATTGTCCGGATCCAGCACGAAAAGCGGCTGCGACCAGCCATACAGCATAACGCGCTGTTCGCCTGCAGGGCTGACATAGGACTTTGCATGATGCGCCTGGCCCGACAACTGAATAACTTTGTCGACCTTCAGCGTCCTGGCATTAATGACCAGGAAGCGGCCAGCGTGCCCACCGGTTGTCGTTGTGAACGAACCTTCGCCGGTCGGCAAATAGATCCACTTGCCGTCGGGCGATACGCCCAGACCATGCGGCTCAAATACATTTTTCCACCCCCACGACAGCACGTCGTAGGTCTGGCTCGCCACGACCTCGCGGGTATCCGCGTCAATGATCGCGAGTCCCGGCAGTGTTACGCCACTGAGCAGCCCGCCATACCCCGGACCTTCCGTCGTCACGAATACCAATGGATGTTCTTTCGAATCCCAGGCATCCGGTCCGCTCGAATCGAGGTCGTACTCAAGCTGAATCCCGACCTTTTCGGTCCATTCATTCTCCCAGGCTGCTTTTTGCTTCGCAGTCGCCGCTTTGGGTGGTGCCGCATTAGCAGCGCTCGAAATCAGACTGACCGAAATGATCATGGCGGCAAGTACCGCAGACCTGGCCCGGAAAAATGGCAAATTCATCGTTAATGCTCCATAAAGCTCAAAGGGGTATGTACGGTTCGGCACGAAGCCGGGCTTGCCGAAGGTCTCTGCGCCACACAACGGTCTCCTTTGCGTAGTAGACACGCAAACTCCACCGGAATTCTCGCAAGCGTCGGTTTGACACGAGTATATCCACGGTCGACGCGTGGTGCAAACGTGTGCATTGTCGCTTTTTCCCTGTATATTTGCCGCAGCCATCCGCCTCCGGGAGCCTTTAGTCATGCAATTGAAACAACTGTTTTGGGGAATAATCAGTCTCAGCCTTTTCGCTCAGGAGTGTTTACAAGCTGAGGAAACCGCTCACGAAGGAGAATTCGTCGAGGAAAGACGGCTGCGGCTCTGGAGCGCACAAACAAAGAATCAGGACCTCATTCGTTCAACCTACAGGCGCGTCGACCACATGCAAGGTACGGACCCTGGCTCCTGGGTCTATGAGTGGTCACAAATCGGACAGTACTTCGCCGATCGGGGCGAGGCGTTTACCGCGACTGATGAGCCCGATGCGGCACGAGAAGCATTTTTGACCGCATCCAAGTTCTATGGCATTGCCAGATTCCCGGCGAAAACGCTTCCCGGGCAGGCAGATGCTTACAGTCAACACCTGAAGTACTACAAGCGGGCCGGCGAATATTTCGATCCGCAATTGGTGATCATCGATATCCCTTACGATGGCCAGACAATACAGGGCTACCTGCACAGGCCGCCCGATGTCGAAAAACCGCCGCTTATTTTGTGGAATGGCGGCATCGACACGTGGAAGGGCGATGTCTACAACAATATTAAGCCGTATGTTGATCGTGGCTTTGCCGTGCTGACGTTCGACGTGCTCGGTACAGGGGAAAACACCGCCTGGGCAGCGGAGGCGGATTCAAACGTCCTGCACAGCGCCGTCATCGATCATATGCAAAATCACCCTCTGGTAGATGGTCGTTACATCGCCCATGTTGGCTTCAGCTTTTCCGGCTACTACGCTGCGCGCAATGCGATCACGGAAGACAGACTATTTGCGGTGATTTCGGCTTGTGGTCCGATCCACGATGGTTGGAAATACACTGAACGCGCATGGGAAATTCAGGAGGCTCTGTCGGCGGCCATTCACATCGCACCCGATGACACAGACGCGGTCAATCAATACATGGAGGGATTTTCGCTGGTCAAACAGGGTCTGCTGACGACCGACCACAGTGTTACCCGGCCGACGCTAATCATCAATGGTGATCTCGATAACCTGGCACCGATCTCGGATCTGCGCCTACTGGCCGATTCCGGCCAGGAAACAGACCTCTGGATCATGGGCGGCGATCAGCATTGTTTCGGGCAATACCGTTCAGTCGTTATGCCAAAAATGGCGAACTGGCTTGTAGAAAAACTGGCGGCGAGCAAAGAGCCAAGATAAAGAGGCGGACCGATTCGTGAAGCGAATCAGGACAGCGGAGCCGCCCGCAGGGTGAGGATCGGCCTTAGCCGATCCGAATCAGTCGAACCGAGCAAAGAGAATCACTACAGCAATCCACTGGCGCTTCGTCTCTCCGTGCGAGACACGCGGATTTTCAATCGGTCGAACTGTTAGCCGGACTTATTTCAATCAATGGCTTACGTTTACGAAGCGTTCAATATCGCCGGCAAATTACGTTCACGAGAAAAAAGTACTCCGACCCCATTCTTTTTATTCTTTCCCTGGGTGCCAGACGCGTTGCACTGTTCATGCACAAATAGTCAAATGGGGTCACCGCGCAATTGGCGTATGCCGTTCGCGCGACACCGGCGGAGGTAAATATGGCTTCTCTTCGAACAAAGCTCGAGCGCCTGGAATCGTTACGCGAAAAGTTCGGTGCACCCGCGGCCAGCGAGAAGCTGCACCTGCTTACGGAGCTCGAGCACAAGTCGTTGGGGCGCGCCGCCGAGGTCGGACGTCT
>JAJFKQ010000046.1 GCA_021773155.1 Woeseiaceae bacterium | reverse complement strand
TTCGCACCCTCACGTAATCGTCGTTTCATCTGTGATGCGAACACCGGATGCGCGGCCGTTGGGTTTGAGCCGATAACAACCATCACATCAGTGTCCATGACACTGTCGAACGGCTGCGTTCCGGCGGAGGTGCCGAGCGTGGTCTTTAGCCCGTAACCAGTCGGCGAGTGGCAAACGCGAGCACAGGTATCGACGTTGTTGTTTTCGAACGCGGTGCGAATCATCTTTTGCACGACATAAACTTCCTCGTTCGTGCAACGCGATGATGTTATGCCACCGATCGACTTGCGACCATACTTGTCCTGGATTTCCTTGAAGCGTTTTGCCGTGTATTGAATGGCTTCTTCCCAACTCACTTCGCGCCACGAATCGTCCGTAGTTTCACGGATCATCGGTTTCATGACGCGATCTTGGTGCGATGCGTAGCCCCAGGCAAAGCGTCCTTTGACACAGGAGTGCCCGTGGTTCGCTTCACCGTCTTTATAAGGCGTCATGCGAACGACCTGGTCGCCCTTCATCTCGACCTGGAACGAGCAACCGACGCCGCAATAGGCGCAGGTTGTTACGACACTGTGATCGGGTTGACCATGGTCGATGATGCTCTTTTCCATGAGTGTTGCCGTGGGGCAGGCCTGTACGCAGGCGCCGCAGGAAACACACTCCGAATCGAGAAAGCCTTCGTCGATTCCGGCGGAAACTTTGGACTCAAATCCGCGCCCCTGAATCGTCAAGGCAAACGTGCCCTGAACTTCATCGCAGGCACGTACGCAGCGCGAGCAGACGATGCATTTGCTGGCATCAAACTGAAAATACGGGTTGCTGGCATCGACGCCACCATCCAGATGGTTTTCGCCGACGAAACCGTAGCGCACGTCGCGCAGACCGACCGCACCAGCCATATCCTGCAGCTCGCAATCGCCGTTAGCCGAGCAAGTGAGGCAATCCAGCGGATGATCGGAAATATAGAGTTCCATGACGTTGCGACGGATCTTGGAAAGCTCGCTGGTCTGAGTACGAATCTTCATACCTTCTTCGACCGGCGTTGTGCAGGACGCGGGGTAGCCTTTGCGGCCCTCTACCTCAACGAGGCACATGCGGCAGGAGCCAAATGGCTTGAGGTTGTCGGTTGCACAGAGTTTCGGAATGTCGACGCCAGTCTCACGGGCTGCGCGCAAAATGCTTGAACCGGCATTCACCGTTGCGGGCATGCCGTCGATTTCCACCTGCACTGTCTCAGTGCTGGCGGCGGCTGGAGTTCCCAGATCGGCCTGGCGGACCTTATTCATAAGCTATTTCTCTTCTGAAGACGCAAAGTCTTCTGCGAAGTATTTTAGAACACTTCTAACCGGGTAGGGGGTCATTCCGCCCATGGCACAAAGGGAAGCGTCTTCCATCGTGTCGCATAAATCGACCAGCAGGTCGTAATTCTCGTCTTTATGGTCACCGCCGATCATCTTGTCGATGACCTCAACGCCCCGGGTTGAGCCAATTCTGCAGGGCGTGCATTTGCCGCAGGACTCGATTGCGCAGAATTCCATGGCGAATCGCGCCAACTGGGCCATATCTGCTGTGTCATCGAACACGACGATGCCGCCGTGTCCAACCATCGCGCCCATTTCGATGAATGCTTCGTAGTCCATCGGTGCGTCGAGTTGATCTGCAGGGACATAAGCGCCAAGAGGACCACCAACCTGCACGGCTTTGACAGGCCGACCGCTGGCGGTGCCGCCGCCCCAGTCGTCAATCAGTTCACGCAATGTGACCCCAAATGCTTTCTCAACGAGGCCACCGCGCTTGATGTTGCCCGCCAGCTGAAAGGCGAGTGTTCCTTTGGAACGATTCACGCCCATGCCGGCATAGCGCTCGCCACCCAGGTTGACGATGTTCGCCACCGAGGCAAGCGTGACGACGTTGTTAACGACGGTCGGCTTGCCGAACAGCCCTTCCCGTGCGGGCAGAGGGGGTTTGTATCTCACGAGGCCTTTTTTTCCTTCCAGGCTTTCCAGCATCGCGGTTTCTTCGCCGCAGACATAGGAACCAGCGCCGAGGTGCAATTCGATATCGAAATCGAAGCCGCTGTCCTTGATGTTATCGCCAAGCCATCCTGCGTCGCGGGCTGTCTCTATCGCCCGGGACAGGATTGAATGTGTGAGCGGATATTCCGAGCGCAGATAGATATAGCCTTTGCTGGCACCGACGGCGAAGCCGGCAATCGCCATACTCTCGATAAGTCCGAGAGGGTCGCCTTCCATGAGGATGCGATCCGAGAACGTGCCACTGTCACCTTCATCGGCATTGCACGCGATGTACTTTTGCTCGCCCGGCGCATCAGCCACGGTGCGCCACTTGATGCCCGTCGGAAAGCCGGCGCCGCCTCTGCCACGTAACCCGGAGTCTGCTACGGCTTGCAGAACAGCTTCCGCACCCTCTGCAAATGCTTTTTCGAGTGCTTTGAAACCCTGGTGTAATTCAAAGTCCTTTATCGACAGCGGATTGACGAGACCGCAGCGCCAGAACGTCCAGCGATCCTGATTAATTAAATAGGGAATTTCATTGATGGGTCCGAGTCGGCGTTCGTGCTCTCCGCCGGTAATCAGGCCGGATTCGAACATGCTGGCGACATCGTCGACGGTGACATTGCCGTAAGCGATGCGCGTACCGTCCACCTCAACCTCGACCAGTGGCTCCAGCCAGGATGCGCCCCATGACCCATTGCGAATGAGTTCAATATCGGTTGAAGTTTTCTTTGCGACTCGTGCGATCGCCAAAGCAACCTCATCGGCACCGACCGAGACCGCGGCGGTTTCTCGTGGTACATAGATCTTCGTCCTGGCCACTAGTCATTCCCCCGCATTGTGTCGAGGAGGGCGTCGAATCGAGATTCATCGATGCGGCCGTATGTTTTGCCGTCGATCATCACCGCTGGCGAACAGGCACAGTTGCCGAGGCAGTACACGGGTTCAAGCGTGATGTCGTTATTGGTGTTGTGCAGGTCGATAGCCAGCGTCTTCTTTGCGTGTTCCGTCAGTTCGCGGCTACCCATTGCCTGGCAGGCTTCAGCCTGGCAAATTTTGACGATATGTTTACCCGGTTCCTCGGTTCTGAAGTCGTGGTAGTACTCGACGACACCGTGTACGTCTGCGCGCGACAGATTCAACTCTTCCGCAAGCTGACGAATGGTTTCCGGTGGCACCCAGCCAAAACGCGAAACAATGGCTTGTAGAATCTGTACCAGCATTTCCGCTTTGCGGTCGAATTGCGCGACGATGTCGCGCGTCATTTGTTCGTCAATTCTAGCCATCAGGTAATGCGTTCCCCGGCGGAATAAATATTAAATGTAGCGTCACGTAAAAAGCCAACCAGCGAGACGTTGAATTCATTCGCCAGTTGCACTGCAAGACTGGACGGTGCGCTGACCGCTGCCAATAGTGGAATACCGGCTATTAGCGTTTTCTGCATTAGCTCAAAACTTGCCCGTCCGGAGACGAGCAGGCCGAGATCACTCGCGGGGAGCAAGTTCCGCGTTAGTAACGAACCAATAACTTTGTCGACGGCATTGTGACGACCAACGTCTTCGTGAACCACCAGGATTTCACCCTGTGAATTGAACGCGGCCGCAGCATGCAGGCCTCCCGTTTGCTCAAATGCCCGTTGCCGATCACGCAGTGCGCCCGGCATCGCGATGAGGACATCTTTGCGGAACTTGCCTCTTTCAGGATTGAGCGGTTTGGCGCCAATAATGCGCAGTGCGTCCAGCGACGATTTGCCACAAACGCCGCAGCTTGACGTTGTGTAGAAATTTCGTCGCAGACGATCGAGATCGACATCGACGTGAGCAGCAAGATCGATGCGAATAATATTGTGACTGCCGGTATCGGGTGCCGCCGGACCAGAGTGCTCAACGTTTAATACGTCGCCAGCGCTTTGAATGATGGATTCGGAAAACAGGAAACCGACTGCGAGTTCGGCATCGTCGCCCGGTGTACGCATGGTGACGGAAATACTGCTTGCTGTGTGGCCCTCGGGCGTTCCGTAGCCCAGCCGGATTTCCAATGGTTCCTCGACCGCGACCCGATCTTCAACAAAATCACGATCGAGCAAATTTGCGGAATCACCACTGATTTTACTAACGGTAATTGCGAGGCTGCTGGTGGTCATCTGGGCTTCGAGTTAGTGTCCGGGTCACGCAGTATATCCCAGTGGCGCGGCCTGCAGGCCGCAATGAGAATCGTTCTCAAAACCCCATTAATTTCATGCGCATATCCTGTTGTGCTGGCGTTTAGCAAACTTGGTTAGAATGCGCGCCGATATACATTAAACTATCCGCAAGTTGAGAACGTTAAGGAGATTCCGTTGAGCACAATCCCACGCCGAAAATTTATTCAACTGTCAGCTGTTGCGGCTGCTGGTTACCTCGTACAGCCGGGCCGTGAAGCACGCGCCGATGATTTGCCGCACCTGTCAGCAGACGATCCGATGGCATCTGCTATGAAGTACACCGACGATGCCTCTACCGTTGATGCTGCATCGCGTACCAATCCCGCTGCCGACCAAAGCTGCGCTAACTGTGCGCTGGTGCAGGGTGCCGATGGCGAAGCATGGCGTCCCTGCCAGATCTTCCCGGGCAAGGCCGTTGCTGCTGCTGGCTGGTGTTCTGTTTGGGCACCAAAAGCCTGATATTTTAGCAACACTCGCAACATAAGACGCCGGCCTTTGAGCCGGCGTTTTTGTGTGTACAATGCGCGGATGTAGGCATCACAAATTCTAAATAGAGCGGAGAAAACCTTTGTTCGAATCACTGCAGGCCGCATCCGCGGATGCCATTCTCGGCTTGATCGCAGAATACAGGGACGACCCACGCGCGGAAAAGATTGATCTGGGCGTCGGCGTTTATCGGACGGCAGCGGGTGAAACGCCGGTGCTCGATGTCGTAAAGCGGGCTGAGAAGATACTGCTGGACACTCAAAATACCAAGGCCTACATCGGTACCGCTGGTGCCGCAGATTTCAATACGGCAATGCAGGCGCTTACTTTCGGCGAGGCGAGCCCGGATGATCGATTGACGACGATTCAGACGCCGGGTGGTTCCGGTTCGCTTCGAGTCGCTGCGGGAATGATCCTGCGAGCTTCGCCTCATGCATCAGTTTGGGTCAGTGAACCGACCTGGGCCAATCATTGGCCGCTGTTGACCGGTGCTGGAGTGACTCTGAAGTCGTACCCATACTACGACACAGAGAATCACGTGATCAAGATCGACGAAATGCTGGCTGCCTTGCGTACGGTTCCCGCCGGCGACATCGTTCTGATGCATGCCTGCTGTCACAACCCGTCGGGTCTGGACCCTTCAGTCGAAGAGTGGCAGGCGATCGCCGATGTTCTGGTTGAGGGCAAGCTGGTCCCGTTTCTCGATATGGCCTACCAGGGGTTTGTGAATAATCTGGACGACGACGCATACCCGATACGGCTCATGGCTGAGCGCGTCCCAGAGATGATCGTTGTGAGCTCGTGCTCAAAGAACTTCGGCCTGTATCGCGACAGGGTGGGGACCTTGTCCTTACTCGCTACCGACAGCGCCACTCGAGATATCGTCAGTAGTCAGGTCAACAACCTCGTCCGCACGATTTATTCTGTTCCGCCGGATCACGGCGCTGCTGTTGTCAGCCTGATTCTGAATGATGAAGAATTGCGTAGTGCATGGATTATCGAGCTGGCCGAAATGCGCGAGCGGATTCGAGCAATGCGTGTGCTGCTGCATGATGC
>JAJFKQ010000045.1 GCA_021773155.1 Woeseiaceae bacterium | reverse complement strand
GAAGTACTCAGCTCCGTGTCGACCTACATGACGGCGGAATTTGGTGGCTACAAGGGAAGGGCGCTCAAGGCAGGTGATGAACTCGAGTTGAGCGATCATTCGGCGACCACATCAATGCTGAAGACGCCCGCGGGATTTCGGTTGCCAATGCTGGATTCGTGGAGCCTTCGGGCGGGTCGGTCCTGCGAGACCATGAGTATTGACGATCCTGCTGGATTGTTCGAAACGAAACTGACGGTTGCCAGCCGGAGCGATCGTATGGGTATCAAGCTGGAAGGCAAGACATTCAGAACGGATGCTGGCGGCCAGATGCCGAGCGTGCCGGTATTTCCGGGAATTATCCAGTGCCCACAGGACGGTAATCTTTTCGTGCTGTCTGTTGATGCGGGCACAACCGGTGGGTATCCACGCGTTGCGAAAGTTACGAGGATGGACTTGCACCTGCTAGGGCAACTTCGACCGGGAAATCGCCTGACTCTTATCGAGCGATCCGATGAGGATGCAGCGAGTGAGTTACAGGAAAAACACGGCTACTGGCGTGCGTGGTTGCCGGATATTGCCGACGTCATCTAGCTGGTGGAAATTGGTGGGCCCGCCAGGACTCGAACCTGGGACCAAGGGATTCACTGTACCCGATCATTTCTGAACGGAGTGGACTATCTCATCTCCCTCGACCGAATCGTTAGGGGGCGGGACGCTCTAGCCTGTCATTAAGGACACTAAAGTCCTCAGGTAGTCTCTGCACCTTCCACGAGTGTACCCGCGGCTTGGCTCAGGATTGCCATCAGCCGAACTGTTAAGGTTTCCCTGAATTCATCCCGTTCATTTTGCACCTTTCGGTACAAACGCACCTGATGTGATGAGTCCCCTGCTCTAACCAACTGAGCTACTGGCCCACGCAAGGTGCGGGATTTTAGCAGATTACCTGCCCATAAAGCGACGATAGAATCGAGACTGATGACTGATTTTGTTGTGACCGTGCGGGTGCGTCTTTAGTTTCCGGCGGAGTTCTTAATCCGGTGTCGGTCCGGGACGGCCGACGCCGTCTCCACGACCCACAGTCAACAGCGCCGGCCATCCCGGACCGACACCTTTTCAATACTGCGACGGTAAGGCGAAATACGTGACCGACTGACGAGATGCTGCTGATACGTCAATGAATTCGACTGTGGGTCGTGGAGAAGTCATTGACGTATCAGCAGCAACCCTGCGCCGAGCACTCATCATCCGTCCTTCTCTTCTCACACTGCCCGCATTATCAGATGACGACTATCATATGTCGTCGCGGCCGTACTAATCGTACTCAGATCCAAATGTCGGATTGGAGGCCCTATCGGGACGCCCGCTCCTACAGCCGCTAGTCTTCCAGCAAGAAGCTTCGCAACTGATCTGAACGGGTTGGGTGACGAAGCTTGCGCAACGCTTTTGCCTCGATCTGACGAATACGCTCGCGCGTAACATCAAACTGTTTACCCACTTCTTCGAGTGTGTGATCGGTGTTCATGTCGATACCGAAACGCATGCGCAATACTTTCGCTTCGCGAGGTGTGAGACCCGCCAACACCGAGTGCGTCGTTTCTTTCAGGCCCGACGTTGTCGCAGAGTCGACCGGCGAATGTACCGTCTGGTCTTCAATGAAATCGCCGAGATGCGAATCTTCGTCATCACCAATAGGCGTTTCCATAGAGATCGGTTCTTTCGCAATCTTGAGTACCTTGCGGACCTTGTCTTCCGGCATTTCCATTCGCTCTGCCAGTTCATCCGGCAACGGCTCACGGCCCATTTCCTGCAGCATCTGGCGCGAGATGCGATTAAGCTTGTTGATTGTTTCGATCATGTGAACCGGAATTCGGATCGTACGGGCCTGGTCGGCGATCGAACGCGTAATGGCCTGACGAATCCACCAGGTCGCGTAAGTCGAGAACTTGTAACCGCGGCGGTATTCGAATTTATCGACCGCCTTCATGAGACCGATGTTGCCTTCCTGAATGAGATCCAGAAATTGCAGCCCGCGATTGGTGTACTTCTTCGCAATTGAAATAACGAGTCGCAGGTTTGCTTCAACCATTTCTTTCTTCGCGCGGCGGGCTTTTGCCGCGCCGATCGACATTTGACGGTTAATTTCTTTGATCTCGACGATGCTAAGACGTGTAGCAACTTCAACCGCAATCAACTTCCGCTGCGCGCGCAGGACATCATTCTTGAGCTTCGCGAGAATGGAAGAATGCTTGCGCTTGGCACGGATGTGCTTGTCGATCCACGAATAATCAGTCTCGCTTTTCGGGAAACTCGACAGGAAGTCTTTACGTGGCATACCTGCATCGCGAACACAGATCTTCATGACCATTCGTTCCTGATTACGAATGATTGACACGACGTCACGCAGGTTGCGAACCAGCGCATCAAACAGCTTCGGCGCGAGCTTGAGCTCCATGATCTGGTCGGCCATGTCGGACAGCGCTTTGACAGTGCGCTTGTCCTTGAAGCCATATTTATCAAGGTATTTCATGCCGCGATTAAAGTGACGGCGGATTACCTTGACGCGCGCCTTGACTTCGAGAGGATCGGGGCCGGTATCGATGACTTCCTCGTCATCGTCGGATTTCGGTGCCGGTGGTTTAATCTCGTCCGGTTCATTCGGGTCGATAAAGCCGACAATGAAATCCTGCATTCGCGTTTCACCACCGATGACTCTATCCGCAACTTCGAGCAATGCTTCAACCGTCGGTGGGAAATGCACCATGTGGTACTTGACCTGATTCAGGCCGGCCTCGATGCGTTTGGCAATATCAATTTCGCCCTGACGTGTCAGCAACTCCACTGTGCCCATCTCGCGCATGTACATGCGCACCGGGTCGGTCGTGCGGCCAAACTCAGCGTCGACGCTAGCCAGTGCTGCTTCGGCTTCCTCGGCGCCGTCGTCATCCGTCGCGGTTGCATCGGACAAGGTGATAGATTCAACATCGGGTGCCTTCTCATGCACAGCGATGCCCATATCGTTAATCATATTAACGATATCTTCGATCTGCTCCGGGTCGACAATGTCGTTCGGCAAGTGATCATTGACTTCTGCGTACGTCAGATAGCCTTGTTCCTTGCCGCGGGCAATCAGATCTCTCAGTTGTTGTGCTGGTGTGTTACCGCCAGCAGCTGCACTCTTTTCGGTCAAGACGAAATCCCTACGGGTAAAAGATACAAACGATTAATGTTACTCTCTTAAATGAGCTCTATCTACAATTATTTCATCGAGTTACGCGTCTCAATGAGCCGCATGAGTTCGGATTTTTCGTCCTCCGCTAGTCCCGTAACTCGTTGTTTTTCAATTAAAATGGCAATTCTTTCCTGGCAGCCTATCAAGGCCAGCTGCTGCAGGCATTCGGCCAGTTCAGCGGCTGGGTCGAAATCCTCGTCTACCGGGACATCCTCCGCGGCCAGTTTTCCCAAATGCCGGCCTTTTTCATCGTGCCGCCAGCGCTCAAGCAACCCAGCCGTCGTTATATTGGGTTCCGACTGCACGGTTTCAATGAGTGCTGACAACAAATCGACCCCGGCGCGCTGCACGCCTGCCAGCATTTCATTGTCGAGCTTCTGGCCTGCCTCCGGATGGTTCAAGATCAGCGTTATCGCACGTCGAACCACCGACGGGCCACCGCTTGCGGACGGTTGCTTTCGTCTTGGAGTCGTTCCGTGTCTGGCATGTTCAGATCGGGTACGTCCCGCCTGGCCGGCAGCCATCATTTTTTCGAGCTTTGGCGCCGTTAAACCCACAGCAGTGGCAAGACCCTCGATTAGCAATTCACGATAGACCCCGGCGGGTATGTTGTTGATCAGCGGGCGCGCCATTTCCGCCAATTTCGCGCGTCCGTCGATCGTGTCCATATCTACCTGGCTGGAAAGCTTCTGTATCAGGAACTCCGATAGTGGCAGGCCGGCGTCCATGAGTTTTACAAACGCGTCTGCACCATTCTCGTTGACGAATGAGTCCGGGTCCTGGCCTTCGGGCAGGAAGACGAATCGTATTTGCCGGCCCTCGCGAATCTGTGGCAGTGCATTTTCCAGTGCTCTCCAGGCTGCTTTCTTGCCAGCGCGGTCGCCGTCAAACGAGAAATACACATTCTCAGTCAGGCGAAAAAGCCGGTTGAGATGCTCGTTAGTGGTTGCCGTTCCCAATGTGGCCACAACGAAGTCGATGCCATGTCGCGCCAGCGCAACGGTATCCATGTAGCCCTCGACAACGACCAGTCGCTCGATATGTCGTAACGCCTGGCGCGCTTCATACAGGCCATACAGCTCGCGACCCTTGTGAAACAGCACAGTCTCGGGAGAATTCAGATACTTTGGCTCGCCGTCGCCCATTGTGCGGCCACCGAAACCGATGGTTCGCCCCCGAGCATCACGAATCGGGAACATGACGCGATCTCGAAAACGGTCATAGTGTTTGCCATTATCCTTGCGAATAATTAGCCCCGTTGCGAGCAGTCTTTCTGCGGCTTCTTCTGACTTTCCGAACTTGTCGAGCACGTTACTCCAGCCGTCAGGTGCGTAGCCGATGCCGAATCGTTTCGCGGTCGAGCCGTCGATGCCACGTTCCTTCAGGTACTCGACCGCCTCTGGCGTCTCTTTGAGGCAGGACTGCCAATGGCGAGCGACCGTATCCATCAGTGAAAACAGCTCGTCATAGCGTCTCGTCGGCTGGTCGCTCTCGCTGCGTGGAACCTCCACACCCATTGAGCTCGCCAATGATTCGATCGCTTCAACGAAACTCATGTGATCGAACTCCATGAGGAATCCGATCGCCGTGCCGTGGGCGCCGCAGCCAAAGCAGTGGTAAAAACCCTTTCCCGGGCTAACCGTAAATGACGGCGTTTTTTCATCGTGGAAAGGGCAGCAGGCCTTGTATTCACGGCCGGCCTTTTTCAACTGGGTCCGGCGACCCACAACCTCAACAATATCTGCTCTCGCGATCAGATCATTGATGAAGTCCTGAGGGATTAATCCGGCCATATCAATTCAAACGTCGCCCGACTTCCGTCGGGTCTTTGAGGGATTCTTGTTTTTTTGAAGCATAGCCTAATAAACAGGCTTTGCCAGAGCGCAAAAAGCGCGCCAATGTGGTCGCTGGTACTAGAGGGCAGACAGCCGCTCTTTGACGGTGGCGCTAACTGCGCCCATGTCGGCCCTACCCGCTGCTTTCGCCTTAATCAGGCCCATGACCTTGCCCATATCCCGAATGCCTTCGGCACCGGTTGACTGAATCACTTCGTCAACCATGGCCGCCAGATCCGCAGCGGAAAGCCGCTCCGGCAGGTAGTCTTCCAGCACGAGGATTTCGGCGCGTTCAATTGCGGCAAGATCTTCACGATCCCCTTTTTCGAACGCTTCGATCGAATCGCGGCGCTGTTTGACCATCTTGGTTATCACGGCAAGCACTGCAGCATCGTCGAGTTCGGTGCGTGTATCGACCTCGATCTGTTTAATCGCAGCAAGAATAAGGCGCACCACTTTCAACCGGTCTTTGTCACCGGCCTTCATGGCAGACTTCATATCTTCTGTGATTTGGCCTTTCATGGACATCGGTGCGGCAGCGTTGCCCGACTTAGTAAAGGCGCTTGCGCTTTGCTTCGTCGCGAGATATGCGCTTTAGATGTCGCTTGACGGCCGCAGCTTTCTTACGCTTTCTTTCCTGTGTGGGCTTCTCATAGTACTCACGACGACGAAGCTCAGTAAGGATCCCGGCCTTTTCACAGGCACGTTTGAAGCGACGCAGTGCAGCGTCAAAATACTCGTTTTCTTTTAGTCGAACACTTGGCATTGTTCAGGTATTCCGTCCAGACATAAATAAACCCGGCACTTGGCCGGGACTGAGCCGCGTATAATAACGCCGGATTTGGCGGTTTGCAAAGGGTTCGGGTTATGATTCGCTGCCTATGACTGCCTCAAAAATAACCCTCGGAATTGAAACCAGCTGTGATGAGACCGGAGTCGCGCTATTCAGCGCCGAACGCGGGCTCATTGCGCACGCGCTGCACAGCCAGGTGGACCTGCATACCGTCTACGGGGGTGTCGTTCCAGAAATCGCTTCCCGTGATCATGTCCGGATGCTTTTGCCATTAATTCAACAGGTTATGGATGAGGTGGGTATCGAAAAGCCCGATGCGATTGCGTATACGGCGGGTCCGGGGCTGGTGGGCGCGCTGATGGTTGGCGGTGGAATGGCGAATGGACTGGGTCTGGCCTGGGATTGCCCGGTTGTAGCGGTGCATCACATGGAGGGCCACCTGCTGGCGCCGATGCTTGAGGAAAATCCGCCGGAATTTCCGTTTCTGGCGCTTTTGGTCTCTGGCGGGCACACGATGTTGATCGCCGTGCGGGAGCTTGGCGACTACCAAATTCTCGGTAGCACCCTGGACGATGCTGCCGGCGAAGCTTTTGACAAGACGGCGAAACTCCTGGGTCTCGGCTACCCGGGTGGACCATTGCTCGCGGCTTTGGCCGAAGAGGGCGACGAACAGGCTTACCCCTTTCCACGACCTATGCTCAACAAACCAAATCTGGATTTCAGTTTCAGCGGACTAAAAACTGCAGTGATGCTTGAGGTCAGGAAAGCTGAAGCGGCGGGTGAGATCGATAATCGCCGTGCTGATATCGCGGCCTCATTTCAACGCGCGGCAGTCGACACGCTGGTTGGGAAAGCTGTCAAGGCCGCGGAGGCGGAGGGGCTGGATAGAATTGTTGTTGCGGGTGGGGTCGGCGCCAATCGCCTGTTGCGCAGCGAAATCACGACGCGGTTTTCGGGCGAGGTTTTCTACCCGCGTCTTGAGTTTTGTACCGATAACGGTGCGATGATCGCTGTCGCCGGTGCGTTGCGACTATCTGAAGCCCGGTCGGCAACCGAAATAAGGGCGCAAGCCAGATGGTCGCTGGATACCCTGGATGTGCCAGCGGCGACCTGAATCAGGGATAAGGGACTATGGACAAGATTTTTCTCAGCGAACTCAAGATCGATACGATCATTGGTATTTGGGAATGGGAGCGCCGCATTCGCCAGACCGTCGTCATCGATCTGGAAATGAGTGCCGATATCGCGAAGGCCGCGGCAACGGACGACGTCGTTGATACATTGAATTACAAGCTGGTCGCGAAACGCATTCAGGAATTTGTAGCTGACTCCAGCTTTCAACTGGTTGAGACACTGGCCGAGCGCATCGCCGCGATCATTCGCGAGGAGTTCGGTGTTGCGTGGGTCAAAGTGCGTGTTAACAAGCCCGGCGCGATCCGGGGCTCGAAAGCTGTCGGTGTATTGATCGAACGTGGCGAACAAACGACCTGATGGCGACTGTCTATCTCGGGCTGGGCAGTAACGAGTCACCTGAAGCCAATCTGAGGCTGGCGATTCGTGAACTGGAAAGGCGCTATGGCGAGCTCGCGGTGTCTGCGACTTATCGGAGTGCCGCCGTTGGCTTTGAAGGTGCAGACTTTCTGAATCTCGCGGTGCGTCTGCAGTGCGATGATTCACCACTGGAAGTTTGCGATGCTATAGAGCTTATTCATGATCTTGCGGGCCGGGTTCGCGGCGGTGATAAGTGGGGGTCACGTACGCTCGATATAGACCTGTTGCTCTACGACGATCTTGTTATAAACGAGCGGCCAGTTCGTGTGCCGCGCGATGATATCTTGCGATACAGCTTTGTGCTGCGCCCGCTGGCAGAGCTCGCACCGGACCAGGTGCATCCTGTGACAGGCAAGACCATGCTCGAACACTGGCAGGAATTTGATGTGTCGAGCCACCCTCTGAAAGCGGTGAGCATTGCCCGGTAAGGGATTCCGTTAACTGATTGAGCGACCGCCGTCTACCGATATGATCTGGCCGGTTACGTAGGTGGCATCCCGTAGCAAGTACAGCACACATCCCGCGATATCCTGCGGGTTGCCAGCCCGCGCCAGCGGGATTTGCTCCAAAATGCTCTGCTGCACGGATTCAGTCATGCCGTTCTCTGGCCAGAGTATGGCGCCCGGTGAGACGCCATTGACGCGAACATTCGGCGCAAGATCTTTTGCCAGCGACCTCGTCAGCATGGCGAGCCCTGCTTTAGCCGAACCGTACACGGCGTGATCGCGTAGCGGTCTCTCTGCGTGTATGTCGACAATATTAATGATCGCCCCATTGGCGTCACGCAAATGATCGGCGCTTGCCTGCGACAGGAAAAGCGGTGCTTTCAAATTGCTGCCGATGAGTTCGTCCCAATGCGATTCCGTAATAGTGCCGACAGGGGTCGGATAAAAACCGGATGCGTTATTCACGAGACCATCAAGTCGTCCGCCCCATTCGACGACGGCATCGACGAGTGATGTTATGGCCTCGACGTTCAGCAGGTCGGCCTGAAAAACCGCCGCTGAATCAGCATGCAGACTATTGAGGTGATTCGCCAGACTCTCGGCTTCGTCGGCTGAGCCGCGATAATGAATCGCAACACGTGCGCCGTTTTCGTGCAGGCATGTCACAATAGCCGCGCCGATTCGACGGGCAGCGCCGGTGACGAGGATAACTTTGTCATTGAGTGTCTGTTCTGGCATGGAATCATTCATAAAGACTTTATCTCGTACATGCAACACGAACAGCCCGCATCATTGCCACAACCGGACGAACTGAGCGCCAAGCATTGCGCTCGGGTCAGCGATCACATTCGAGCAAGAATAGACGCCGCTGGTGGCCAGATAAGTTTTGCTCAATTCATGCAAGAGGCGCTGTATGCGCCAGGACTCGGTTACTACACGGCCGGCGCCACGAAGTTCGGTGTCGACGGCGACTTTATTACCGCGCCGGAGATCTCATCGGTATTCGGCAGGGTATTGGCGAGGCAGTCTGCTGAGGTCCTGGGTGAAATCGAAGGCGGCGAAATTCTCGAGTTTGGCGCAGGCAGTGGCAAGCTGGCCGTGGACATGCTCACGGCACTGGAAGAACTGGGAGCGCTGCCCGATTCCTACCAGATTCTGGAGGTATCGGCTGACCTGCAGGAGAGGCAGAAACAACGCATGCAGGCCCAGATACCGCAGCTCGCGGATCGGGTGCAATGGATATCCGATCTGCCGCGGGATTTTGAAGGGGTAATCATCGCCAATGAGGTACTCGATGCGTTGCCAGTTGAGCGGTTCGTACGGCGAGGGTCCGGTGTGTCGCAGCTTTGTGTCTCGCTGGAGGCGGAAAGATTCGTTTGGACAGAAAGAGCAGCGCCGGAGCTGCTTGAGTCAGCGGTGATTGCGATCGAGGCCGAAATCGGTCGAACGCTGGAGAATGGCTACACCTCCGAGGTTTCGCTGGCAGCGCCACGATGGATAGACGCGCTGGCGAACAGTCTGCGGCGTGGTGCAGTTTTCCTGTTCGATTACGGCGTTTCACAGCGGGAGTATTACGCGACAGACAGAACAGAAGGCTGGTTGCGGTGTCACTTCCGCCATCACGCGCACAATAATGCGCTGATATACGCTGGAATTCAGGACCTGACTGCCTGGGTCGATTTCTCCAGCATTGCCGGTGCTGCTGTGTCGAACGGTTTCGACCTGCTTGGTTATCAGACACAATCGCAATTTCTTATGGGTGGTGGACTTGAGATCGAAATGCAGGGCTTCACGGAGTTACCGTTGCCGAGGCAGCTGGAATTGTCCGGCCAGATCAAAACACTTACTCTTCCCGGTGAAATGGGTGAGAACTTCAAATGTATTGCCTTAGGGCGCGGCGCGATGGACACACCATCGACGTTTCATCTTGCTGACAGGACACAGGTTCTTTGACCACACTTCAAGTTATCATTCTCGCGATCGTTCAGGGGCTGACAGAATTCTTGCCGATTTCGAGTTCAGGCCACCTGGTACTGGTGCCGTACCTGTTTGAGTGGGCGGACCAGGGACTGGCGTTCGATGTCGCGGTGCATTTTGGCTCACTGGCCGCTGTCTGTATTTTTTTTCGCAATGATATCGCCGCGCTACTTGCAGGTGGAGCGCAGGCGGTAAGTGGCAATATCAAGACACCGGAATCGCGAATGGCGTTGGCCATCGCATTGGGCACCATTCCAGCCGCGCTGGCGGGCTTGTTGTTTGCGTCCTGGATTGAGCAAAATCTTCGTGATCCTGCTGTTATTGTTTACACGCTTGCCGGCTACGGGATTCTAATGGCACTGGCAGATCGCTTCGGACGCCGTGAAAGAAACATGGCCGGTGTCGGATTCAAAGATGCATTCATTATTGGCTGTGCACAGGCACTCGCTTTGGTGCCCGGGACTTCAAGATCAGGGGTCACAATTACCGCGGCGCGGATTCTCGGCTTCGAGCGCACGGATGCTGCGCGATTTTCATTCTTACTATCGGCGCCGGTGATCTTACTGGCGGCCGCTTACAAATTTCTTGAATTGATGTCTGGCAGTGAGCCCGTCGCCTGGGGCCAGCTCGGACTAGGCGCTTTGGTATCTTGTGTAGTTGCCTACGCCAGTATCGAGTTCTTCATGCGCGTGGTGACCCGTGTTGGCCTGGCACCATTTGCGATTTACCGATTAATTCTGGCCGCTTTCATTCTCTACGCCTTGGTCTAAAGTAGAGAAACTGATTTCCTGAAGTCGGCTATTGCACGTTTACGTGCTTTTTGGATCGCTACAGGGATCTTCGCTCCATCGAACTCCTTCGCAATGGCGCCCGCGTCAACAGCGGATGCCGCTGCAAATGCGCCACGCACAAAATCGGCTTGTGGGTAGCGTCGGTTCTCAAGTCCGCCGCGGCCTCTTGCATCGGCTTCGCAGGCGACCAGAAACTTTTCAAAACGCTCAGGACGGCGAAACGCATCGGTTTTTTCAAGTATTTTCAGGATGGTCTTGTCGCGCAATTCCAGTGCCCGGTGGCAATGTGTATGGAACTCCGCAACCATTATGCCGAGATCACGACAGGCTCCCGGAACAGGTAATCGGTCAGCCATGTCACGTATGAGCTTGGCGCCTCGCACCTCGTGCCCCGGGTGGCTCGGCAGATCATCTTCGCGTGTGGTGCCTTTACCCAGGTCGTGAGTCAGTGCGGCAAAGCGGATTGAGAGATCATTGCTGGCGAGTTCGGCCTGATCGAGAACCATCATCGTGTGCAGGCCAGTATCGATCTCGGGATGCCATTTCTCGGGCTGTGGTATTCCGAATAATACGTCGACTTCGGGAAACAGGCGATCGAGCGCCCCGCAGTTGCGCAGTACTTCGAAATAGACGCGACTATTTGTTCCGCGTAGCGCTGCTTCAGTTTCCTTCCACACGCGGTCAGGGACGAGCGCATCGACTTCGCCATCTTCAACCATGCGGCGCATGAGTGCGATCGTTTCTCCTGCAATGGAGAATCCATGCTTTGCAAATCGCGCTGCAAATTTAGCGACGCGAAGAATTCGGACAGGGTCCTCACCGAAAGCATCAGAAACATGGCGCAGGACTCGATGTTCGATGTCCTGCAGACCTCCGTGCGGATCGATCAGGTTGCCATCGTCGTCTTTTGCGATCGCGTTGATCGTCAGGTCACGGCGAGAGAGATCGTCTTCGATGGATACATCAGGCGAAAAGTCGAAAGCGAAACCGTGATAGCCGGGCGCTGTTTTCCGCTCCGTTCGGGCGAGAGCGTATTCCTCTTTGGTTTTCGGGTGCAGGAATACCGGGAAATCCTTGCCGACCTGTTGGTAACCCTCTCCCAAAAGTTCATCGGGCGTCGCGCCCACGACGCACCAGTCCCGCTCCTTGTGCGGGATGCCCAGCTGCTCATCACGAACAGCGCCACCGACGAGATAGACCTGCATCGCAGGAGTGTAACTGACAATAGCAGTTGACGTTTCGGCCGCCGAGCCAGCAGAGTTGGCGTATGTCGAGATATTTTCTGTTGCTGTTGTTATGTGTGCCACTGACGGGCTGCTACTACATGCAAGCTGCGTCGGGCCAATGGGAGGTCATGCGCAAGCGAGAGCCGATAGTCGAGGTCATCGAGGATCCGGATACCTCGCCGGACCTGGTAGCCAGACTGCGTCTCCTGAATGAAGCGCGGGACTTTTCGGTTGAAGTCCTCGGCTTACCGGACAACAAGAGCTACCGGACGTACGCTGATCTCGAGCGTGACTACGTCGTGTGGAACGTTTTCGCCGCCCCGGAATTCTCATTGACGCCGAAGCAATGGTGTTTTCCTGTTGCGGGTTGCGTGAGTTATCGCGGCTACTTCTCAAAAGATGATGCGACAGGCGAATCAAAACGGCTGTCCGACGACGGATTTGATGTCGCGGTTGGTGGTGTCGCCGCATACTCGACACTGGGCAATTTCAATGACCCAATCCTGAATACGATGATGCGCTGGGATGATACTGACCTCGTTGCTGTGCTATTTCATGAGCTGGCGCATCAGGTGGTTTACGTGAAAGATGACTCGGCCTTCAATGAATCGTTCGCGACGGCCGTGGAAGAAATCGGTGTCAAACGCTGGCTGGAATCACGCGGTGAAGAAAAAAGGATGGCCAACTATATTGCCGGCCGGGAGTTGCAGCAGTCGTTGCTGCAGCTGGTTGCGGTCGCCAGGGCTGATCTCGATACGGTATACGCGTCTGATGTTGAAGTCTTGCAGAAGCGCAAGCTCAAACGCGAACGCCTCAAGACGCTGTCAGAAGAGGTCGCCGCAGAGTTGCAGCAAAGTGGCAGAGATGGGTCGGGCTGGCTCAGTGGTGAGCTGAACAACGCTCGATTGATATCGATGACGCTTTATGAAGGCCGGTTGCCGTCATTCAGAGCGTTGTATCTGAAGTGCGAAAAGAATCTCCAGTGCTTCTACACTGAGGCGAACAAATTGGCGGAAATGGATTTTGATAGACGCGAAGCGGCGTTATCGGCCAGCGACTTGCGGCATCCAGATATTCGAACACAGGATCGCATTCGCTGACTCGGCTCTTGCCCACCATCCCAGGCAGTTACCGCATTGATGAGCCCCAATACTTGTTGGACCACTAGCGAATTTGACGCATCAACGCTCTGTCGCCGCGGCGTACATTCAGGAACAGGATATCGTAGCGCGAGGCAACTTCTCTGAAGTCCTGCAAATTCTGAACTTGAATACGATTGACGTGGGTAATCAAGTCACCAGTACGCAGCCCCCGTTGAGCGGCAGGCGTACCCTCCTGAACTTCGCTGATTTCGATGCCATTTGTACCCGTCGTTGAAGACACCGCGAAAGTCGAACCCGCCAGGCCGGGGTGAATTTCCTCACCCAGCACCATCTGACTTTGAGCCTGACCCAGTTTCGCC
>JAJFKQ010000044.1 GCA_021773155.1 Woeseiaceae bacterium | reverse complement strand
CCATGTCCACATCCACTTAATTCCCCGTTACACAGGCGACTCATCGAATCCCCAAGGGGGCGTGCGGCACGTTATTCCCGACAAGGCCTATTATTCGAGGAACTAACACGTGTCCGAATGTCGGCTGGCCAGGAACGTGTTACGCGCTTCCTGCCTCAGTCAAGGTCGTCGAGAGTAAAAATGACGTTTCTTTCATTGCGTTTGAACCTATAAGCTAAGGGAATCCTCACTTTCCCTACATAGGCGATCATGACAACCGAGAACTCACCAAGCACAGCCTCTACACGGGAAACCGCCGCTTCGAATATGGTCACGCGAATTCCGCGGGCCACTACGGACATGCCCGTGAGTACGGTTATCCAGTCTCTCCGCGGACAGAAGTTTGAGTGCGCCGATGCCGTGTTCGTCACCGATGCCGAAGGCCAGCTCGAAGGGATTGTCCGAATCAACGACCTTTTTGCCAATAGTGAACAAAAAATTGGGGAGATCATGGAGCCAGAGCACGAAACCGTTGGGTTCGAAGACGACCAAGAGCAAATTGCTGTGCTTGCCATGCAGCTCAACATGATCGCTGTCCCGGTGGTCGATGACGAGAAAAAGCTGATTGGCGCGGTGCCTCCAGAGGCTTTGTTTAAGATACTTCGAGCCGAGCATATGGAAGATCTGCAACGCCTCGCAGGCATTGCACCCCACGAGCATGGACCGGCTGTTGCACTGAATGCTCCCTTGTTTGACAGATTTCGCCGCCGACTCCCCTGGCTGGTTTTTGGGTTGTTTGCATCGTCCATCATCACGTTCGTTATGGCGAGATTTGAACAATCATTTTCGGCCAACGTGGCGGTCGCTTTTTTTGTACCGGCTCTCGTCTATATCGCCGGGGCGATCGGAACTCAGGCGGTTTCGGTGGCAGTCCGTGGTTTGTCCGCCGAGGATGTTCCCATTACGGGGCTCCTTCAGGATGAACTGGTTATTGGAATGGCGATTGGTGCATCGCTCGGCCTGACCTCTTACATTTTGGTGTTTCTTTTTTTTGGTAATGCCCTGCTGTCACTGGCTGTCGGACTCGCGGTGTTAATAGGCGGGACAGTTTCAGCTGTCGTCGGATTCGGACTGCCATGGGCATTCAAGCGTTTCGGGTTTGACCCGGCACTGGGTAGTGGACCCATATGTACGATCATCCAGGACGTGGCGAGCCTGTCCATTTACTTCATTATGGTAAGTGCCCTGATGATATGAAATACGGCAATGCGACCGGATCGAGAGGCGATTGTGGCATGTTCGTATTGGGCTTAATACTATTGCTCTTCGTGAAAACAGTTATTGGAAATTGACCAGGAGCCAGTCGATGTTGTGCCCGGATGCTCGATGTCGATCAGCAGGACTCGGCAGCCCAGCTTCTTCAGCTCTCTGAACACCGGCTGATCGGCCAGAGCCGGTGTTATGACGACGCACTGGGCACCCGCCACGAGATCCCTGATTCGCTCCTGATCCGATTCCGCCAGCACCTCGAACGCCAGCTCGTGTTCTGATTCGGCGGCCAGCTGTTGCAGTTGCTGCTGCGCGCGATCAATGGCTTCTGTATGCAGCTCGATGGCGCGCTGCATCGTGAAGTCCGCATCCATGCCACTGACGCGTGAGATCTCGCGTGTAAACGGCAAGCTTGCGGCGCGGTGCCATCGCTCGTCTTCCAC
This sequence comes from Woeseiaceae bacterium, assembly GCA_021773155.1. Classification (GTDB taxonomy): domain Bacteria; phylum Pseudomonadota; class Gammaproteobacteria; order Steroidobacterales; family Woeseiaceae; genus UBA1847. The sequence continues at coordinate 2,743 of JAJFKQ010000044.1, read as the reverse complement.
GAACAGGGCGTGGAGTTCAGCCCGCGATTCCTCAAGGAATTGCAGCGCTTCGTCCCACATCTGCTGCACCGGCGCAAGCTCGGTGACCGCGATGACGACACGCTCTATGGACATTTCCTGCTCACTCTTTCTCATCGTCGTTAGAGCCCTCCGCGAATGTCTTGCGCAGCTCCGCGTAACGGACCAGCTGCCGTTCGACTCGATCGTTCACCGAATCCTTGGGGAACTCACCTTCGTCATCGCGCTGGCCCGCCTCGACATCCGTCAAAATAGAGAGCGCCTCGTCAACGCTTTTCACCGCGAGGACCTTGAACCGCCCCTGTTCAACGGCTTCGACGACATCTTCGCGCAACATCAGATGTTTAACATTGTCGCGCGGAATGATGACGCCATGGGTTCCGTCAAGCCCTCTCTCTTTACAAACATCGAAAAAGCCTTCGATCTTTTCGTTGACGCCGCCGATAACCTGGATGCGGCCGAGCTGATCGGTCGAGCCAGTCACGGCGATGTTTTGGCGGATAGGTACATCAGATAGTGATGACAACAGGGCACAAAGTTCAGCGACTGATGCGCTGTCACCCTCGACACCGCCATAAGATTGCTCGAAGACGATATTTGCGTGCAGCGAAAGCGGAACGTCCCTGGCGTAACGCGATGACACGGCAGAGGCCAGGATCATGACACCTTTTGAGTGAATGGGGCCGCCGAGTTTAACTTCCCGCTCGATGTCCACAACCCGACCCGAGCCAATGCGGGTCGTTGCCGTAATTCTTACGGGATGCCCGAAGCGATACTCCCCAAGATCGGTCACGGACAGGCCGTTTACCTGGCCGATGCAAGTCCCCTCGGTGTCGATAAGCAGCATATCTCGCTGGATCGCATCGTTGATTCGTGACCGCAGCCGACCCAGCCGGCGAGCCATCTCGTCAATCGCTTTCACAACGTCGCTCGCATCGACGGTCTTCGCATCCCGCTGCCGTGCCCAGAAGTCCGACTGCGTCAGAAGATCCTCGAGAGAACCCATGTGCATTGAAAGCCTTTCGCTGTCATTTGCTCGCCTGGCACGCTGTTCCACGACTCTTTGCATTGCTCCGAGGCCGAACGGCAGCAGTTTTTTCTCGCGGATTCGGGCGGCGATTAGCGATGCATAGGCCTCGACATTTTCCCCGCTGCGCTCCAGGTCATCATCGAGGTCGGCTGCCACTTTAAAGAGGTCGTAAAACTCACTGTCGTAGATCGCCAGAAGGTGATACAGCCGGCGTTCGCCGATCAGAATCACTTTGATATCAAGTGGGATCGGGTCGGGCTGCAATGTGGCGGTGCTGACGAAGCCATACGACTCGCCCGGTGATTCGATGCGCACTTGTTTGGCGAACAGTGCCTGCTTCAGGGCCTCCCAGATGAACGGACGGCTTAAGATACGGTGTATATCGAGGATCAGGTAGCCGCCATTGGCCGCCAGCAGAGCCCCCGGTCGGATCATGCGGAAGTCGGTAAAGAGGGCACCCATCTCGGCCCGGTGCTCAATCTTGCCGATGATATTGGTGTAGTGGGGATTGGGCTCGAAAATGATCGGCGCAGCAGCTTCCTCATCGTTGCTGACGACCAGGTTGACCTCGTACTGGCTGAAGGACCGGGACTCACTGGTCCGCAGAAACGGTAATGGCGAGGACTCCGGTGCCTGGAAGTCGTCGGCATTTTCGATAATGTCATTGCGAACTTCGCCGAGGTAAGCAACAACGGCAGGCAGAGTGCGGTATTTCTCCATCAGTTCAGAGAGCGACACGCCAACGGCGTGCTCGGTGACTTTGCGATTGAGAGATTTAACCAGTTCCCGGTGCTTCTTCTGCAGCTTCGGAATCTGCTCGATATGCGTTTGCAGTTCTTCGCTCAAACGGTCGATTGCTTCCTGAACCGCCTTACGTTCCGCGGCGGGCCGCTTGGCGAACTCTTTATCATTGATGACTTTGCCGTCACGGATCGGAGCCAGCACATAACCGGTCGGCGTTTGCAGAATGGCGATGTTTTCGCTTTTGGCGTGATCTTCAAAGCTATGCCAATGCGCGTCGACTTCTTTCTGGAATTCTTCTTCAAGAGCTTTCAACTGCGCGCGATAGTCGTCACTCTCGAACGCAGCGGGAATAGCAGCGTGCAAATCCTCGATCAGGTCGAGCATATCTTTGCGAAAGTTCTTGCCGCGCCCTGGCGGAAAGTACAAATTGTGAGGCCTTTCAGGATCTGCAAAGTTATTGACGTAGCACCAGTCGCCGGGCGGCGATTTGCTCGATGCACACTCTTTGGCCAATTCTTCGGCGAGATGATGCCTGTTGCTGCCTGTGGGGCCAAGGACGAACACGTTGTGACCGTCGTCTCGAATCTGGAGACCGAATCGTATGGCGTCGATGGCACGCTGTTGCCCGAGGCGTCGCTCTTCGGGAGGAAAATCTGCGCTGGTCTCGAATCCCACGGCCTGCAAGTCGCAAGATGTCCGCAACTCATTGGTCGAAACCTCGAATTCACGGAATGCACTGATGTTCATATGCACGATACGCCGTTGATTATGGTACGTCTCAATGACCATGAGACCATATGAGAGCAACGAAATATCTACGTGATAGCCACAACGGTTGCCCGGTCAACCAGAGCAGTTCCCCTGGGCACTAATCAGACGACCCCGACCTCAAAAAAAGCTCCCCGGAGGGAGCCATTGTCTTTATTTGGTGCCGAGAAGAGGACTTGAACC
>JAJFKQ010000043.1 GCA_021773155.1 Woeseiaceae bacterium | reverse complement strand
TGCGCAAAGTCAGGCGATATTGCCGTACGACAATCGACTCGACCGGTTTCCGGCTTACTTGCAGCAGCTGCAAATGGAATCGAGCGGCAAGAGCGTACGCATGGATGGCAAACCCGTGCGTTGTGACACCGGGATGATTATCTGGGGCGAGGCGGGCAATAACGCGCAGCATTCCTTTTATCAATTGCTGCACCAGGGAACGCGACTCGTCCCTGTAGATTTCCTGCTGTCTAAATCGTCAGACCTGGCCACCGCCAACTGTGAAGCTCAGGCAGAGGCGTTGATGGATGGCACGACAGACGAAAAGATCGAGCCGTATCGTGTGCATTCCGGTAACAAGCCCAGCAACACCATCAGATACGAAAAACTCACGCCAGAAGTCCTCGGCCAGCTCATCGCACTCTACGAACACAAGGTCTTCGTTGAAGGCGTCATCTGGGGCATCGACTCATTTGACCAGTGGGGCGTGGAACTGGGTAAGAAACTGGCAGCAGCTCGCCTGTAGTATTGGTGCCTGTAGTATTGGTGCCGGTGTTCACTTGTTTAGTATTGGTGCCGGTGTTCACTTGTTTACTTATTTAGTATTGGTGCCGGTGTTCACTTGTTTACTTATTTGAGTATTGGTGAGTATTGGTGCCGGTGTTCACTTGTTTACTTATTTGGACTTCCGTCGCAGCAGGCTTATCGCTCGCGACATTCCAGACTGATTTCGATTGAAGTATCTTGCGAGTTCAGCGTTTGACGCAACTCCGTCCTCGACAGCAGCCAGCCCGACTTCGGCCCGAATTGCGGCGTAGCGTCGCTCCCGGGATGGGGATTTCAGCTCGGCAACAGATACATCGTGTTTCTGGCAAATAATCTGGGTGAGCTCTTCCAGGGTTTGCTGCGCCTTCGGTGGAATTGCCTGAAGTTCGAGCGAAGCAAAGAAACCGTCGTCACCGAGAATTCGATGATCTTTATCCGATCCGTCGCTAAAATTCTTCCGAATTGAAGTCGGGCATTCAGCTTGCACGAAGCGGGCGTATTGACGACGGGCGTCGTCGAGAGATTCGCCGAATGCTGACAGGACCCAATTGCGGGTCAGCCAGGGCGGCGGGTTTTCGCTCAAATATGCCTGATGGCTGCACCACGGATAGTCCTCTATGGCGTCGACCATTCCGGCGCGTATCGGATTCAGATGAATGTACCGAACGAGTTCCTTCAAATACGAATCAGCTTGTACGAGAATCGCGCGGTGTCGTCGTTCGAACAGATGCCCCGTACGATGCATTTTCTTATTGGTCGCCCTCGAGTATTGACTCGCAATGAAGCGCATGAAGCCCGACAAAGGTTGCTCATGACATTGAATCGCCATGTGCACATGGTTAGTCATCCAGCAATAGGCATGAATACGGTGCATATATACACCGAGACCAACTTCGATCAACGATTCCCAGCGATGCCGATCATCGCCATCAAAAAATATGGTTTGACGGTTGTTACCGCGCAAAATGACGTGATACAGACCGCCGGGCACGTGCAGTCGGGGTTTTCTTGGCATGGGCCTGACAGTGAAAAAAGGCAGTGCCTAGACTAGCCGCATTGCGATGACTGGAGACACGGGAGTTTTTGGGCGGATAAGTAAATAAGTGAACACCGGCACTGTGTAGGCCGGTAGATCGATAAGTAAATAAGTGAACACCGGCACTGTGTAAGGCACTGTGTAGATCAATTGCGGCGAAAAAAAGAAGAACCGGTATCCGCGCTCGTGAAAAACGGTGGGATTCACGTTCTGGCTGATCCCTGCACTAGTGATTCATACGATTGCACCTCCCGCTCAATCCGCCACAGCCCACGATCCTTCGCAACCTCCAAATCATACCGACTTTGCAAATTCATCCACGACTCCGGAGATGTACCAAAAAACCGGCCGAGACGCAGAGCGGCGTCGGCAGAAATAGCAGACTTGCCGTTAATAATCCGCGACAGATTGCCTTTATCGATGCCGGTGTTCTTTGCGAGCATGTAGGGAGTGATACCAAGTTCATCGAGAAACTCGGATTGCAATATTTCACCGGGATGAATGGGTGCAAACTTCGTCATAAAAATATTCTCACACTAGTGGTAGTCAACAATCTCGACCTGATAGGCATCGCCTGCTCTAAAAATAAAACAAATACGAAACTGGTCGTTGATCCGTATGCTCCATTGGCCCGTGCGATTAGCCTTGAGTTTTTCGAGTCTGTTGCCAGGGGGAACCCGTAAAAACGCGATTTCGGCCGCTGCGTCAACTAATAAGAGCTTTCTTCTGGCTCGCCGTACGACGTTCGGCGGCACTATTCCATTGCGCTTGCGCTCAAACAGTTCACGGCTTAGATTACACGCCCAAGTCTTGATCGCCATGCTACATGTTACCCCTGAAAATAGTTGTGTCAAGCACAACTAGTTGTACGTTAAACAAATACTCTCGGTTGGCATCAACGTTCGGCAATAGGATAGGAGGGTTGGATCGCAACGGCGAACAACATTTATCGCTGAAATGCCGTTTATTACGCTTGCGGTGGCCAAACATCGCTGATCGCAAGAGCGCTCCCAGGGGCGCGACCTATCTGCTACCATCCCTCAGCCTTGGAGCGATCATCGGTAGCATGCAAAAAACATCAAAAACACTACTAATCGCGTACGCTTTTCTAGCGTCATCGACCGCACTAGCAGCACCACTGGCCGCCCCCGGTGACATGGGTCTGCGCCACGATATTCAGGTGCTCGCCGACTACGGCGCGATCTCGGGCCCCGTAACCACATGGCCCCTGTCCTGGGACGCGTTGCTCGCAGATCTTGAGAGGACCAAAGCCGAGGACATAGTAATACCCAATGCGGTAGTGCCGACCTTCGAGCGTATCCTGGCAAGAGCACAGCGCGAAGCGCAAAGAGGCCGGCATTCAGTCGTTGGCCATCTTTCTGTGGCGCGAGATTCTGCACAGATTCGCGGGTTCTCGAATTCACCACGCGAACAAGGCGAGATCGCTGCGGGCTACTCGTGGTTCGGCAGGCACCTGAGCATCGACCTGAATGCATCCTATGTCGATCAACCTTCAGACGGCGAAGACGTCCGTGGTGACGGCAGTCAGATCGGGGTGGACTTTGGCAATTGGTCGGTCGCCGCGAGCACGATGGATCGCTGGTGGGGTCCGGGCTGGGATGGCAGCCTGATCCTGTCGAATAATGCCCGGCCGATTCCCGCACTAACGATCGGGCGCAATCAAACAACGGCCTTCCAGTCGAAATGGTTAAGCTGGATCGGCCCCTGGACAATGAACGCGATCTGGGGGCAACTCGAAGGAGCGCGTGCTATTCCCAACGCACGGTTTTTTGGCCTGAGAGTGAACTTCCGGCCGTTGAAGTCGCTTGAGGTCGGAATCTCCAGAAGCGCGCAGTGGTGTGGTGAGGGAAGGCCCTGCGGTTTTGATACC
>JAJFKQ010000042.1 GCA_021773155.1 Woeseiaceae bacterium | reverse complement strand
TGCGTCGTGAATACGGTTCACACCGCAGAACTTGCACTCAAAAGATCATGTAGACGCGTATCGATAATGGTCTCTGCCTCGGACATAATCCGATCGATCAGCTCCCTGCAAGTGGGAAGATCGTGAATTAGGCCCGCCACCATGCCGCAGGACCACGCTCCAACATCCATGTCCCCCTCTTTCATGATCCTCGGATACACGCCAGCTACCTCTTCGACGATATCCTCAAACTGAATGTTCGAATTGAGCTCGCGCTCTTTTTCAAGGATCCTCTCTACCGCGGCGTTTGTCAGTACTCTCTCTGTGTTACGCAGCGGTCGCATTATCAGGCGCGTGTCGAGTTCGCTGGCCGCCACAATGGCTCGCTTCACATTTTCGTGCACCGGTGCCTCTTGTGTGGCGATGAAACGCGTACCCATATTGATGCCCTCGGCACCCAGCGCGAGCGAGGCTACCAGCGAGCGCCCGTCCGCCTGTCCGCCGGAAGCGATGAAGGGAATCTCAAGCTCGTCGGCCGCGCGAGGCAGGAGAATCATGTTGGGTATATCGTCCTCTCCTGGATGCCCACCGCACTCGAAGCCGTCAACTGAAACGGCGTCGCAACCGATACTCTGTGCTTTGAGAGAATGACGCACCGAAGTGCACTTGTGAATAACTTTGATTCCAGTATCCTGCAGCGGCGGTAACACCTCTTGCGGGTTGCGGCCGGCTGTCTCCACCACGGTCACTCCACCATCGACGATGGCGCGTACATAGCCCGGGTAATCCGGTGAGGTCACCGTTGGCAGAAACGTCAGGTTAACTCCGAAGGGCTTGTCCGTCATGTCCTTGCAGCGAGCAATTTCATTGCCAAGGTCAGCGGGAGTTTTTTGCGTAAGGCCCGTAATGATGCCAAGCCCGCCAGCGTTGGATACAGCTGCAGCAAGCTCCGCAAAGCCGACATAGTGCATGCCGCCCTGGATAATGGGATGTGCGATACCCAACAGCTCAGTGATTCGTGTCTTCATACTTCTCCCTTGTTCTCCTGGGGCGCTACCACGAGCCGCACAACCCCGGTATCTTTGCTGGCAAGCTGTTGCAGTGCCTCATTGACCGAACGTAGCGGGTAGCGCGCGGAAACGCTTTTCGTCAGATCCAGCCTTCCAGCCGCGATTAGTGCATAGAGATCCTCTATGTCGGAGCGGTTCATGCCAAATGAGCCCAGAACGGACTGTTCCCGGCCAACGAAAACAGCAAGTGGTGGCAGGCTCGGTCGGTCCATTCCAACACCAACGAGAACGGCTCGTCCGGTCTTGTCCAGAACACGTAACGCGGTTTTGACCGTCTCGTTACCGCCTACGAATTCCAGCGCAACATCAACCCCCGGCAAGCCGGTATGTTCACGAATCGCTTTCGAAGGATCCTGTTCTGCTGGATTAATCGTCAGGTCCGCGCCGAGGGCGGCAGCACGCTCAAGGGCCTCAGCCTGCACATCGATTGCCACAACAAGGCCTGCGCCCATCAGCCTGGCCAGCATAATCGCGTGCGTACCCAACCCTCCACAGCCAACCACGGCGACGGTTTCCCCAGCGCGCAGCTTTGCCCGGCTACGTAGTGCGTGAAACGGAGTCGATACGCCATCAGTTACGATCGACCCGATATCGAATGGGATCTCATCTGGCAGGTGAAACAGTGAATTGGCTGGCGCCGCGACATATTGGGCGAGACCGCCGTCGCGAGACATGCCGTAGACTTTGGAGTTCTCACACAATGATTCGCGACCGACTCTGCAGAAACGGCACCGCCCACACACGGCTGACGGGAACATCGCAACGCGATCATTTTTTTTGAAATCGGTAACGCCGGTGCCAATCTGCACAACCACGCCAGCCACTTCGTGTCCCAGTGTGATTGGTGTCCGCTCCACCGGCAGATCGCCATCAATTGCCAGATGGATGTCAGTACCACAAAGTCCGCAGGCCTCGACCTGGACCAGAACCTCACCAAACGCCGGCTCCGGGATATCAACATCGCATATCACCAGAGGATCACCGGGTTTTACCAGACGCGCCGCCAGCATCGTATTCAACGGCTGGCTCCTTCGCTGTCCCGCAGGAAACCGTTGCTCAGAATGTCAAATACCCTGTCAAAGTCCCGCTTTGTCGGATGCCGTCCAGAGTCGAGATTCCGGCGCGAGTCACGCAACACCGTAAGCCCCAGGAAAGCCGCCCACATCGCGTCCGCTAAAACCCGGCCATCGGATCGACCGGTTATTTCCTCGAGCAACTCGGCCAAGCGTTGGAAGTTCGCGCCAGAGCGCTGAATGATTTGCTCCTTTATCTCCGCCGAGATGTCCCGTGTTGCATGCGGTCGTGCAAGGTTAGCTGACAGAAAGTAATACTCGGGATGCTCCGACCCGACATCCTGAAAGAATTGCCAGATTCGCCGGAGCTTTTTCTCAGCAGAAATATTGAGTCTCGCGATTTTTTGCAGACCCTGCTCCCAAAACGTAATTCCCTCAAATAACAGTGAAAGGAGAATCTCATCCTTGTTCCTGAAATAGAAAAACAGCGTCGCCTCTGATAACTCGCAGCGCTCAGCGATCTGTTTGGTGGTTGTGCCGTTGAAACCGCGCTCCAGTAATAGCGTTCTCGCCGCATCCAGTACCGATGTCTTGCGCGCTTCACGCTCCCGTTCCCGTCTTTCTGTTACACCCATTCGTTATGCTCCCAGGTAACGGGCGATTGTCTCCCGTTGAATCTCACTCGTACCTTCACCCAATTCGAGGACCTTGCAATCCCGGTAAAACCGCTGCGCCGCACTTTCTCTCATATACCCCTGTGCACCACACAAGTGTAACGCTCGCTCACAAACCCAGGTGCAGGTTTCACTCGCAAACAGCTTGGCCATTGACGCCTCCTGATCGTGCCGATGGCCCGCATCGGCAACGCGCGCCGTGTGCATCGTCAGTTGCCAGGCCGCTTCCAGCCGCGTCGCCATCTCGGCAAGCGTAAATCTAACGAATTGCTGCTTGATAATCGGTTTGCCAAACTGCACGCGCTCGGAACAGTAGGCCCATGCCGTTTCAAGCGCTGCGCGACCGAGTCCAACACCAAATGCAGCGCTGGCGATTCTTCCGAGCGTCAGTACCTTCAGTGCCTCGAAAAACCCGCCGGATTCCGGGCCGAGACGATCCGATTCGGGGACACGACACTGGTCGAACACAATTTCCGCCATTTCCGAAGCACCCATACCCAGTTTCTTCAGCGGAGCGCTCACGCTGACGCCAGGATTATCGCTTTGAACGATAAACAGCGACAGACCCTTGATGCCCTGATCAGGCTCGGTCGACGCAACCACCACCATGAAATCCGCGAATGGCGAATTGGTGATGTACATCTTGGACCCTGACAGTACGTAGTCATCGCCATCACGGCGGGCACGGGTCGATACCGATGAAATGTCAGAACCAGCTCCGGGCTCGGCGTAGGCCCAGCAACCGATCTTGTCGCCCGTCATGGCACCGGGCAGGAAGTCGCTTTTCTGCTGCTCACTGCCGAGGTGAAGGACGGCCGCGGACGCCAGCGCCGTATGCACATACATTCCCAGCGCAATCGCTGCCGAGCCTCGCGCCAGTTCCGAACACATCAAAGCGTAGAGCACGGACCCGCCTCCGCTGCCACCGAACGCCTCCGGGAAAGTGACGCCAAGCCACCCAAGCTCACCAAAGCTGCTCAACAACTCTCGCGGGTACTTTTCTGCCAGATCCCACTCGGTTGCATTCGGCAAGATCTCCTTGTCAACAAATGCGCGGACCGAATCGCGAAACTGAACTTCTTCGTCATTTAGTGTTGGATCAATCACGTCTTGTCCTTTCGAAATACCGCTGGCCGGCGTTCGTAAAACGCTGCCACCCCCTCACGATGATCCTCACTCTGCAGGCACTGCACCTGGGCAAAGATTTCGTAATCGAATTCCGCCTCCATATCGCGATCAAGCGAGCGTCGTATCGCGTGCTTGGTGAATGCGAGTGTCCGTGCAGGACCGTCCGCGAAGGTCCGCGCCAATGTGGCGACTGCGTCGTCGAGTTCATCATCCGGCACAAGGCGTGAAATCAGGCCGATGTGCCTGGCCTCTTCCGCCTCGACGAAACGAGCGGTCATCATCATATCGGTCGCATGTGTAAGCCCTACCAAATGCGGCAGGAAATAGCCTGCCGACATATCGCAGCCCGCAAGCGCCAGTTTCACAAACGGTGTGCAATAGCGTGAATTTTCACTGCCAATCCGAAAATCGCACGCCAGCGCAAGACCCAGTCCACCACCAACGACATTGCCGTGGCATCGTGCGATAACAGGTGTGCCCATTGCCGATATGGAACGGATAGGGTCGAGATAACGATCGACAATTCGCTCCCAGTCGGCCGCGTCGCGCTTCAGCATCTGGCCGATATCAGCGCCGCCGCAAAACGCGCGCCCGGCACCGGCCAGCACAATGACGCGTGTTTGCTCATCCGCTGCTGCCGTCTCAAGCGAGCTAATCAGCGCCTCGAGCATTTCTTCATCAATAGCGTTGAGCTTGTCGGGCCGGTTCAATGTCAGTGTCAGTACACCATCATCCAGTACCTGCAGGAGTTTTTCGCTCATGACTTCCTCGGTCTCAGTGCGTACGTAAAGGTTCCGGTGAAAACGGTCTCACCATCGCCGTCAGTGATATCTACGTCGATAGTAATATCGGCGCGCGCCTGCCCGGCAAAGTCCGACCTTGCAGCAGAGGCAGCTTCTGCGTCCACCGTCGCAGTCGCAGAGATTTCGCCATCTGCCCGCCGCGTGTAGCGGATATTCGCGTCGCGTAACAGTACGAATGCGATATTACCTTCAATAACACTGTTAGCGACGCACCCGGCGGCGGTTTCGGCCAGAGTATAGATCGCGCCCGCGTGCAGGATACCGACGTAGTTTGCGATCTCATCGCGACCACACAGCGATAATTTGACGACTCCTGACGATTCTTCAACAACGCTGATATCGTGCCAGACGACGTACGGTATTTTGGCCAGCAGCGCTTCGAGTACCATCTCAGAGGTCCAACTTCAATGCCCGTAACAAGTTGTCACGCACTACCTTACGATAGATGTCGTCAGACAGCCCAAGGTCTTCAAGCTCGGTCAGCGTCCGATCAAAAGACAACAACGGATAGTCGGTCGCCCATATCACCTTGTCCTGCCCCCAGCTCTTTGTGTAATCGACGAAACTCGCCGGCCACTGGCGCGGTCCACGAGCAGATGTTTCCACGTAGACATTCGGATGCTTCCAGGCCAGCGTCATCATCTCCTCGTGCCATGGCTGGCCAAGATGACAACCGATCAGCGTAAGATCCGGAAAAGCCAGCGCCACCTCGTCGAGGTATATCGGCCGGCCGCATTCCGAGGGTAACAACGGTCCGGTATGGCCGACCTGCAGCGCTACCGCCACGCCCAGCTCGGAACACTTCATGTAGACCGGCCAGTAATGCTTGTCATTGGGTGGCAATCCGGTCATGCCATCGCCATACATGTAGGGTTCGAGCCGCACGCAACACATGCCGAGTTCATTCACCAGGCGGTCGACGTCGGCAACGACCTGCATCGGTTTTTTCATGATGTCGACCGTGCCGGCGGGCACAAATCGATCTGGATGCTGCTTCGCGATCACAGCGACTTCCTCATTCGTCATCACCGGTTCGCCCTTGTAATAGAATGACGAAAGTATGAGTCGGTCAACGCCGGACTCGTCCATCTCCTTAAGCAAATCTTCGACCGATTGCCCTTCCGTCATATGCTTTGGCGACCTGTACTTCTTAAAGATATGAATAAACTCGGCCGGCCAGCGTTGCGCCCCTTCCGGGCTGACATACGTGGCCCAGGCATCGATCGCGATTCGTTCACGGGTCATTGGTTTTCTCCTGCTCGTAATTTCAGAATTTCCCGGGTTTCGCTCGTGCTCGCAGGTTCGCTGCCGAGGTCACGCAGTACTCGCACGGCCTTCTCAACCAGTTCGGCGTTACACGCGGCAAGCTGTCCACGTGACAAGTACACGTTGTCCTCAAGGCCTACCCGGACGTGACCACCCATCGCGACGACCGCGCCCAACATGCGGAAATGATTGCGGGCACCGATCGCCGACACCAGCCACTGGCTCCCTGACGGCAAGCCCTCCACCATGTACAAAAGATTCTTGACCGTCGCCCTGGAGGTTTCCCCGGGGATGCCCATCACAATATTGACGAGCAGAGGTTCTTCGAATACGCCACGTTCATGCAGGGCCGCGATATTGTTCAGCATGCCCGAGTGGTACACCTCGAGCTCCGGGCGTACACCATTATCGCGGAAGATGCCGGCCACACGCTCCAGTTCGGCATGTGACGAAAACAACGGCACGAAACGATCACCTTGCCAACTGTCCAACTTCGCATCGTATCGACCCAGCAAGCTACCACCGCCGACACTGAACGAGGCAACATCGGGTTTCAGTTCCGACACGACCTTGATGCGCTCCTCAAGCGGCAAGCCGGCGACGGCTCCCCCTGTGGTCAGATTTAAGACTGCATCGCAACCACCCTCGCGAAGTCCGTCAACGATTTCCCGGAAAACCTCAACGTCACTGCTGGCCTTACCACTGGCATCACGTGCGTGGATATGCAGTATCGAAGCACCGGCACGCCATGCATCGATCCCCTGCTCAATGATCTCGGCTGGTTGTTCAGGCAACGCGGGGTTCGCTTCCTTGCCTTGTTGTGCACCGGTCAGGGCACAGGTCACGATCGTCTTCGACATGTCTATTCTCCTGTAAAGCTGGCGTCACGTTTTTCGAGAAAGGCCCCCATGCCTTCCTTTTGATCCTTGGTCAGCCAGTTCAGAACGACGGTGTTGATCGAGAAATCGATGGCCGACTCGAGATCGGTGGTCATCCACTTGTGAATGATCTCTTTTTGCGTGCCAAGTGCCTGCAGTGGTTTTTCAGCGAGCTTCTCGCACAGTGCATCCACCTCATCGCTGAATCCTTCGACGGATGTCATCGTCTGTATCAGCCCGCGCCTTTCCGCCTTCGCGGCATCCCAGAATTCGCCCAGATAGCACAGTTCGCGCGTTCCCTGAATGCCGACAGCGATCGGCAAAATGGCGGCTTCGACTATTGCCGGAATACCGCGGTGAATATTCGGCAGGCCGAATCGAGACCGCTCAGTGGCAATCATGAAGTCACAGGACAATGCGAATTCCAGCCCCGCACCAAGACAAAGACCGTCGATTGCGGCAACAACCGGCTTTTCGACGGTTCTTAATGCGAGAAAAGTTTTGTGCAGCTCACGGCCGACGCCTCGTGTACCCCAGCCGTCCATGTCCTTGACGTATGCCACGTCGATGCCGGCAGAAAATGCTTTTTCACAATCACTGTCCACGAGAAATACATGCACCTCGGGGTCGTGGTAACCCACCTCCAGTGCATCTCTGACCTCGCGCAGCAAGGTATCGTTGAACGCGTTCAGCACCTCGGCGCGATCAAAGCTTATGCGCAGCACTGGCCCCTCCCGCTTGCAAACAATCGTCTCGAATTCCATCTAGTGTCCCTCCTCATTCATATTGTTACGTTCAGCGAGCCGAGACACTTATTTGCCCTTCCAGTCGGGATCGCGTTTTTCAACAAATGCCTTAAGTCCTTCCTGCACGTCCGAGCTCTGCCGCAGCGGCTCCGCAAATTCCTGCTCCAGTTCGAGTCCTTCTTCCAGGGACATTTCCAGCCCCTCATAAGCGGCTGCTCTAACCGCCTGCACCGACAATGGCGCAGCGCGCACAATGCGCCGGGCGAGCGCAAAGGCCTCATCAAGCAACTGGCCCTGCTCCACGACGCGGCTAACCAGGCCGCATGCCACAGCGGTCGTTGCGTCGATTGCGTCGCCGGTCAAGAGCATCTCCATCGCGACGGTCAATGGAATTGCGCGCGGCAGACGCTGGCTGCCGCCGGCACCCGGCATCAGACCCCAACGAACTTCGGGCAAGCCAAAGCTTGCGTTTTCCGAGGCAATGCGAATATCACAGGCCAGTGCCATTTCCAGACCACCCGCCAGGCAATGGCCGTTCACTGCAGCGATGATCGGCTTACCCGGATCGAGATTGCGTGTGATACCGCCAAGACCCGGCTGGGTACGGGCTTTCTCGCGCCGTTGTTCCGCCGTCATGGAGCTATAGAACTTGCCCACCTCCTTGAGATCCGCACCGGCACAAAAAGAGCGATTCCCGGCACCGGTCAGTATGGCAACCCGGCAGGCCGGATCGTCCCGGAACGCTTCCCAGATAGCGATCAACTGCTGCGTCATCGCAAGACTCAGCGCATTGCGAGCATCGGGCCGGTCAATGGTGACGAGCAGAATACCGTCGCACGTTTCGCTGCGGATGGTCACGAGTGGTCCTTCGAGGTGATAATTGCGGGTTCAGTTGGCTCCTGCGGCTCGAAGCCAAGCAGACTATCTTGAGGATTTTCATCGCGTGCAGCGGCGAATCGGGCCCGTACACGCACACCGGACGACAGAGAATCGCAACCGCCCAGAATGCGATGCACAATCGCTGTGTCCGCCGAATCCAGGCGGATAAGGCCGAATACGCCCTTGCCCGGACGCTCGGTCCATGCCAGCAGCACGCCGCCCGAACCGAGCTCGACGGCTTTGAGGCTCGCGTCGCCGCAAGTCGGACAAAAGGATCGTGCCGGTGCCAGCACCCGCTTACACGCCGAACAACGCGAACCGAGAATACACTGACGATCCTGTAACGCATGGAAAAATTCGCTGCCGGACTTGCCCGCAGCATAGGTAAATGGCAATCGAATCGAACCTTCCCGGATCACGCCAGCACCTCAAAATGCAGGATATCGTCGATCGCACCCTGCAGCTCATCTCGCCAGACCGCTTTGACTCGTTGACCGACTTTGAGGCGCGCCGTATCCGTTTCGGCCAGGTAATGATTGAGTGTCGTATCAGCACCGTCGAGTCTGATCAGTCCCATTGCGTAGGGTCCGTCGCGTGTTATGCCGGTG
>JAJFKQ010000041.1 GCA_021773155.1 Woeseiaceae bacterium | reverse complement strand
CGCGTAGTCTGCGTATTTGACCGCATTGTTTACGGTATTTTTCTCTTCGTCGAAGCGCTCAATCCTGCCACCGGGATACTGAAAGGGAGAGTGGTTTGACGATGTGAAGACAAGACTGAAAAACGGTTTGTCGTGGGCGCCGCTGAATTCGTGGTGAGCGCGCGAAAACAGGTCCTCATCAGAAACCCCCCACGAGCCCGTAAAGACAGGATTATCGTAGTCATTCTCATCAATGACTCTCTCAAAACCGTTGTTGATAAAGAATCGGCGCATATTGTCGAACTGAGCTTCACCACCGTATATGAAAGACGTTTCGTATCCCTGTTGTGCCAGCAAACCTCCCAGCGTGAAGAAATTCCGCTGCGACTTCGGCAGCTTCACGACACTGCGTGCGGGGGTCGGCGTAAATCCGCTGACGATTGCTTCCAGCCCTCTGACCGAGCGCGTACCTGTGGCATACAAGTTTTCAAACCAAATTCCTTCAGCGGCCAAAGCATCCAGATTCGGTGTCAAATCCAGGCCACCAAGAGACCCTACGAACTCGGCACCCAGGCTTTCCTCGACAATGATGACCAGGTTTTTCGGTTTGGTGGCGGCTTGTTGTGTCCACTGAAAATGCATCGTTGGAAATAGCTCGGATACGAATTCCTGCTCTGGAATTTCCATGCAGGCGCGCACTTCGGAAATAACATCTTCGTCGGCAATCTCCCCGTAACGAAAGCCGCCTTCGGACTCGTGGCGCTTCTCATACAGGGCATACAGCGCTGTATAGGAAGAGCTCAGCGCCAGTTCGTTCACGAGTGGATCTTTGGATGTAGCCACCGTACTCGGATTGACCGGCCGGTGATCCAGCGTAGAACGTACGAGCCCGAGGCAGACGATGAGAAATATCGGTGCGAACAACAAACCTGGAAAGAGACCCGGTCCTGAAATATCCGCTGTCAGTTTTCGGAACTTTCGGGTCAGGAAGAGACCCGCAGCCGAGATAAACAAGGTCGCAATTATCAGTGGCATCTTATAGGCCGCCCAGAGCATCGCTGTTACTTCCTTCGGGTGATTCAGGTACTCGAAGAACAGGGCATTGGGTCTTGAGTCAAACTGATTGACGAAAGACGGTGTTGCGAGCTCCATGAATATCGCGAGCAACAGTATTGTTGGCAGGTAAATTCGCAGGAACATTCGCCACGCAGGCATCATCTGATGCGTAGATACCAGCAACGGAAACAGCAGCACCGGAATTGCAGAGGTGATACCGACCAATACGAGATCAAACCTCAAACCCTGAATGAAGATCGGCAACAGCATTCCGACTTCGCTGACTCGATCCCATTGCCAGATAACCAGCAATATCCGCGACAATGTCAGGAACCCGATTAACATCGTGGCGAATATCAGGATTGGGCGAATCACGCTGTAAATATCACGTGATCTATTAATCAGCAGATTCATTCAGAAACTCTTCCTGGTTGAAATCAGAAACTGGAGATCGGAGATATCGCTATCTCCATCTAATGGGAATGCGACGTCGATGTGGGTCATGCGTCCGAGGCCGGAGCGTGTATTGCCGAGCCGCAGGCCAAACCCAACGTCTCTGAGCCATTCGTTTTGTAACGATGAAACGGGGCTTTCACCCCAGGCACGGCCAGCATCAAAGAAGACGGCACCGCCCACGTGGACAAGGCGAAACGGGTACCAGTCGGAGAAAAACCGTTGCTCAACGGTAAGCAACGCTTGCTTATCACCCGATTGATAACGCAACGGGTAACCGCGCAGTCCCGTCTCGCCACCGAGCAGCAGGTGCTGGTCCATATCGAGGTTCTGGCCAAACGTACCGGTCAGGCCGACATAGAGCAGGCGGTGGTCCGACTGCCGTCGAAAGTATTTTGCACTGACATCCAGCAAGAGATTTTGAAAGTCAACGCTTTCAACCCGACTATCGAAATTTGCGCCAAGCAACAGTGAGTTTTTGGCGGAACTACCGAATCCCGTTTGTGCCGCTGCGTTTAGAATCCAGGCATCGCGGTCTGAGCCGGCATCAGCGCTCGCTAATCCAAGTCTCGCGCTCACGCGGGTGCCTAAGAAACGGTCTTCAGTACGATTGATCTGGTCGAGATTACTCGCCTTCTCGAACCTGTCCTGAAGCCACTCGACGCCGACAAACGGATAGACGAGCCTTCTGTTATCGGGAACCAGCATTGACGGTTCTTCTGCCCCCGGGGTGCTGGAGAACTCGTGATCATCAAAAGCCAGTCCCGCCGAAAGTCGTTTGGACCAACCATTGCGCAGACCTTTCGACCAACCGGTAAAGAGATCGAATTGTCGCGCCTGGTGGCGGTAGTCGGCAATTTGTTCACCGCGATCGTAGAACGAGTCGATTTGATCACTATCAAGGGCACTAATACCTTTCGCATCGCGGCTGTCCAGCGAATAGAACGGTTTGCCGAACTGTAAATATCGATGGTGGCCGTCGCTGTTATCCGCCAGTCGCGTGCTAATGGCATAGCGCGAGTGACCGATATTTCGATCAATGAATCTTATTGATGTGGAGTCTCTGTCAACATCAGACTTGAACTGCACCTCCACCGCCATACCGGTGCCCAACAGGTTCATTTCTTTAATGCCGATCGACGATTTGTTTTCGCCTCCTGATCGGGAGACGTTCAGTTTTGGCATGAGAGTCCAGACGTCCGAGGTCGTAACGTTGATGTCGACTCTGCCAGACTCGGTAAGGACCGGCTCGATTGATGCATCCTGAATATACCGATTCGTCCGGAGTAATCTTTCCGACTCTTTGATCTTTTGGATCGAGAATTCGTCTCCGGGCTCGAAGAGCAATTGCGCCTCGATAACGTCGGCCCGGGTTGTCACATGCGCGCGATTCGCAAGACGGTACAGTGCTTTGTCTTCAGCCGGATTATCGAGATCAAATATGCTGCCGTTTTCGATCGTGATCGTGCCGATTGAGGCGCCCGACATTTCGGGAAGACCAGAAGACACGGCGACGCTGGCGATCTCTGTCGCAGGATCGGCATTTACAGG
>JAJFKQ010000005.1 GCA_021773155.1 Woeseiaceae bacterium | reverse complement strand
GTTGCCGGAAGGCACCGAGATGGTGATGCCGGGCGATAACGTGCAGATGGTTGTAGAGTTGATTGCACCGATTGCCATGGAAGACGGTCTGCGTTTCGCTATTCGCGAAGGTGGTCGTACCGTTGGCGCCGGCGTTGTAGCAAAGGTCATCGAATAAATACGTGGTAGCCGGTAGTTGACCGCAGCTAGTGTTTCTCGCGGTCAGCCTTTCCGTGCTAATTAGGATAGACAAGCTCGAAAGGCCAGTAGCTCAATTGGCAGAGCGGCGGTCTCCAAAACCGCAGGTTGGGGGTTCGATTCCCTCCTGGCCTGCCATTTGAGCCACTTGGTTTTAGAAAAGCATGAGTGCACAAACAGAAACATCACAGAGCGGCGTGCTCGACACCATCAAGCTGCTGCTGGCAGCGGTTGCGCTGGTGGGCGGGCTCTATGCGTATTACTACTATGAGCCGAGCATTGCTCAGGCGCTTCGCGTTCTCATGGTGCTCGGCGGAACAATTGCCGGTATCGGCATCGCGATGACAAGTGTTCAGGGTCACAGGCTCTGGCACTTTATTCAGGGTTCGCGCGTTGAAATTCGCAAAGTAATCTGGCCGACGAAGCAGGAAACGACGCAAACGGCGATTGCCGTGTTCGTTTTTACATTAGTAATGATGTTGTTTTTCTGGATGCTTGACTCGGGTCTGCTTTGGCTGACTCAAAAGCTGGTTGGCTAATGCCAGTCGCACTTAACGAACGGAATATAGAGGAATAACTGCAGTGGCCTTACGTTGGTACATCGTACACGCCTATTCGAACTTCGAGCACCGCGTTAAAAGTGCGCTTGAGGAGCGTATTGCGCGTATGGGATTGCAGGACAAGTTTGGTGAAATCCTGGTTCCGACCGAGGAAGTCGTTGAAATGCGGGAAGGCAGCAAGCGCCGTAGTGAGCGCAAGTTCTTCCCCGGCTACGTTCTTGTGCAAATGGAAATGGATGACGAGACCTGGCATCTCGTCAAGGAAGTACCCAAGGTACTTGGCTTTATCGGTGGTTCCAGCGATCGACCGGCGCCGATTACCGAAAAAGAAGCGGATCGTATTCTGGATCGTGTCCAGGAAGGCGTCGACAAGCCACGGCCGAAAGTGTTGTTCGAGCCGGGCGAGGTTGTTCGCGTTACGGACGGACCGTTCAACGACTTCTCGGGAGTGGTTGAGTCTGTTAATTACGAGAAAAACAGAATTCAGGTCGGAGTACAGATCCTCGGGCGTTCTACGCCGGTTGAACTGGACTTCGGGCAAGTAGAGAAGGGCTAGATAAGGTAGGAGCGCTCACAAAGCGCGTCTACGTAGATTTAGAACGAATGTAGGGATTCGCCGATCTGTCGGTCCTTACAGATTTTACAGTTACGAGGAGCTCGCAAGAGCATTTGAACTCGAGAGGAAATTACAATGGCTAAGAAGGTTGCCAGCTACATAAAGCTGCAGGTTCCTGCGGGCCAGGCGAATCCGTCTCCCCCCGTTGGTCCCGCGCTCGGTCAGCACGGCGTCAATATCATGGAGTTCTGCAAGGCATTTAACTCGCAGACCCAAGGTACTGAGCCCGGACTGCCCATCCCCGTCGTTATTACGGTCTACAGCGATCGTAGTTTCACGTTCATTTCCAAGACACCGCCTGCCGCGGTACTGCTGCGTAAAGCTGCAGGTCTCGCTAAAGGGTCTGGAACACCGAATACCGTCAAGGTTGGCAAGGTTAACCGTGCGCAGCTCGAAGAGATCGCTACGACCAAAATGCCGGACCTGACTGCCGCCGATATGGATGCAGCTGTTCGCACCATCGCCGGCACGGCTCGCAGCATGGGTATTGATGTTGAGGGAGTGAACTAATGGCAAAGCTCAGCAAGAAAAAGCAAGCCGCTCGCGAGAAAGTTGATTCGCAGAAAGTCTACAAAATCATTGACGCGCTTGGCCTCGTGAAAGAACTGGCCACGGCAAAGTTCGCAGAAAGCATCGATATTTCTGTAAACCTCGGCGTTGACCCGCGTAAGTCTGATCAGGTCGTTCGCGGCTCGACAGTACTACCGAACGGCACCGGAAAGACTGTTCGCGTTGCGGTATTCGCGCAAGGTGAAAATGCTGAAAAAGCGACAGCGGCCGGTGCCGATATTGTTGGTTTTGAAGATCTGGCAGAAACGGTCAAGAAAGGCGAGTTGGACTTTGATGTTGTTATTGCGACACCAGATGCCATGCGTGTTGTCGGCCAGCTCGGCCAGATACTCGGTCCGCGTGGCCTGATGCCTAACCCGAAGGTTGGCACGGTTACCGCCGATGTCGAAACCGCCGTTAAGAATGCAAAAGCCGGTCAGGTTCGTTATCGCACCGACAAGGCTGGAATCATCCATTGCGCGATAGGTCGTGCTGACTTCGAAGTGGATGCGCTCAAGGAAAATCTTGACGCGTTGCTCGTTGATCTGAAGAAGGCCAAGCCGGCATCCGCAAAGGGTTCGTACTTCATGAAGCTGACCGTCTCATCAACGATGGGTCCAGGTGTGGCAGTCGACAGAGCGTCAATTGACGCTTAATCGGTAGTCGGTCAGAAAGAACATGTGAGAACTTCCTCGGAGGTTCGAATATTAGCCGCAAGGAAGCGGTGGTCGTCGAAGACCGTAGGCGACCAGCCTGGAGGCTGGTCTTAATAGACGCCTACGTAGATGGTGTTACCTGAGTCAGTTTTATCTGGCAACGGTTGCCCATCCGGCAAGGGGATGGATATCCCCAAATGGGGGGTGAAGCTTGCCTTCACCCATTGGTGTAACCGTAAGCCAGGAGATATTCATGGCACTGAGACTCGAAGACAAGAAAGCACTTGTCAAAGAGGTAAATGCGGTCGCAGGAGATTCTGTTACAGCTGTTGCAGCTGAGTACAGAGGTCTTTCTGTTGGAGAAATGACGGAGTTGCGTAAAGAAGCACGCAGCGCTGGCGTATACCTTCGTGTTGTGAAAAACACGCTGGCACGTCGCGCCGTCGAAGGAACCGAATTTGAGTGTATGAAAGACACGCTCAAGGGACCGATTCTTCTCGCGTTTGCAAAGGACGATCCAGGTGCCGCTGCCAGGGTTATTAAGAATTTCGCCAAGGAGCATGACGCTCTGCAGGCGGTATCGCTATCGGCCGGTGGGCAATTAATGCCAGGGTCTGATCTCGCTAAGCTGGCAGAATTGCCAACGCTTGATCAGGCACGCGCAATGTTGCTTGGCGTGTTTGTAGCACCGATGAGCCAATTGGTACGCACACTCGCAGAACCTCCTGCAATGCTCGCACGGACAATGTCCGCGCGTGGTGAGCAGGAAGCTGCATAAGATTTTTATCCCTGACTCAGGGAATTAGATATTTATTGAGGAATTAGAAATGGCACTGTCAAACGAAGATCTGCTCAAAGAACTGAGCGCCAAGCCAATCATGGAAGTTGTTGAACTCGTCAAGATGCTCGAGGAAGAGTGGGGCGTGTCTGCTGCTGCACCTGTAGCTGTTGCTGCTGGTCCGGCTGCTGATGCAGGCGCTGCTGCTGAAGAGCAGACCGAATTCGACGTCGTAATGACGAGCTTCGGCGGTAACAAGGTTTCTGTCATTAAAGCTGTTCGGGCACTCACCGGACTTGGCCTGAAAGAAGCCAAGGACGCTGTTGAAGGCTCGCCGTCTACCATTAAGGAAGGCGTAGCTAAAGACGAAGCAGAAGACGTGAAGAAGCAACTCGAAGAAGCTGGCGCTACCGTCGAGCTCAAGTAGTTGTTGCATCGAAAGATGCTTGACCGGTCGCCGATTGGCAGCCGGGCGAAGGAAAAGTCGGATGAGCAGCCAGCCGCATTGCGACTGGCTGCTTGCTCGCGTCCGTATTTAAAGAAAATAGGCTGAAGAGGCTTCTCGAATGGCATATTCATTCACTGAGAAAAAACGTATTCGCAAGAACTTTGGCAAACGTCCCACCATTTTGGACGTGCCGTACCTGTTGTCGATCCAGGTTGACTCCTACAATAAGTTCCTGCAGAAATCGAAAACGGTTGAAGAGCGTGATGACAAAGGTCTGCACGCGGCATTTCAGTCGGTATTCCCGATTGTCAGCTATTCTGGTAACGCGGCGCTCGAGTATGTGAGCTACCGCCTCGGCACGCCTGTATTTGATGTCAAAGAATGTCAGATGCGCGGCCTGACCTACGCGGCTCCGATTCGTGTATTGGTTCGCCTGGTCATTTATGACAAGGAAGCCAGTGGCACGCCGAAGCCGGTCAAAGACATTCGCGAGCAGGAAGTTTATCTCGGCGAGATGCCGCTGATGACCGACCACGGTACGTTCGTAATCAACGGTACCGAACGCGTAATCGTCTCTCAGTTACATCGTTCTCCGGGTGTGTTCTTCGACCACGATAAGGGCAAGACACACAGTTCCGGCAAGTTACTGTTCTCTGCACGCGTCATTCCTTACCGTGGTTCCTGGCTCGATTTCGAGTTTGATCCGAAGGATGCTGTGTTCGCTCGCATCGATCGTCGCCGTAAGTTACCGGTTACGATCATCCTGCGCGCGTTGGGAATGACCAGCGTGGAAATGCTTGAGCTGTTTTTCGAGAACACCGACTTCTATCTTTCCGAGAAAGAAATCAAGATGGGTCTCGTGCCCGAGCGTCTGCGTGGCGAGACTGCAACATTCGACATCAAGCTGGGTCGCAAGCTCATCGTCGAAGATGGCAAACGTATTACGGCGAAACATGTCCGTGACATGTCAAAGTCGACGGTCAAGAAGCTGGTCGTACCGAACGAATACCTCGAGGGTAAGATTCTCTCGAATGACATCGTTGATACAGAGACCGGCGAGTTACTGGCTGCCGCCAATACAGAGTTGACGCCTGAACTGACCGAGCAATTGATCGAAGCGGGCATCGAACAAATCAGCACTCTGTACGTAAATGACCTGGATCGTGGTCCATTCATCTCGAACACGCTGAACATTGATCCGTCAACAACGCGTCTCGAAGCGCTGGTTGAAATCTACCGCATGATGCGTCCGGGCGAGCCTCCTACAAAGGAAGCCGCCGAGAACCTGTTCCAGAACCTGTTCTTCAATCCGGATCGCTATGACCTGTCGGCCGTAGGACGCATGAAGTTCAATCGCCGCGTCGGTCGTGACAATTCAGAGGGCGAAGGCGTACTTAACAAGGATGACATCCTTGACGTGCTGTCTACGCTGATCAACATTCGCAACGGCTTTGGCACAGTGGATGATATCGATCACCTCGGTAACCGCCGTGTAAGAAGTGTCGGCGAGATGGCCGAGAACGCTTTCCGCGTTGGCCTGGTTCGTGTCGAGCGTGCTGTTAAAGAACGTCTGACTCAGGCGGAGGCCGATGCCCTGATGCCACAGGACATGATCAACGCCAAGCCGGTTGCGGCTGCCGTCAAGGAATTCTTTGGCTCTTCGCAGTTGTCGCAGTTCATGGATCAGAACAATCCGCTGTCGGAAGTTACCCACAAACGCCGTGTTTCGGCGCTTGGACCAGGCGGCCTGACGAGGGAACGTGCCGGCTTTGAGGTTCGTGACGTTCACCCGACTCACTACGGCCGAGTGTGCCCGATTGAGACGCCTGAAGGACCGAACATTGGTTTGATCAACTCACTGGCTGTTTATGCTCGCACCAACGAATACGGTTTCCTTGAGACACCGTATCGTCGCGTCAAAAATGGCAAGGCGACGATGGATATCGATTACCTGTCGGCAATCGAAGAAAGCCAGTACATGGTTGCACAGGCTAACGCCGAGCTCGACAAGAATGGCAAGTTAGTTGAAGACCTCGTTGCGGTACGCCACAAGAACGAATTCACATTGGCTACGCCCGCTGACGTTAGCTACATGGACGTCAGCCCCCGTCAGATTGTATCGGTCGCAGCTGCTTTGATTCCGTTCCTTGAGCACGATGATGCCAACCGCGCTCTCATGGGCTCGAACATGCAACGTCAGGCTGTTCCGACACTGCGCGCAGAAGCGCCATTGGTTGGTACCGGCATTGAGCGAGCTGTGGCTGTCGACTCCGGTGTGACGGTAGTTGCACGACGCGGTGGCCGTGTTGATTCGGTTGACGCGTCGCGAATCGTTGTTCGTGTTAACGACGACGAGACGACGGCGGCGGAGCCGGGTGTTGATATCTACAACCTGACGAAATACACGCGTTCTAACCAGAACACCTGTATTAACCAGCGTCCGCTCGTTAAGAACGGCGATACGATCGCTGCCGGCGACGTAATGGCTGATGGACCGTCGACCGATATGGGTGAGCTGGCGCTTGGCCAGAACCTCAAGGTCGCGTTCATGCCGTGGAACGGTTACAACTTCGAGGACTCGATTCTGATCTCAGAGCGTGTCGTCAAGGAAGACCGATTCACAACGATTCATATCGAAGAGCTGCAGTGTGTTGCTCGCGATACGAAGCTGGGTTCCGAAGACATCACGTCGGATATTCCGAACGTTGGTGATGCCGCACTTGCGAAACTCGACGAGTCAGGTATCGCATTCATCGGTGCCGAAGTGAAATCAGGCGATATCCTGGTCGGTAAAGTGACGCCGAAGGGCGAAACGCAGCTGACACCGGAAGAGAAGCTGCTGCGTGCAATTTTTGGTGAGAAAGCGTCTGACGTTAAGGACACCAGCCTGCGCGTACCGCCTGGTATGGATGGCACAGTTATCGACGTTCGCGTGTTTACGCGTGACGGTGTCGAGAAAGACCATCGTGCATTGTCGATCGAGAAATCTGAACTCGAAAGCGTTCGCAAGGATCTCGATGACACGCTGCGTATCCTCGAAGAAGATATCTACGAACGTGTTGAGCGCATGCTCACTGGCAAGATGGCCCAGGGTGGTCC
Organism: Woeseiaceae bacterium; assembly: GCA_021773155.1. Classification (GTDB taxonomy): domain Bacteria; phylum Pseudomonadota; class Gammaproteobacteria; order Steroidobacterales; family Woeseiaceae; genus UBA1847. The sequence goes on along the minus strand of JAJFKQ010000005.1, from coordinate 7,684 downwards.
GAACAAGTTGAAGTCTGGTAGTAAAATCACCAAGGCTTACCTTGAAGAACTGGCACGCGAGCAGTGGTTCGAGATTCGTCTGAAAAACGATGAGGCGAGTGAGCAACTGCAGAAAGCCTCTGAACGCCTCAAGTTGCAGCGCGAAGAGTTCGACAGCCGCTTCGAAGAGAAGAAGAACAAGATCACTGCAGGTGATGATCTGGCTCCCGGCGTTCTGAAGATGGTTAAAGTGTACCTGGCCGTTAAGCGTCGCATCCAACCCGGCGACAAGATGGCGGGTCGCCACGGTAACAAAGGCGTGATCTCGATGATCGTTCCTGTCGAAGATATGCCGTATCTTGAAGATGGTAACCCCGTCGACATCGTGCTGAATCCGCTGGGTGTACCCTCTCGAATGAACGTCGGGCAGGTGCTCGAAACTCATCTCGGCTGGGCCGCGATGGGTGTCGGCAAGAAGATCGATAAGATGCTTAAGGCACAAGAGTCGGTTACGAAGCTCCGTCAGTTCCTCGACGCGGTCTACAACAAGACCGGCGGCAAGGTCGAAGATCTCAAGTCATTCAATGACGAAGAGATCGTTGAGCTTGCGGGTAACCTGACAAATGGTGTACCGACTGCAACGCCAGTATTTGACGGTGCTTCCGAGGCAGAGATCAAGGGACTCCTTGAACTTGCTGACCTTGATACTTCCGGGCAGTCCACGTTGTGGGATGGCCGTACCGGCAAGAAGTTCGATCGTGACATCACCGTTGGTTACATGTACATGCTGAAACTCAACCACCTGGTTGATGACAAGATGCATGCCCGCTCGACCGGACCGTACAGTCTTGTCACGCAGCAACCGCTGGGTGGTAAGGCGCAATTCGGTGGTCAGCGCTTCGGTGAGATGGAGGTCTGGGCACTCGAGGCCTACGGCGCCGCTTATACCTTGCAGGAGATGTTGACGGTCAAGTCGGACGACGTTCAGGGGCGTACCAAGATGTACAAGAACATCGTGGATGGCGAGCATTTCATGGATGCCGGCATGCCGGAATCGTTCAACGTGTTGGTCAAGGAGATTCGATCTCTCGGAATCAACATTGAGCTGGAGACAGACTAATGAAAGATCTGCTTAAGCTTTTCAAGTATCAGAACCCGGTTGATGACTTCGATGCGATTCGCATCGGCCTCGCTTCTCCGGACATGGTTCGGTCGTGGTCGTTCGGCGAAGTTAAGAAGCCGGAAACGATCAACTACCGTACCTTCAAACCAGAACGCGATGGTCTGTTCTGCGCCAAGATATTTGGCCCGATCAAAGACTACGAGTGCTTGTGCGGCAAGTACAAGCGCCTGAAGCATCGCGGTGTTGTCTGCGAAAAGTGTGGCGTTGAAGTCACGCAAACCAAAGTTCGTCGTGAGCGCATGGCGCACATCGATCTGGCGAGCCCGGTTGCACACATCTGGTTCCTGAAATCACTGCCATCACGTATCGGCCTCATGCTCGACATGACGCTGCGCGAGATCGAGCGTGTCCTGTATTTCGAGGCGTTTGTCGTCGTCGAGCCAGGCATGACCGAACTCGAGCGCGGTCAGTTGATGACTGACGACATGTATCTCGATGCACTTGAGCAATATGGTGACGAGTTCGATGCCCGCATGGGTGCCGAAGCCGTTCGTGAAATGCTCATGACGATCGACCTGCCGCGCGAAATCCTGAAGGTTCGCGATGACATGGGTGCAACGCGTTCCGAGACGAAGCTCAAACGTCTGTCGAAGCGGCTGAAGCTTATCGAGTCATTCGTAGAGTCAGGCAACAAGCCTGAGTGGATGGTTCTGACTGTTCTGCCAGTCTTGCCGCCGGATCTGCGTCCGCTGGTACCGCTGGATGGCGGTCGTTTCGCGACCTCCGATCTTAACGATCTGTACCGTCGCGTTATCAACCGTAACAACCGTCTGCGTCGTCTGTTGGAGTTGAATGCTCCGGACATTATTGTTCGCAACGAAAAACGCATGTTGCAGGAATCTGTGGATGCGCTGCTGGATAACGGCCGACGTGGCCGTGCCATTACAGGCACGAACAAGCGTCCGCTGAAGTCACTCGCTGACATGATTAAAGGTAAGCAGGGCCGCTTCCGCCAGAATCTTCTGGGCAAGCGCGTTGACTACTCAGGTCGTTCAGTGATTGTTGTCGGTCCGACGCTGAAGCTGCACCAGTGTGGCCTGCCGAAAAAGATGGCTTTGGAACTTTTCAAGCCGTTCATTTTCTCCAAGCTGCAACTGCGTGGCGAAGCGACAACCATCAAGGCTGCCAAGCGACTCGTTGAGCGTGAAGGTGCGGAAGTCTGGGATATTCTCGAAGAAGTCATTCGTGAGCACCCGGTCATGCTGAACCGCGCGCCAACACTGCATCGTCTCGGTATCCAGGCTTTTGAGCCGGTACTGATTGAAGGCAAGGCCATCCAGTTGCATCCGCTCGTATGCACAGCATTCAACGCTGACTTCGACGGTGACCAGATGGCTGTGCATGTGCCGCTGTCAATCGAAGCGCAGCTTGAAGCGCGTGCTTTGATGATGTCGTCAAACAACATTCTGTCGCCAGCGAACGGTGATCCGATCATCGTACCGTCGCAGGACGTCGTACTCGGTCTGTACTACATGACCCGTACGAAAGTGAATGCGAAGGGCGAGGGCATGATTCTTGCGAACCTCGATGAAGCACGCCGTGCGTTTGAAGCCGGTGCTGCCGAGCTGCAGGCAGAGGTCAAGATTCGTGTCACGATTCATGAGGCGAACGAAGACGGTGATGTTGTTGAGATAACAAAGCTCATTGATACTACTGTTGGTCGCGCATTGCTTTCGGGCATCTTGCCGACCGGTTTGGAATTCACCCATATCAACCAGTCGATGACGAAGAAAGCGATTTCAAACGTCATCAATGCCTGCTACCGCCAGCTCGGCCTGAAGAAGACGGTCGTCTTCGCTGACAAACTGATGTACACGGGCTTCCGGCACGCAACACTGGCCGGTATTTCGATCGGTATTAACGACATGGTAGTACCGGATAACAAGGAAGAGATTCTGGCTGTTGCCGAAGCCGAGGTTAAGGAGATTCAGGACCAGTACGGTTCCGGTCTGGTAACCGATGGCGAACGCTACAACAAGGTCGTCGATATCTGGTCGCGCACCAATGATCAGGTCGCCAAAGCGATGATGGACAAGCTAGGTTCCGAGTCCGTTAAGGATGCCAGGGGCAAGGCCGTTGAGCAGGAATCGTTTAACTCGATTTACATGATGGCCGACTCAGGCGCTCGTGGTTCCGCCGCCCAGATTCGTCAGCTCGCTGGCATGCGTGGCCTCATGGCCAAGCCGGATGGCTCTATCATCGAAACGCCGATCACAGCTAACTTCCGTGAGGGTTTGGACGTACTGCAGTACTTCATCTCGACTCACGGTGCTCGAAAGGGTCTTGCTGATACCGCACTGAAAACCGCTAACTCGGGTTATCTCACACGTCGTCTCGTTGACGTTGCACAGGATCTGGTGGTCACGGAAGTCGATTGCGAAACCCGCAATGGTGTATCCATGGCGCCGATCGTAGAGGGTGGCGATATCGTTGAGCCACTTCGCGATCGTGTATTGGGTCGTGTGCTGGCTGAGCCGGTTCTGTTTCCGGGCACAGACAAGGTTGCTTTCGATGCGGGCACCATGCTCGACGAGGCGACCGTGCAAGAGCTTGACGATCTGAAGATCGACCATCTGATGGTACGCTCGCCGATCACATGTGAAATTCGCTACGGTGTTTGTTCGCAGTGCTACGGACGTGATCTCGCGCGCGGTAACCGGATTAACATCGGTGAAGCTGTTGGTGTTATCGCGGCCCAGTCGATTGGTGAGCCGGGTACACAGCTGACCATGCGTACCTTCCATATTGGCGGTGCCGCATCGCGTTCAGCGGCGATCAACAACATCGAGATCAAGTCCAACGGTGTTGCTCATTTGCGCAATATCAAAACGGTCGCGCATCACAAGGGCTATCTCGTTGCTATTTCTCGCTCCGGTGAGATCATCGTGATCAACGATCAGGGGCAGGAACGTGAGCGTTATAAGGTTCCTTATGGAGCGACGATCACCATCGAGGATGGTGTCGAAGTTAAGCAAGGACAGATTCTTGCGAGCTGGGATCCGCATACTCACCCGGTTGTCACTGAAGTTGAGGGCAAGCTCAAATTCGAAGACTTCATCGACGGTGTCACTGTCGCCGAGCAAGTCGACGAATTTACTGGTCTGACAAGTATCGTTGTTCTCGATCCGAAGAGTCGTGGTGGTGCCGGTAAAGACTTGCGACCTGTTGCGAAACTGGTCGACGCTGACGGCGCAGAAATCTGCTTCGCGAATACGGAAATTCCGGCGGTTTACGCACTACCGGTTGACGCTATCATCTCGATGGAAGATGGTGCGAGCGTCTCGGTTGGTGACGTTATCGCACGTATTCCGCAGGCATCGTCCAAGACTCGTGATATCACGGGTGGTCTGCCACGTGTTGCTGATCTGTTTGAAGCTCGTAAGCCGAAAGAGACTGCGATCATGGCAGAACACACCGGTACGGTCAGCTTTGGTAAGGAAACGAAAGGCAAACGCCGCCTCGTCATTACCGGCGAGACGGATGGTTATGAGGAGCTGATTCCGAAGTGGCGTCACCTCAATGTGTTCGAGGGTGAGCAGGTCGCAAGAGGCGAAATTATTGCCGACGGCGAGCCGAACCCACACGACATCCTGCGTTTGCGCGGTGTTGAGAACCTTGCGAATTACCTCGTTAAGGAAATTCAGGACGTTTACCGTCTCCAGGGCGTGAAGATCAATGACAAGCACATTGAGGTGATCATTCGCCAGATGCTGCGCAAGGTCATTGTTGCCACGCCAGGCGACAGTAACTTCCTGCGAGGTGAGCAAATCGACAAGGCGCGCTTCTTTGAAACCGAAGAGCAGTTGTTGGCACAGGGCAAGGAGCCACTGACCATCGATCCGATTCTACTCGGTATCACAAAAGCATCGCTTGCGACCGAGTCGTTCATCTCGGCGGCGTCCTTCCAGGAAACGACTCGTGTGTTGACCGAAGCATCAGTGCGCGGTTTGCGTGATGATCTGCGCGGTCTCAAAGAAAACGTTATCGTGGGTCGATTGATCCCGGCAGGTACCGGTTTTGCACATCATGCCGATCGTCGGCGTACGCGCGAACAGGACCTTGCGGATCAGCTCAGGTTGCTCGAGGAAACACAAGCTGCGGAGGCCGAAGCGGCCAAGCTCGCTGAGACGCTTGCCGAAGACGCGGAAGTCGAAGTTGTGACAGAAGTGGAACCTGAGGATGAAGTAGTTGCGGCAGGTGATCAGGAAGCAGCAGCAGAAGGCGATGAGGAAACAACGGCGGCCTAATAAAATCAACGACTTATAGGCCCCGGCGGGCCTGCGGAGATGCTTGCTTGACACTGAGTTACCGGCATCACTAAAATGCCCGCCCTTGATACTTGGGGCTCACCGATAGGTGGGCCCTGATTTTATAGGGCTCGTCATCAGGCGGGCCCTGTCATTTTCAGTAAAAAAGAAGAGTGAAGGCCCATGGCCACAGTAAATCAGTTAGTACGTAACCCGCGCTCGACCAAGCGCGTGAAAAGCACAGTGCCGGCGCTTGACGCCAGCCCGCAAAAGCGCGGCGTGTGCACGCGTGTTTACACGACCACACCGAAGAAGCCGAACTCGGCCATGCGGAAGGTTGCTCGTGTGCGGCTGACGAACGGATTTGAAGTCACAAGTTATATCGGCGGCGAAGGTCACAACCTGCAGGAACATAGTGTTGTGCTGATTCGTGGCGGTCGTGTCAAGGATTTGCCTGGTGTTCGTTACCACACAGTCCGCGGCACGCTCGATTGCTCTGGCGTTGCCGATCGTCGTCAGGGTCGATCAAAATACGGGACGAAACGCCCGAAGTCGTAGTCCGAATACGGTCGTTCCAAGTATGGAACGAAGCGACCTAAGTCATAAAGTTGAGATAGTAGAAAATGTCCAGAAGAACACAGGCCCCTAAACGCACGATTCTGCCCGATCCCAAGTACGGTAGTGATCTGCTCGCAAAGTTCATGAACATGATCATGAACGACGGCAAGAAGTCCGTAGCAGAGCGCATCATCTACGGTGCACTGGATCGTATCTCTGATCGTGAAACACAAACTGGCGAAAAAGCACTTGAGTTGCTTGAGACAGCGCTTGAGAACGTGAAGCCTGCTGTTGAGGTAAAGTCACGCCGCGTTGGTGGTGCTACCTATCAGGTTCCGGTTGAGGTTCGTCCGGCTCGTCGCCAGACGCTTGCCATGCGTTGGGTTATTGACGCTGCACGTAAGCGCAGCGAAAAATCGATGGCTCACCGTCTTGCACACGAATTGCTCGACGCTGCAGAGAATCGCGGTACGGCTGTGAAGAAGAAAGAAGACACTCACCGTATGGCTGAAGCCAACAAGGCGTTCTCGCACTACCGTTGGTAAAGGCTTTGCCGTGGCTCGCACAACTCCTATTGAGCGATACCGCAATATCGGCATTATGGCCCATATTGATGCGGGCAAAACAACCACGACGGAACGCGTTCTGTTCTACACAGGCGTTTCGCACAAGATAGGCGAAGTCCATCACGGCGCTGCCGTCATGGACTGGATGGAACAGGAACAGGAACGCGGCATAACGATAACATCGGCCGCAACGACCTGCTTCTGGTCCGGAATGGACAAGCAGTACGACGAGCACCGCATCAACATTATTGATACACCGGGGCACGTTGATTTTACGATTGAAGTTGAGCGCTCTTTACGGGTGCTTGATGGCGCAGTAACTGTATTGTGTGCCGTTGGCGGCGTAGAGCCGCAGACCGAAACGGTCTGGAGACAGGCCAACAAGTACGGCGTGCCACGCATGATCTTTGTCAACAAGATGGATCGTGCCGGGGCTGATTTTCTGCGCGTCGTTAATCAGGTCACGGAGCGGCTGGGTGCGAACCCGGTACCGGTGCAGTTGCCGATTGGCGCAGAGGAAAATTTTGAAGGCGTTGTTGATCTCATAAAAATGCAGGCGCTGTATTGGAACGAGAGCGACCTGGGTGTGACCTTTGAAGCTCGTGAAGTCCCGGCTGAGCTACAGGCGGAAGCAGAGGCCTGGCGCGAGAAAATGATTGAGGCTGCGGCCGACGGCGACGAGGATCTCACCAATAAGTTCCTCGAATCCGGTGAGTTGACGGATGATGAGATTCGTCGCGGACTGAGAGAGCGTACATTGTCTGGCGATATCGTCATAGTGATGTGCGGATCGGCGTTTAAGAACAAAGGCGTTCAGGCCATGCTCGATGGGGTTATCGAGTTCATGCCTTCGCCGCTTGATGTACCGGCAATTGCGGGCATCAATGAAGATGAATCGGAAGGTCAGCGGCACGCGGACGATAAAGAACCGTTTGCGGCATTGGCGTTCAAGATTGCCACGGATCCATTTGTTGGCAATCTGACGTTCTTCCGCGTGTACTCGGGAGTGTTGAACTCCGGTGACACGATTTACAACCCGGTGAAAGGCAAGAAAGAGCGCATTGGCCGTATATTGCAAATGCACTCGAATGATCGAAAAGAGGTCAAGGAAGTGCGGGCAGGGGATATTGCAGCGGCGGTTGGCCTGAAGG
>JAJFKQ010000040.1 GCA_021773155.1 Woeseiaceae bacterium | reverse complement strand
CCCTGAGTATCACGACGACGTCACAAGCGACGAACTCGACAAAGACTACTCGCCCGATGCCGGTAAGACGAACCCGTTCCTGCATATGGGCCTGCATCTGGGTATCCGCGAACAGGTAGCCACTAATCGTCCACCCGGCATCAATGGCGTTTTCTCATCGCTAACCGCCAAAACTGGTGACGCACATGACGCCGAACATCAAATGATTGATTGTCTGGCGGAAACTCTGTGGGAAGCGCAGAGTCAAAACAGCGCACCGGACGAACAAAAATACCTTGAGCGATTGCAACACCTGCTCAATACTGAGACCGTTAGGCAAAATACGTGACCGACTGACGAGATGCTGCTGATACGCCAATGAATTCGACTGTGTGTCGTGGAGAAGTCATTGGCGTATCAGCAGCATCCCTGTGCCGAGCACTAGTCATTCGACCATCTCTTCTCACATTGTCTGTAACATGACGTGACGACTATCACAGCTTGTCCTGTAATAAATCCAGCCACCTTCAGGTCTGATCTGATAACTCTATATGGGAGGAATATGAGCACCCCAAAGTCACAATATCCGGTACAAGGCGCGGGCCTCGGCCTGCGCAGGCCGTTAGCCGACAAGCTGATGGCGGATCCGCCTGCGGACGTTGATTTTATGGAGATCGTTCCGGAAAACTGGATACATGTCGGTGGAGCTCTGGGCAAGAAGCTACGGTATTTTACCGACCGCTACCCGATGTTAATTCATGGATTGTCATTGTCCATCGGCTCCCCTGCCCCACTGGATGAACAGCTGGTTCGTGATATCAAGGCGTTCATGGCAGATCACAAGATTCGCTTGTATTCGGAGCACCTCAGCTACTGCGGTGACGATGGACATTTGTACGACCTTATGCCGATACCATTTACGGATGACGCTGTTCGATACGTCGCCGATAGAGTACGCAGAGTTCAGGATATTCTCGAACAACGCATCGCGCTCGAAAACGTGTCTTACTACGCACCGAGCGACTCGTCCATGACGGAAAAAGAGTTTCTCCTTGCGGTACTGGAAGAATCGGATTGTGACCTGATGCTTGATATCAACAACATCGTCGTGAACAGCATCAATCACAAATACGATGCTGGTGATTTCCTACGCGATATGCCCGCTGAACGTATCCGGTACTTTCATCTTGCTGGCCATTACGTCGAAGCCGAAGACCTTCGCATTGATACACATGGTGCCGCTGTCGATGCACAAGCGTGGCAGCTACTTGCCGACGCATACCAACAGTTTGGCCCCGTTCCAACGCTGCTGGAGCGTGACTTCAACTTTCCGCCGATGGAAGAGTTGCTCGATGAAGTAAGGCGTATCAAGCAATTGCAACTTAATTATTCTTCACTGGACATCGCACATGGTTGATGACCGCGATTTTCAGGATAAGCAGTACGCTTTTGCTGCTCACATACGTGACCCGGAAAACACGGTTGCACCGGAGGGTATTGAGGATCGCCGCATGGCGATTTATCGAACGTTATTTTTCAACAATCTCTACAACCTGCTCGGTACCTTTTTCCCTGTGATCAGGAAAATCTGTACGGACAGCCAGTGGCGACATGCCATACGTGAGTTCATGAAAGTACATCGCGCAAAGACGCCGTATTTTCTGGAGTTACCTGAGGAATTCCTCGATTTTCTGCAAAACGAATATCGAGCACTGGATGACGAGTTTCCTTTCCTGACTGAACTTGCACATTACGAGTACGCCGAACTCGCATTGCGTGTTTCAACAGAGGAAAACGATACGACAGACGTTGACCCGGACGGTGACCTGTTGGTGGGAACCCCGGTTAAGTCCGCGTTGAGCTGGGTTTTTGCATACCACTATCCGGTACACCGGATTTCGAAAGATTATTTACCCACAGAGCCCACGGAGCAACCTGCGTATCTCGCGATCTACCGGCGCAGCGATGACAAGGTTCGGTTCCTGGAACTCAACCCGGTATCAGCTGCGCTGCTTGACGCCGTCGAGAATAACGAGGCGAATCTGAGCGGAGAAAAACTGCTTGGAGAACTCGCAACAAAAATCCACTACCCCGACATCGATGCACTCATCAAACACGGCGTTGACGCCCTCGAAGAAATGAGACAACTAGAAATACTGACCGGCACTCGATCTGCCGGATAACGGAGATAAAGAATGGACAAGTTGGTGAAACTTAAGAATCAGATCGTTGGAATTCTGAACCCCGCAGGAGACTGGGTTGCATTGTTACCCATTCGCTTGCTGATGGCGCACGAATTCTACAAAGCCGGAATGTGGAAGTTCCATGGCACAAACTGGTTCGCCAGCGCCCAAGATAACTTCCTCTTTCCGTTTAACGTCATTCCGGTTGAGATCAGCTGGTTCATGGCGACCTGGGCTGAAATTCTTGGCGGTCTGAGTCTGTTCCTTGGACTGTTTACACGTTTTTGGGCGCTCAGCCTGATTATTGTATCGATCGTTGCTATTTCCGGTGTCCACTGGCCTGATGACTGGAACAGCCTTGCAGAACTGTGGAAGGGCTATGCGATCACCGATAAAGGTTTCGGCAACTTCCGCGTGCCACTGCTGTTTATCGCCATGCTATTCCCAATGGTATTTACTGGCGCTGGCAAACTCAGCCTTGATCACGTACTTGCGAAGAAGTTTTCCTAACGAATGGAAAACGCATATTCCTGGATTCAGGCCCTGGCGTCGGTATTCGTATTCGTCGTCGGGGCGTTCCTGCTTGCAGTCATTGTTGTGTTTGTCATTGATGTCACGCAGACAAAGCACACTGTACGACGCAATTTTCCGGTAGTCGGCCGCTTCCGCTATTGGTTTGAGCATATGGGCGAGTTTTTTCGCCAGTACTTCTTTGCGCTCGATCGTGAAGAAATGCCGTTTAACCGCGCGCAACGCTCATGGGTCTACCGGGCAGCAAAGGGTATCGACAGTACTGTAGCCTTCGGCTCGACACTGAGCCTGACTCCGGCCGGCACACCTATATTTGTCAATTGCCCGTTCCCGACGCTGGAACAGGACGCTGTGCCAACCGAGCCACTGATTATTGGGCCACATGCTCGTAACCCTTACGAGGCGAAATCCATCGTAAATGTCTCAGCGATGAGTTACGGCGCGATCTCCAAGCCTGCCGTACTCGCTCTGTCACACGGCTCCCGTATGGCAGGCAACTGGCTGAATACGGGCGAAGGTGGTCTGTCACCCTGGCACCTGGAGGGCGGCTGCGACGTCGTCTTCCAAATTGGTACCGCCAAATACGGTGCCCGCGATGAGGGCGGCGAGCTAAGCGACGACAAGCTACGTGAGGTCGGCCAGATCGACCAAGTGAAGATGATTGAGCTGAAGCTGAGCCAGGGCGCAAAACCCGGAAAAGGTGGAATCCTGCCGGCTGAAAAGGTTACCGCGGAAATTGCGAAGATTCGTGGCATCGAGAAAGGCGAGGCATCGATTAGCCCTAACCGCCATCCGGAGATCAACTCAGCGACTGATCTCCTCGACATAATTAGTCGGATCCGTGACGTAAGTGGTAAGCCGGTGGGATTCAAGACCGTCGTCGGTGCCTATGGCTGGCTCGACGATCTGTTCGATGAAGTTAATCGACGCGGAATCGAATCTGCACCGGATTTCATCACCATCGATAGCGGAGATGGCGGAACCGGAGCAGCACCGATGAGCCTGATCGATAACGTCGGCCTGCAGATAAAAGAAAGCCTGCCGCTTGTCGTCGACATGCTGAAGAAACACGGTCTACGTGATCGTATTCGAGTTATCGCCAGCGGCAAGTTAATAAATCCGGCAGATGCTGCGGCAGCACTGTGCATGGGCGCCGACTTCATTAACTCCGCGCGTGGCTTCATGTTCGCGCTGGGTTGCATTCAAGCCCTGCAATGCAACAAGAATACCTGCCCTACCGGTATTACGACACACAACAAACGATTACAACGCGGACTCGTCGCTGAAATCAAAGCCAAACGAGTGCAGCGGTATTCCGAATCCATGCGCAAGGAAATCGGCATGATTGCACATTCCTGCGGAGTGACTGAGCCCAGAGGGCTGCGGCGCTTCCATTGCCGCATCGTTCAGGAAGACGGCCACTCGATCCCGTTGAACGAACTCTACCCCGATGCGTCTCCTTGATGGTTTAGTTTGCTAGTATCAGGACTCGCCAAAACAAAATAAGAAGAACAAATTGGCTGAGACAGACAACACAACAAAGCTAAGACGCGACATCGGCATCTTCGGTGCATCGTTTCTCGCTCTAAACGCAATGATCGGTGCGGGCATCTTCGCACTTCCCGGCCGAGTAGCCGTAAACGCGGGCTTACTGAGCCCGTGGCTGTTTCTCGTTATCGGTGCACTCTTCATTACGATCGTACTGACGTTCGCGGAGCTATCGAGTTATTACGATCAGACCGGCGGACCCGTTCTATACGCGAGCGATGCGTTCGGTCCATTCGCCGGCTTTAGCACTGGCTGGGCCATCTATCTAAGCCGCATGACGGCATTCGCTGCAAACGCAAACGTCATGGCAATCTACCTCGCGTCGCTGCACGACATATTCGCCGGCGATCTCGCTCGCGGCACGATTATCACCATTGTCACGGTTGGCCTGACCTGGGCGAACGTAATGGGTGTTCGTGATGGCGTGCGAACGATGGCTGTATTTACGTTTCTAAAAGTCACACCGCTGGTACTGATGATCCTATTGGGATTACAGCATGTGACAGGCGCTACGCTTATCCCGGGTGGACCGGTGTTCTTTGATGGGATTGGCGATACAACGTTGTTGCTGATCTACGCCTATGTCGGATTTGAAACACTCGGAATTACGGCGGGCGAGACGTCGCAGGCACGACGGACACTTCCGAAAGCGTACGTGGGCAGCATGCTCGGCACCAGTCTCTTGTACTTCCTCGTCGTACTCGTTTTCGTATCTGTTATCCCTGCAGCCAGTTACGAAGGCGCAACACTGGTCGATGTCGGCCGAGCGATCGCAGGACCTCTTGGTGCGATTGTCATCACAATGGCTGCTGTTTTCTCTATTGGCGGCAATCTTTCGGGCTCAATACTGGCTGCACCGCGCGTTACCTTTTCGATGGCGGAAAAACGCATGCTGCCTGCCTGGTTCGGCCACGTACATGCCAAGTTCGCGACGCCGGACCGCTCGATCCTTTTCATGGGTTGCATGGCTTTGACGTTGGCGCTAACGGGTTCTTTTGTAAAACTCGCGCTTGCGAGTTCCGTTGTCCGGCTTTTGGGATACATCATCTGTATCGCATCCCTTCCATCAATTCGCCGTAACGCTGACGCTGCAGCGCGACAGAGGGCGTTTCGCCTGAAGGGTGGCTATACTATTCCGGTGATCGCTCTGGGCGTATGTTTTTGGTTGTTGTTGCAGTCGAAACAGGAATCCTGGATAGCGGTATCAATTCTGCTCGGAATCGGATGGGTTTTTTACGTGATTGAGAACTGGAGCAAATCCGGATCGAAAGACTAGCGCTTCTTCGGCATGTACAAATCAGTCAGCGTACCTTCGTAGGCTTCCGAGGCAAAGGCAACCGTTTCAGACAAGGTCGGGTGCGGATGTATGGTCAGGCTGATGTCCGATGCGTCTGCACCCATTTCAACAGCTAAACAAATTTCGGAAATCAGGTCACCCGCGTTCGGGCCAACGATCGCTCCACCCAGTACACGATCTGTTTTCTTGTCGAACAACAGTTTGGTAAATCCTTCCGGACGTCCGATTGATAATGCGCGGCCACTGGCCGCCCAGGGAAATTGGGCTTTCTCGTAGTCAATGCCCTTTTCTTTCGCCTCAAGTTCGGTCAATCCAACCCAGGCTATTTCCGGATCGGTATAGGCGACCGAGGGAATGGACCGCGCATCGAAGTAACTCTTCTCGCCCGCTATGACTTCGGCTGCAACCTTCGCCTCATGAGTTGCTTTGTGAGCAAGCATGGGGCCGCCGGCGAGATCACCGATAGCAAAGATATGCGAAACATTGGTGCGCATTTGCTTGTCGACTTCAATGATGCCCCGTTGGTCGACGCTAACACCTGCTTTCTCAGCATCCAGCATGCCGCCATTGGCGCGACGTCCAACTGCAACCAGAACACGATCATAAACACCAACTGACGGCGCTTTGTCGCCCTCGAAACTGACTTCAATCCCGGGTACCGTTGCCCGCATGCCCGTGACCTTCGTCGACACCATGATCGCTTCATACCGTCTCTTGATGACTTTCATGAACGGCCGCAGCAAGTCCGGGTCCGTTCCCGGCATCAATGAATCTGTAAGTTCCACCACGCTGACATCGGTACCCAGCGCGCTGTAAACACAGGCCATTTCGAGCCCGATGATGCCGCCACCGACAACCAGCATCTTCTTCGGAATCGGCAGAAGTTCGAGCGCACCGGTTGAATCAACAATACGAGGGTCATCCGGCAGACCCGGCAACATCATCGCTTCAGAACCTGCCGCAATAATGCAGTGCTCAAAATCGATGGTCTCGTCATTGTCCAGCCGTAAACGATTTTCTGACTCGAATTTTGCCGTACCATTTACGACCCGCACCTTGCGCTGCCTGGCCATCATCTTCAGGCCGCCCGTGAGCTTATTGACGACTTCATTTTTCCAGTCACGAAGTTTCTCGCCGTCGATTTTCGGTTTGCCGAATGTAATGCCGTGATCTGCCATCGCGGCTGCTTCGTCAATCACTTTGGCCGCATGCAGCAACGCCTTCGATGGAATACATCCGACGTTCAAACAGACGCCACCCAGTACCGGCCAACGCTCCACCAGGATGACATCCAGTCCCAGATCAGCCGCCCTGAACGCGGCGGTGTAACCACCCGGCCCTGCCCCTATAACAACCAGTTGAGCAGAATGTGCTACACCACCCGTCATTGGGGGCTCGCCTTCAGCAAAGCCTCGACATCGGCAAGCACTTTCCCGAGGAAGGTCGTAAAGCGCGCTGCCTGTGCGCCATCAATCACACGATGATCGTACGAGAATGACAACGGCAACATGAGTCGAGGTTCGAATTCTGAACCATTCCAAAGCGGCTGCATCGATGACCGAGATACCCCGAGGATGGCGACCTCAGGTGCATTCACAATAGGCGTAAACGCTGTCCCACCGATACCACCAAGACTCGAAATAGTGAAACTCGCACCCTGCAGCTGTGGTGCCTTGAGTTTGCCCTCGCGAGCCAGGGCAGAAAGCTCACCCAGCTCAGCCGCAATCTCATACACATCTTTCTCGCCAACATCGCGGATAACCGGAACAACCAGGCCTTGCGGCGTATCTGCTGCGAAACCGAGGTGACAATATTTCTTGTAGACGAGATTTTCACCGTCGTCCGACAGTGAAGAATTAACCTTCGGAAATTCTTCAAGTGCCGCAACGCAGGCTTTCATGATGAAAGCGAGTGGCGTCAATGAAATACCCCGTTCTTTCGCCGGACCTTTTAGCTCCTGACGTTTCGTTTCCAGCTCGGTGATATCCGCAAGGTCATGCTGCGTAACGTGAGGCAGGTTGATCCAACTCGCCTGCAAACGCGGTCCGGATATCTTTTGAATGCGAGTGAGCGGCTGCACATCGATCTCGCCAAACTTCGAGAAATCGATACTGGGTACTTTCGGCAGTCCGCTACCGGCCGGTGCACTCGCCTGACCCGTTAGAATCGCTTTGACGAAAGCCTTTACGTCATCGTGCAGAATTCTGTTCTTCGCACCTTTACCGGTAACCTGAACCAGATTAACGCCCAGTTCACGCGCCAGTTTCCTGACCGATGGACTGGCATGTGCTTTGGAGAATCCGGCCTCGTCAATCGCGGGCAGTGTTTTTGGCGCTTGTTCCTGTACGGGCTGCGGTTCCGGCTTCGGCGCCGGGACTGGCGATATCTTTCCGACAACGGTTTCTTCAACCTTTGGCACTACTGCCGCTGCAATGGCGTCGATAACGCCCAGCGATGACCCTTCCGATACTTTGTCGCCGACTTTTACCAGCACCGACTCAATAGTTCCTGCGACCACCGCCGGAACATCAATCGACGCCTTGTCAGTCTCCAGCGTGACGAGTGAGTCTTCTATTTCGACCTTGTCGCCTGCCGCAATATGTACCTCGATAACTTCAACGTCATCGAAATCGCCAAGATCAGGCACGACCAGTGTCTGTTTGCCAGCCGCCTTCGGAGGCGCGTCTTCCTTGCCAGCCAATACTGTAGTTTCGCCCGAAATCGGCACTGCGATTGTCGGTGTGATAACGACCGTGTCCCCAACCTGCATCGTCAAGGTGCCGATAACATCACCTGTCGACACGGTATCGCCGACAGCAACGGTCAGTGATCCGATCAATCCGTTTTCCGGTGACGGTACGTCCATCGAGGCTTTATCCGTCTCAACCGTAATCAAGCCGTCTTCGCGCTCTACGGTATCGCCATTGCTGACCAGTACTTCGATGACCTCGACGTTCTCAAAATCGCCGAGATCGGGAATGACTATGTCGATTGTGTCCGCCATATTCGCGTTCCCCGAGCCGCTACAACGTCACCGGATCGGGACGATCCGGATCGATTCCGTATTTCTTTATCGCGTTCGTGACGGTCTCGTGGTCCAGTACGTCATCATCAGCCAGTGCTTTGAGCGCCGAAACTGCGATAGATCGCTTGTCGACTTCGAAATGCCGCCTCAACGCTTTGCGAGAATCGCTGCGACCGTAGCCATCGGTACCCAATGACACGAATCGTCCGGGCACCCAACGCTGAATCTGGTCAGATACAATTTTCATATAGTCCGTCGCCGCGATATACGGCCCTGGTCGATCTGCAAAGCATTGTTCTATATAACATTTTCGAGATTCTTCGGCCGGGTGCAACTTATTCCAGCGTTCAACTTCAAGCGCATCACGACGCAGTTCGTTGAAGCTCGTGACTGACCAGATGTCGGTCGGAATACCGAAGTCCTGCATGAGCAATTCGGCAGCGCCGATCACCTCACGCAGAATCGTTCCCGAACCCATGAGCTGCGCCCGGATCTTGCCCTGACCGCCTACGTTCAGCAGGTACATGCCACGCAAGATGCCGTCCTCGACTCCGGCAGGCATCGCGGGGTGCGTGTAGTTTTCGTTCATGCAGGTGATGTAATAGAAAATATCTTCCTGCTCACCAATCATGCGCCGTAGTCCATCCTGAATAATGACGGCCAGTTCATACGCATAGGTCGGATCATAGGCGCGGCAGTTGGGAATCGTTGAAGCGCTCAACAGGCTGTGACCATCCTGGTGTTGCAAGCCTTCACCGGCAAGCGTCGTGCGACCAGCGGTTCCACCGATCAGGAAGCCTCGCGACTGTTGATCACCACCCGCCCAGACAAAATCACCGATACGCTGAAACCCGAACATTGAGTAGTAGATATAGAACGGCACCATCGGTACATCGTGATTCGAATACGATGTGCCTGCAGCTGCCCAGGAGCAGAATGCCCCGCCTTCGTTAATGCCTTCTTCGAGGATCTGGCCTTTCTGGTCCTCGCGGTAATACATTAGCTCGTCAGAGTCCTGCGGCTCATAGAGCTGGCCTTTCGACGAGTAGATGCCGAATTGTCGGAACATACCTTCCATTCCAAAGGTACGCGCTTCATCCGGAACGATTGGCACAATGTGCTTGCCGATTTTCTTGTCTTTCGAAAGCGCGGTCAGGATGCGAACAAACGCCATTGTCGTTGACGCCTCACGCTGACCGGTTCCCTCAAGTTGCGTCTTGAATAACTCCAGCGGCGGCACTGGCAACGCAGTGGATTTTGCTCGACGTGCCGGCAGGAAGCCTCCCAGCGAATGGCGTCTCTCGAGCATGTATTCAAGCTCGGTGCTATCGGCGGCTGGTTTGCAGTACGGAACAGCTTCAATGTCTTTGTCCGTCACTGGAATATTGAATCGATCACGATAATGTTTGATCTCTTCGATATCGAGTTTCTTTTGCTGATGCGCTGTATTCTGACCTTCGCCAGCCGATCCCATGCCGAAACCCTTGACTGTTTTCGCCAGGACAATGGTCGGACCGTCTGTGTGTTTGCTAGCCGCATCGTAGGCCGCATAGACTTTTCGCGTATCGTGGCCGCCACGTTTCAAGTGCCAAATCTCGTCGTCTGACATATTTGCGACCATCTCCGCCGTCTCGGGATGCTTGCCGAAAAATGTGTCACGCACGTATTTGCCGTCCATGGATTTGATCTTCTGGTACTCACCATCGACCGTCTCTTCCATGATCTGACGCAGCTTGCCGGACTGGTCCTTTGCGAGCAGCGGATCCCATTTCGATCCCCACACGACCTTGATCACATTCCAGCCAGCGCCACCGAAGGCGGCTTCCAGTTCCTGGATGATCTTGCCATTGCCGCGCACAGGGCCATCAAGACGCTGCAAATTGCAGTTCACCACGAATACGAGATTATCGAGACCTTCGCGAACCGGCATTGTAATAGCGCCCATCGACTCCGGCTCATCCATTTCGCCATCGCCGAGGAATGCCCAGACTTTCCGGTCACTTGGCGGCGTCATGCCGCGGTGTTCCATATAGCGCATGAATCGCGCCTGATAGATCGCCATCATCGGACCGAGACCCATCGATACGGTCGGAAACTGCCAATAGTCCGGCATTAACCAGGGATGCGGGTAAGAGGACAGACCACCACCACCCACTTCTTTGCGGAAGCGGTCCAGGTGCCCTTCATTGAGGCGGCCTTCCAGGAATGAGCGTGCATAAATTCCAGGGGCAGAGTGTCCCTGCGTGAAAATCAGGTCCCCGCCCTGTTTCTCGGTATCGGCTCGCCAGAAGTGATTGAAACCCACCTCATACAAGGTTGCTGACGAGGCGTAGCTGGAAATATGCCCGCCGTACTCGGTGTTGACACGATTGGCCTTTACAACCATTGCCATCGCGTTCCAGCGCAGATACGCCTCGATACGTCGCTCTATCGAACGATCACCCGGGTATTCAGGCTGTCGTGCCGTCGAAATCGTATTCAGGTAGGCCGTGTTCGGGCTGTAGGGGAGATAAGCGCCAGAGCGACGTGCGAAGTCGATCATCTGATTGAGAAGGAAATGCGCCCGCTCCGGCCCGTGCTGCGCCAGCACTGAATCGATTGACTCCAGCCATTCGGTGGTTTCGATCGGGTCAATATCGTCGAAAGGGTTGAACTTGCTCATATTTTGCCCACCAGGCGAGTGCCGGAACGCGTTCCGGAC
>JAJFKQ010000039.1 GCA_021773155.1 Woeseiaceae bacterium | reverse complement strand
AATCAGGTTTGAGTACAGTTCCTCTTTGACCTCCGCAGAAGGCTGCGTGCCAACAATTCTCGCTTTGACATAGGCGTAACGCTCCCAATCCCGACCATGCTGTAGCAGATAGGATTCGAGTGCCGCGAAACTCACGACGGGTGGCCCGCTGTCACCAAATGGCCGCAGCCGGGTGTCGACTCGGAACACGAAACCATCGGCCGTAACTTCATCAATCAATGCAATAACTTGCCGGGACAATCTGGCGAAATACTCTTGCGCACAAAGTGTCCGATCACCATCCGTTTCGCCGTTTTCCGAGTAGCAGAAAATAATGTCGATATCGGAAGAGAAATTCAGCTCGCGACCACCGAGCTTGCCCATACCGAGAATGACCAGTGGAATAAGCTCACCGGCCGCATTTCTTGCGCGACCAAACCGCGATTCCAATTGTCTTTCGGCGTATCGAGTTGCCGCATCAAGCAGACGATCGGCTAGGTCGGAAAGTTGCTGCAGTGTTGCATCGAGATCTGCTTGCTGTTGAACCTCTCTCCAGAGAGCCCTGAGCAGGTAGCGGTTCCGGAAGCGGCGCAATTGAGACTGCACCGCTGCGAAATCTGCGTTGCTTGTTGCGATCGCATCGACAAAATCACTCAAACCGCCGTCATCGGAAGCGCCCGAGAACGAGGGAACATTCTCAATAAACCAGTCGAATTCGCGCAACAAAACTTTTCCTGCAAATTCGCTGCAGGCGATGACGCGGGAAACGGGGGCAACAAAGTCATCCGGAAGAGTGGCATCCTGCTCCGCAAGCCGCTCGAACCAAAGCGTAACGCCTGGTTGCAGCTTTTCTGGTAAGCCGGCAATGCGTTGTGCGGTGGAATCGCCCATGGACGCAGTTTAACCAACCGCGTCTCATGTCGACACTATCTTAGCCTTCTCCAACCTTCGAATTGATCTCTGAAAGGTCGGACAACACGGAATCGAGGGTGATGAGTAATCGCCGCGTCCATAGATTCAGATATACGATTTTTCGTGAAATTGCGGCTTCATGCGGTAACGCTCTGCGGCCTTGCCGATGTTTCGTTCTGTTACGAGCGCATGTACGTTTGCTGACACTTAAGGTCTCGGGCAATTGCTTACAAACTGTCCAACCACTCATCATCCGAACCTTCGTTTACGCCTTCGAATAGCGGTGTGCTCAGGTAGCGTTCACCGGTGTCCGGCAGCATGGCCAGAATTGCGGATCCCTTGGGTGCCTTCTCCGCTGTTGCCAGTGCTCCCGCCAAGGTGGCACCGGATGAGATACCGGTGAAAATGCCTTCTTTGGCCGCCAGCTCTCTCGACACCTCGATTGCCCGGTCATCACTCACCAACAGCAAATCGTCGAAAACTTCCCGGTTCAAAACCTCTGGAATAAAATCAGGGGTCCAGCCCTGGATTTTATGCGGCGCCCAATCGGCGCCCGAGAGCAATGATGCGGCCTCCGGTTCAACGGCAACAATTCTTATGTTCGGTCGAGCAGCCTTCAACATTTCACCAGCGCCCGTCATCGTCCCGCCGGTGCCGTAACCCGATACCCAATAGTCGAGTCGTTTGCCTGCAAAGTCGCTAAGTATCTCGGGACCGGTTGTGTTGCGGTGGTACTCAGGGTTTGCCTCATTTTCGAACTGCCGTGCCAGAAACCAACCATGCTTTTCGGCCAGTTCTTCGGCTAACTTGACCATACCCGTGCCACGCTCAGCGGCGGGTGTCAGAATAACTTTCGCGCCCAAACCTCGCATGATCTTGCGGCGTTCAATCGAGAACGAATCCGCCATCGTCGCGACAAACTGGTAACCCTTGGCGGCACAGACCATCGCCAGTGCAATACCCGTATTACCCGAAGTCGCTTCGATGACAGTTTGTCCCGGCTTCAACGTGCCACGTTGTTCGGCGTCGTTGATGATCGCAAATGCCAGCCGATCTTTAACGGACGCGAGCGGATTAAAGGATTCAATTTTGACGTACAGGTCGACGTCATCAGGGCCCATGTTGTTGAGCCTTACAATCGGTGTGTTGCCGATCGTTTCAAGAATATTGTTGTAGATCATTTTTTTGATATTCCTTTGATATAGCTTTTAGTTATAAGAATCTGTTATACGTAGCACCGGAATTGAAACTGAACCGGCCGATGATGGTCATAATCTGGAACAACCTAAAACAAATTCGCTCATGAAGCTGCAACAACTCAAGTATCTACTCGCAATTGTCGATAACGGTCTGAACATCACCGCGGCGGCTGATCGAATGTATACCAGCCAGCCTGGCGTCAGCAAGCAGCTCAAACTCCTTGAAGAAGAGCTGGGTATGCAGCTGTTCACGCGCAAGGGTAAAAGCCTCGGTGGTATTACTCCGGCCGGCCATCAGGTTATTGATCGCGCCAGAATCATCATGCGCGAGGCGGACAATATTCGCAGTCTGGCCTCGGACTATTTTCAGGAAGAAGAAGGTTCACTATCGATAGCGACGACGCACACGCAGGCACGTTACGTGCTGCCTGAAATTGTTACCGAGTTTCGCAAGCGCTTCCCCAAAGTCGGACTGAATTTACATCAGGGCACATCGGAACAAATCGCCGACATGGTCGCTGCTAATAACATCGATTTTGCGATCGCAACCGGTTCCAACGAATTATTTGCCGACCTGATGCTGGTGCCAAGCTATCGTTGGGACCGATCTATCGTTGTTCCGAAGGGTCACGAACTCGCGCAACTCGATCGCAAGATGACTTTGCAGGACCTCGCCAAATTTCCGCTGGTCACCTATGTATTTAGTTTCGGTGGTGAGTCGTCGTTGAAGCGCGCGTTTGCTGACGAAGGTCTGGAGCCCGATGTTGTGTTCACCGCCCGCGACGCTGACGTCATCAAAACCTACGTCCGCATGGGATTGGGTGTTGGTATTGTCGCCAGCATGGCGGCTGACTGCTCGGACAAAGAAGATTTGCAGGTCGTCGATGCTGAGGGCTTATTTCCGCGTAGCACGACCTGGATCGGTTATCGGAAAGATGCTGTGCTGCGCCGATATATGGTTGAGTTTATTCAACTTTTCGCCTCGCACGTATCGTCGAAGCAGCTCGATGAAATTCGCCGTGCGACTTCGCAGGAAGATATCGACGAACTGTTCAAGCCGTCAGAATTACCGGTGCGCGGCGGCTGTGACGAGGGTGTGACCGTAGCGGCCTAGAATTGGTCCAGGCTTAGTAGATTCGAATGCCGCCGTGCCGGATACGGCTGAGTCGATCAAACCACCACATCCCGAGCAGGAAACCAGCGATCAGACATACGCCGATCGCAGCGGCAACCCAGGTCAACGGCAGGCTGCCCCGATATTGCTCCTTGAGTCCTGCAAAGCTCGCGTTTTCATTCTGTAATTCAGCAATACTCGCCTCAGCTTCAGCGAGTTTCGCGTCGAACGCCATAGCGTCGTTTCTCAACGTCTCGATAGTTGCAGCAGGCGCAGCGAATGATTGTTTGGTTTCTTCAAGTTCTGCCGCAAGCGCATCACGCTCTGCAGTAATTTCAGCAACGATCAACCTGGCTGGTTTGTCATCAACAAGGTACGCCGTCTTAACCCAGCCTTCGGTGGCATCCGGCAATCGCACATTCGCGTAGTTCCGGTCGCGTGTAAGAATTTCCATTGCCTGACCGCTGTCGAGATATCGAAACGCACGGTCGCTGGTATCCGGCGTCTGGTGCAGGCCAAGCCGCAAGTTATCCGTGACATAAGCTGTTTCAGCAAACGCTGTCAGCGGCGCCAGCGCCAGAAGCCCCAGTAGTCCCCACATCGTTGACCGCATTCTCAATCTCCGTCGCCCAATTTCTTTGGCTCGATCTTTTGGCATCGCCGCGAGTGTACCTTATTGTTCGTATATCCAGCGCAGTAATGCTTCCTGCACCTCTTCCCCCGGTCCACGGTGGATATCCTCGAAATTCTGCATAGCAACGACAGCGAAACGTCGCCCGGACCGCGACTGCAGGTAGCCCGCGATCGCCGTCACATGATCAAGAGACCCGGTTTTCAGATGGGCCTTGCCGACGAGTCCAGTGTTACCGAAGCGCCTTCGCAAGGTTCCGTCCAGGCCAGACAACGACATCGATGCCAGGTATTCGGGCATGTACGGCTGCCGCCACGCAAACTGCAACATCTTCGCCATGTCTCTGGCCGTGGTGCGTGTCCTTCGCGACAAGCCCGCACCGTTCTCAATGGCTATGTCAGTTGACGCAAGTCCGTTGTCGGCCAACCACTTGGAAATAACTGCCTTGCCACTGTCTTCTGTGCCGGGCGCACCGTTCGACTCCGCACCCAATGTATACAACAGCTGCCGGGCCATAACGTTGTTACTGTGCTTGTTGATGCGCGCAATTATCTCGGTGAGTGGCCGCGAGTTGAACGACAGCAATGGTTCGGCATCCTCTTCTACAACGACATTGCGCCAGCTACCATCAAACGAGCCGCCGGAATCACGCCACATGGAATCGAACAAGCCGTACACGAACTCGTTGTGAGACAACACCGTTCTATCCATGGCATATCGTGAACAGCCATTCGGAAACCGGCCCGAAAACGTGACTTCATTAACGGTCTTGTTTGCCGTGACAGTTATTCCACGTTGAAAACCACGACAACTGCCGTTCGCCAATCCAAGCCGGTTGTCAACACTCAGGTTATCCAGCTCAGGATCCAGCCGCACACTCACCGCGCCACGCTCAAGATCGGGCTCGAACCAATACCGAACGACCTTAAAATTCATGAGCAGGGCATTTGGCGCAACGTTATAGGCACGCAGCGGCCGCCGATCGAACGCGGCGGGGTTGTAATCGCCTACGTCAAACCAGCTGTCGTCGAGCAGCAAGTCGCCGGTTATATCCTGCACTCCTGCATGGCGAATATTTCGCAGTAACTGCCATACTCGTTCGGTGACCAGAAACGGATCGCCATAACCTTTGAGTACGAGGTCGCCAGTCAGTCGGCCATTGTCCAGCTTACCTGCCGCGAACACGTCCGTTCGCCAGCGATAAGTGGGGCCCAGCACGTCGAGGGCGACCAGTGTGGTCAGCAGTTTGATCGTCGACGCCGGATTTCGCGGTTCGTTTCCATTCCATTCAAGAATCGGCTCGCCGGTCTCAACGTCAGATACGTACACACTCAGCGTTTCATGCGGCACGTTGCGCGCATTCAGCGCGCTCTGGACGCGGAGTGGCAATTCGGATTCGGCGGCATTGATGTTCACGGTCCACAGCAGCATCGAAAGTGCCAGCATTCTCATTCCGTTGATTCCTGTTCGTTCAAATGTCTCTCCAGTGCACGAGTTGCAGTCCGATGAATCACCCATATCGCAGCGGCAATCGCCGCGATACAAGCGCCGATAATCCAGTACCCGAGTTCCGACGGAGCCGCCTCTCCCGACAGTATCTGACCAAGGTCATGCGCAAGGGTGCCGAGATAAACGTACAGCGCAATCGCGGGCAACATTCCGATTGTGGTGGCGAGCAGATGTGTGGCCGCTCTTACAGTGGTTGCTCCGTATGCGTAGTTGAGCAGATTGAACGGGAGGATCAAAGACAATCTTGTTAGAACGACGATAACGAACGCCTCCTCCCGGAGCGCGGCCTCGATGGCATGCATGCGCCGGTTGTCCGCCACTTTTTTCCTTACCCAGGGTCCCGCCACCCATCGGCCGAACTCGAATGCACCTTGAGCACCGGCTGGAATCGCGATCACTGCGTACAGGAGTCCTGGCAGGAAGCCGAAGAGAAAACCGGCAATCATCATTGCTACTGAGCCCGGCAGAAACAGCACTGTCGCGACCACGACGAAAAAGACATACGCAGCAGGCCCTGCAACCGGGTGCTGCTGTCCCCAATCGACCAGGACGGAAACCCAGTTTGCCAACGGCATGTAATAAAGACTTGTCGCCAGCACGATAACTACAGCCGCCAGACCCAGGCGCCTGAGTGCCGCCCTCATCGGCGCGCCGGCCTTTTGATCTTGTAGGTACGAATTCTGTCCGCGAGTGTCGTCGGTCGAACGCCCAGTAATTCGGCCGCCCCGCCAGCTCCGGACACTTTCCAGTTGGTCTGTTCAAGTGCTTTGACAGTATTGTTTTTCTGGAACTCTCGCATGTCCTTTTCGCCAAGCACTTCGTTATTTTTTATTGCAGCATCCGCAACGCCGTCGATATCCGGCTTCAGGCCGGGCATGGAAAGATCGAGCCGCAGGACTTTACCCGTTGAGAGAATGACGGCTCGTTCAATAACATTCTTAAGCTCGCGGACGTTGCCCGGCCAGCTATAGGACCGCAAGTTAGCAGTTTGCGATCGGGTTAATGTCAACGCCTCACGACCAAAGTCTTTGCATGTTTGTTCCAGGAAGTGCTGTGCCAGCTGCACGACATCCTCACCACGCTCGCGCAATGCAGGGACCTCGACTGGAAATACACTGAGTCTGTAGAAAAGGTCCTCGCGAAATTCTCCATCAACAATAAGTTGTTCCAGGTTCCGATTGGTTGCCGCGATGATACGCACATCCACGCTGCGAGTTACGTCATCACCTACGCGCTCGAATTCACTCTCCTGAAGGACCCGCAGTAGTTTTGCCTGCAGCTCCAACGGAATTTCGCTGATCTCATCCAGAAATATCGTCCCGCCTTCAGCGAGCTGGAAACGGCCGATTCGATCGCGATGTGCGCCAGTAAAAGCGCCCTTCACATGACCGAAGAATTCACTTTCGAACAGTTCCTTGGGGATAGATGCACAATTGACCTTTACCAGCGGTCCGTCCGCACGTGGACTCTGCAGATGGATCGCATGTGCCACTAACTCCTTACCGACACCGGACTCTCCCTGTACCAGAACACTGGCCGGCGTTTCGGCGACGGCCTCCACTTTCTTGAGCATGCGACGCAATGCGGGACTGGTGCCGATAATGCGACCGAAATTCATCGCAACGTTGACCTCCTCCCGAAGGTAGTCGCGCTCTCGTTCCAGCTCCTCCCGTAAGCGTGCGTTCTCGCCCAGAGTGCGGCGCAAATCCCGTTCCGCTCGGCGTCGTTCCGTTACATCCTTCGAGGCGACCAGCATGAGGTCAACATCACCATTTTCATCGCGATGGGAAATCGCAGACATAACGAGATCAAGAACAGTCCCGTCCTTGGCGAGCATCTGGCGTTCGAGATTGTTGAAATCACCATCGCTAATCAACTTCTGCAGACGACCGTTTGAGTAAAACAGGCTGTCACGTACGCTGAAAAAATCCGTAATGGACCGGCCAACGACCTCCTCTCTTTTGTAGCCCAGTTTTTGCAACCAGTGATCGGTAACTGTAATGATGAGCCCGTCGCCGTCGACCGTATGCAGCATGGCGGGCGTTGCTCGATACAATGTGCGGTATTTGAAGTTCGCTCGCGCCTGATCTGATATCTCCGCGTACATCGCAACCGTGCGCAAGAATTCGCCCTCGCGGTCGTATTCGATGATCGCATTGGTTACGCAATCAACCACGTCGCCAAATTTAGTGACAAAACTGATCGGCTTGTTTTCCAGCTTGCCCGTGCGCCGCAATGCTGGTCGAAGTTCGTCATGTATACGCGTTGCACTTTCCGGTGTCGCAAATTCCTCCGGACTGCGGCCCACCATCTCGTCACGCTTGTAACCCAGTCGTTTCAGCATCGTGTCATTGACGTCGAGGTACGCGCCGTCCTCCGCGATAAAGGTGGCCATGGAGGGTGACTTGCGAAACAGCCACTGGTAGTCGTCTTGGGTAATCATCCGCGCAGTATATACGGTTTTTCGTAAATATCATTACGGTTTTTCGTTATTTACGATATTTCGTAATTGCGAAAATTGAGGTAATTCATTGTTTTAAAAGGATTCTCAAAGTTGGCACGAGTTATGCATTAAGGAAACTGAAAATCACACAAATGCGGTGACGCAGGGATCGGCGGCACGGCTCAACTTAGGACTCGATTATGAAAAGCAGAACTTTCGAAAACTTACTCGCCATTCTGGGCGCCCTGGTAATCCTCGTCGGCGTATCTGCCGCAGCTGGCACAGCGTTCGCTGGCGATATCGGTACGGTTGAAATCCACGGTACAACCCAAAGATAAGACCAACAGCAAGACATTGAACCCCCACCGGCAGTCTGCCGGCCAGATTTCTCTCCCCCCTGACTTTCTGGCTCGCGACTCCGGTACTCACCAGACGGAACTCGGTGAATAAACGGACCAGGACGGTCCGGCGGCGCTCCCCCTGCCGTTATCTCGAAAGGCGTAGAAGAGCAATCTTCTGCGCCTTTTTTTATGCCATCAGTGGTTTCGGTGCACCTCGGCACGTTCGCTATGGTTATCCGCGGCTCGACGACTGATCATCTCGCGTAGCTTCTTCAGCCAGTGGCGCGCCCATACGAATTCAATCGCAAGAATTGCCAGGCCAATGGGAATGACGAGGACTGCCGGACCGGGTGTCACTATCATGATGATGCCCACCAGCAACACGCTGGCGCCAACAACCGCGACAACAATGCGGCGCGCAGTCTTGTACGTGAAATCTACGACCCTCTTAATCATGCTTCAGACGATCGTTTAGTTAGTGTCGCTAATCGACAAATGCAGATCGAAGAACTCGAGGGTTCGCCGCCAGGCATCATCGGCAGTGGCGGCGTCATAATTTCTACCCGTTGGATTTGCGAACGCGTGCCCGACACCGGGGTAGATATGAACTTCGTAGTTCTTGCGCAGCCTTTCAAGCGCGTCTCTGAATGCCTCTACGGATTTTGCTTTGATGCCGGCATCTTCTGCAGCGAACAGACCCAGAATGGGCGCACCGATTGGTCGCAACAATTCTTCGTCGTCTGTCACTTGTCCGTAATAAATGACGGCCGCATCAAGTTCCTCGGGGAAAAGCTGCGCGGTATTCAGCGACCACCCGCCACCGAAACACCAGCCAAGAGAACCAATGCGAGGCGCACTCGCTGTATTGCTGACGAAGTCGAAAGCGGCCCGTATATTCTCTCTGGCCGGTTCCGGGTCTTCTACCGCTTCGATCATCAGTACCCGCGCTTCTCCGGGGGTGCTGGCCACCTTGCCGTGAAACAAATCGACGGCAAATACAATGTAACCTTCACCGGCCAGGCGATCAGCCATGGCGCGAATATTGTCATTGAGCCCCCACCATTCATGGATCATGATGATCGCCGGCAGGGGCTCAAACATATCGGCGGGTGCAGAAAAGTAGCCGTAGACCAGTTCGTCCCTGTACTCGGTATACGCCATGGTCTGCGAAATTACAGGCCGCGCAGGCGCAATCTGTGCGCCGGGACTCGGCTCAGTGGTATCGTTCGCGTGCTCACGGGACATCGCGTCAACATTCTCGCGCCCGGCTGCTGTCGCGGCCTCATCCGTTTCCGCCTGGTCACTGCCACAAGCACCAAGCATCATCGTCAGAATGACGACTGCTGAAACGAATCCGGTGTGCGAAGACTTACCTCTGTACATACGCCTTTCCTGTCCAATTGGTTCAGTATTGCCGCCGAAACAAGCGTTTCGGTTGAGCCAAGTGTAATAGAATTATGAGGTAATTGGCGATGCCTGCCTTAGACTATGTCATTCGTATTCATGACGGATCCCAAATGAGCTTGCTGGCCGAATCAATTATCTACCTGCTTGCGGCAGTAATCACCGTACCTCTCAGTCGCCGTCTCGGCTTCGGCTCCGTGCTTGGCTATCTCGCGGCGGGAATCATCATCGGTCCGTTCGGCTTCGCATTTATTCGTGATTCCGAGCATATTTATCACTTTGCTGAACTTGGCGTCGTGTTCCTGCTTTTCATCGTTGGTCTCGAGCTCAAGCCATCCCGTCTTTGGGTTCTACGGCGCATGGTTTTTGGCCTCGGCGCAGCACAGGTTTTCGCATCAGCGATTGCTATAACTGTACTCGCCTGGGCGTTTGGCTTTAGCACAAACGCGGCGATAGTTGCCGGTCTGATACTCGCGCTATCGTCAACAGCCTTCGTTATACAAATGCTATCGGAGAAAAAGCAGCTCGGCGCCAGTCACGGCAGGGCGGCATTTTCAATCCTGTTATTTCAGGATCTCGCCGCGATTCCGCTTATCGCTCTTTTACCGCTACTTGGTGTCAATGCGTCTTTCGATGACGGCATCAATTTCGTGCAAGTCGGTTTAGTGATCGCGACCATAGGTGGCCTCATCATCGGTGGACGCTACCTGATCAAGCCGATACTTAATGTCGCGGCGCGATCGGGAATCCCTGAAATCTTCACGGCCACCGCCTTGCTGCTTGTCATCGGTTCAGCGTTGCTGATGGATTTCGCGGGAATATCGATGATTCTCGGTGCATTCCTGGCTGGCATGTTGCTGGCCGATTCGGAGTATCGCCACCAACTGGTGGCTGATATTGCGCCGTTCAAAGGCTTGTTACTGGGGCTTTTCTTTATCGCAGTTGGCATGTCCGTGAACATCGGCTTGCTGCTCGATAGTCCCCTGCGCATCATGCTGATCGTCGTGCTGCTCATGACTGCGAAGGCGATTGTTCTTTATCCGCTGGCCCGGCGATTCGGAATGTGTGATCGTACCGCCGCGCTAAAGCTCGCCACTGTGCTCGCCCAAGGTGGTGAGTTCGCATTTGTTTTGTTCAGCATTGCGGCCAGCGAACGGATACTGCCACAGACACTTATCGATGAACTGGTGCTTGCTGTCGCGCTCTCCATGCTGATGACGCCGTTCATTTACGCCGCAGCAGAGCTCGCCGGTGGGAAGCTCCAGAAGTCATCTGAACCTGAATTCGATGTCCCCGTTAACAGCCATCATGATGTCCTGATTGTCGGCTTCGGACGAGTCGGCCAGATCGTCGGTCGTTTGCTGAATATCATGGGCTACTCATTCACAGCTCTGGAGCGCGATTCGGCGCGGGTTGAGTTCGTCCGGCGCTATGGTGCAACCGTCCACTACGGCGATGCTTCCAGGCTGGATTTGCTGCGCGCTGCGGGTGCAGAGCACGCGAAGATTTTCGTGCTCGCTGTCTCCAGGCTTGATGAATCGATGGAGATTGCCGAATCGGTCATGCACAACTTTCCACACCTGAAAATCATTGCACGAGCTCGGAATCGCCGTCATGCCCACAAGTTGATGGACCTCGGCGTTGAGCACATTTTTCGTGAGACGCTGTTGTCCAGCCTCGCCATGTCGGAGCAGGTGTTAAGTAGCCTCGGCCAAAACCCTGAAGACGCAAAACATATCGTCGACTCGTTTCGTGAACGTGACGAACAACTGTTACTTGAGCAACACGCGATTCATGACTCTGAAGAGTTGCTGATTCAAACCTCGAGAGACACTGCGACGGAACTTGAGTCCCTGTTGCGCCGGGACAATCCAGACGATTAACTTGTTGGCAACTTACCGGTTACCAAAGCTTCCCAGCACCGCCCCATAAATCTGCATGGCATCCCAGATGTTCTTCAAGCGAATATTCTCGTTCTCGGCGTGCTGATTGTTGTCGTGATTCGCGAACGGCAAAATAATGATTGGAGCATCCAGGCGACTGCCGAATTCATGCAAGGGCAAGCTACCTCCCATAGTTGGCGTCACGATCAAATCCGGCGCAATCAGTCGCATAAGTTCCGTCAGGCGCAATGACATCGGTTGGTCGAGTGCAGTCCGTAACGCAGGATAACCGGCGTCGTGCCAATCAAGTTTGGCAACTTTTTCGTGCGCCCGGAGTATATCCGCTGTTGGCTCCTCAAAGACAACGTGGAATCCTTGTGCCGCCAGATGCGCTTTAACTAACTCGACCGCACGCTTGGGCGTCTGGTCAGGCACCAATCGTAAGTCCAGGGATGCTGTTGCCGTGGACAGAACAATGTTGCGCCCATCCGCACCAACGCCGCCGGCCTGGATGCCGCGGACATTAATAGCTGGCAACGAAATCAGCTCTTCCAGTCGCTTGCCATCACCCTCCGGCGTGTGGATTGAGAGTTCATTTTTGAGTGTTTCCGTAACATCGGGCATGTTGGCTATGGCGTCGCGTTCGAGCTCACTCAGCGGGGCGACATCATCGTAATAACCATCAACCAGAATACGACCCGACTCGTCACGCATACTTGCCAGCAGATGGGTAAGCTGTATGACCGGGTTTGGGGCCCAGTTGCCGTAGTGCCCGGAGTGCAAAGGTCGGGTTGCGCCGTAGGTTGTGATGTCCACAGTGGTTGAACCACGCACACCAAAAACCAATTGCGCTTGACGGGACTGGTGCATTGGACCGTCACAGAAGAGCAGCAGATCGGCATCGAAGAGGCTGGCATTCTCTTCGATTATCCTGGCGATCGTGGGTGAGCCCTGCTCTTCCTCACCATCGAGCAACAGCTTTAGATTAACCGTCAGCGGAATTCCATTGGCGGCCAGCGCATCAAGTGTATGTACCAAAGCGACTATCGGCATTTTGTCATCACCAGCCGATCGCGCATAAAGGCGCCAATCCGGATGGAAGCTGCCACTGACGCCCGCTATGTCTATGGCTTGGGCGCCGGCCTTAACCGACCCGTCCAGCAATGTTGGCGAAAACGGCGGGTACGCCCAATTTTCTTCCTGCACCGGCTGGCCATCGAAATGAGCGTAAATAAGTATCGTCTCGGTAGCGCCCGGTTTATTCAGCGCAGCGTAAATATACGGCGCACCACCTGCGCTCAAACGCTGCGTTTTGAGTCCTCGTGACTCCAGCAGACCGACGATATGTTCAGCGTTACGCTCCATATCTGACAAATTGGTCGCGACGTTGGGAATCGACAGCAACTCCACGAAGTCCTCAAGAATTTCAGCTTCTCGATCTTGCCGGTAAGCGTCTACCGCTGCCTTCACGGTCACTACATTGTCTGCGCTCTGGTCTTGTGCCGAAACATTGATCGATACAACGGTAACGGCAAGCACGATCGCTACTCTGATTAGCATCATCAATAATCCTCGTCGTCTTCCCATTCTTTTAGTTTGCTCTTGTCGACCTCTTCCCATTGCCGCTCACTTTGCCGCATATAGCCTACGACCTTTGCAATCGTGTAAACAACGACCAGTGCAATAAAGATCAGGAGATATTTCAGACCATCAGGCATGATAGGAACCTCGCAGCAGATCAAAAAAATAATGCGAATGAGCGCTCAAAAGCATTGTAATGACTAATACGAACGAACAGCAATCTGTCTTGCGCCGTACTGGCTCATTTGTGCGTGAAGCACTGCAGGACAACGAAGCGGAGTCACTGCTAACCCTCCTCGCAGCGTTCGTATTTAGAAAAGGTACATGGAAACTGCAAACAGTGTAGATTCGCGTTTTTCAATAGCGCAAATTGAGCGCCACCTGAGGATCATTTTAGGACTATGAGATGACAGACTTTTCACGGCTCGCCAACATGGCCGAAATATTCAGCGCCATTGTCGTCATCGGCGGCATCATTTTCGCGGTAATTCAGATGCGACAGACGCGACAGCAACGTCGCGAACTCGCCGCCATTGAGCTATTCCGCTCATTCGGCAGTCCTGCGTTTGCCGACGCCTATCGAAACGTCCTGCACTTTCCCGATGGACTCAATGCAAAACAGCTAAAGCAGGAATTTCCCGACAGTGAACAATGCGCCATGATGATCTGCACAACGATGGAAAGCGTTGGGGTCATGATGTATCGGCGCATTGTCCCGTCGGCCGTTGTCAACAACCTGATAGGCTCGAGCACGATCATTCTCTGGAGGAAACTTGAGGTTTGGGTTCAGGACCTGCGGGGCGAGCTCGATAGTCCCTTCGCATTTGAGTGGTTTCAGTGGCTCGCAATGACGCTGGGTGAATTACAGGACGATTCTGATGTGCCTGCATACGAAGCGCACACCGAGTGGGAGCCGCTTAATCTTAGCAGCGAGATTTAAGCCAGGAGATGTACGATCCCAAGCTCATTGAGATTCGCGATGCGACCATCTGGCGCGGCTCAACCTGCGTCTTCGAAAACCTCAACCTCGATATCGAACAACATGAGCGCGTTGCAATACTGGGTCCGAACGGTTCCGGAAAAACGACGCTGTTAAAGACGATCAATCGCGAGTTGTACCCGGCCGCCATACCCGGTTCCTTCATACGCATACTCGGCAAAGACCGATGGAATGTCTGGGAGCTGCGCAAACAAATCGGCGTGGTTTCAAACGACCTGCACCAACGCTACACGCCGACTACATCGGCTATTGAAGTTGTCGTTTCCGGTTTCTTCTCAAGCATCGGCGTGCACGGCGTACTCGCTGAGCGTGTTACCTCCGATCAAATCGCAGCTGCCACGAAGACAATGGCTGAGCTTGGCATTGAAACCCTGCGAGATACGCCGTTGAATCGAATGTCGTCCGGGCAGCAACGACGCTGCCTGCTGGCGCGAGCATTGGTGCACGACCCAGTCACGCTGATTCTCGACGAACCAACATCCGGCCTCGACTTCGCTGCCAGTTTTGACTATCTCGAACGTATTCGGGCCCTCGCACGTGCGGGCCGCAATATCGTGATCGTCACACACCACCTGAATGAGATACCACCCGAGGTCGACCGGGTGATTTTGCTGCAGAACGGAAGAATTGCTGCAGATGGCGCGAAAGCTGA
>JAJFKQ010000038.1 GCA_021773155.1 Woeseiaceae bacterium | reverse complement strand
CGATACCGGATGTCGCCCCCCAATTGAAGAACCTCGACCTGGCAACGAAACATCGACCGCATCAGCAGCCAGTTTCGCCTCCAGCGCTGCGCTCTCAAGCGATTCGCGACGCGCGTTCAGCCCTGCCTGGACTACCTGTTTGGCTTTGTTGATTTCCTGGCCGGCGCCGGAACGCTCTTCCGGTGGCAGTTGGCCAAGTGACTTAAGACGAGCGGTTAACTCACCTTTCTTACCCAAATAGGAAACCCGAACCGAATCCAGTGCGGCAAGATCGGTTGCAGCGTCTATTTCAGACGCTGCCCGGTCAATTAGCTCGCTGAGTGCCCGCATATTGAGGATTCTTGAGTCAGGCGCGTTGCCGCACCCAGCTCAAGATTCAACTAGGCAGCGGTCTTGAGTTCGAGACCAGCCTTGGCAGCCGCAGCAATCGCACCAAATGCCTCAGGATCGTGTACGGCGATGTCGGCCAATATCTTGCGGTCAACCTCGATCTCGGCTTTGTTCAGTCCGTTGATTAGACGGCTGTACGACAGTCCGTGCAAACGGGCTGCAGCGTTGATGCGTGTGATCCACAACGCGCGGAACTGACGTTTACGCTGGCGACGGTCACGGTAGGCATATTGACCGGCTTTGATAACAGCCTGTTTGGCTGTCTTGAATAATTTGCTACGCGCACCGTAGTAGCCCTTCGCTTTACCGAGGACTTTCTTATGGCGGGCTTTGGCTGTTACGCCACTCTTAACTCTGGCCATTTCTCAATCTCCTCTTAACTATAAGGGAGCATGCGGCGCACGCTCTTTACGTCAGCTTCATGCACCTGCAGGGTCTTACCCAAGTTGCGTTTACGCTTTGACTTCTTTTTGGTAAGGATGTGATTGAGATGGGATTGGGCGCGCTTGAAGCCACCTTTACCCGTCTTTTTGAAGCGCTTGGCAGCGCCTCGGTTGGTTTTCATCTTAGACATTTTCTTTCCTTAAGCCTTGCTACGTACCGGGTCATTCCGGCCGCTACAGGCGGGTAGAGCTTTCCGGGTTGTCACACCCTTCCGCTATTACTCACTTTTCATGCACTGATTAATATCGTGCTTAGTGCCTCTTCGGCGCAATTACCATGACCATCTGCCGTCCTTCCATCTGCGGCATCTGCTCAACTGTGCCATATTCCTCCAGGTCATCTCTGACCCTGGCCAGGAGTTGCGCACCCAATTCCTTGTGCGCCATCTCACGACCTCGAAACCTCAATGTGACTTTGGTTTTGTCGCCAATTTCCAGAAAATGCACCAGTTTCCCGAGCTTGATCTGGTAGTCACCTTCGTCCGTTCCCGGACGAAACTTAATCTCTTTTACGTGTACTTGCTTCTGTTTGCGTTTCGCAGATTGGGCCTTCTTGTTCTGTTCGAACAAGTACTTGCCGAAATCCATAATTCGACACACGGGTGGCTCAGCATTTGGCGATACTTCAACAAGGTCCAGGCCCTCTTCTTTCGCCAGCTCGATGCCTTCCCTAAGCGACATGACTCCTGCCTGCTCACCTTTCGAGTCAATCACTCGAACCTCAGTGGCGTCGATTTCGTCATTGCGCCTTACGCGCTTTGTAACTGCGATACCCAAATCCTCCAGAAACTCAACAATGCCAACACTTCAGGCCACATAAGAACGCCGCAGCCAGTGCGGGAACGCGATTCTATATAGCCCCAAAGCAGGATACAACCTTGGAAACCATAAATAATGGTAAAAAAATCAGGTACAAGCCGAGAACTGGTGGGCGATGGTGGTCTCGAACCACCGACCTCCACGATGTCAACGTGGCGCTCTACCCCTGAGCTAATCGCCCTACAGCTAAATCTCAAAGGGGTCAGAGCCCTTTGACAGAGCCCAAAGGGCTCTGACCCCTTTCCGGGGAGGCGTAAGATACTGAAGCATATGACGAACTGCAAGGTTTCTTAGCCGGCTTTTTGATCGGCGAGGCCCAGCGAGAAGTGCCGCATCCGCTGGATTTCATCCCGTAAACGCGCAGCCTCCTCAAATTCGAGATCTCTCGCGGCTTTCAGCATCTGTTTTTCAAGTTTGGCCGCCTTTTTCAGTAGTTGCTCTGGGCTTAATACGTCATACGGCACCTTGTCATCACCCACCATCCGTTTCTCGGTCCGCGGATCCGGATACGCAGACTCCATGATATCCGCAACTTTCTTGATGATCGATTCGGGCTTGATACCGTGTTTCTTGTTATGTGCTTCCTGCCTTTCGCGCCGGCGCTGCGTCTCATTCATGGCACGTTCCATGGACCCCGTTACCTTGTCGGCGTACAGGATCGCTTTGCCATGGATGTTTCTAGCCGCACGACCCATTGTCTGAATCAGCGAGCGGTCAGAGCGCAGGAAGCCCTCCTTGTCCGCGTCCAGAATAGCGACCAGCGACACTTCGGGCATATCCAGACCCTCACGCAACAGGTTGATACCCACCAACACATCGAAAGCGCCCAACCGCAGATCACGAATGATCTCAGTCCGTTCAACGGTACCGATATCAGAATGCAGATAGCGAACGCGTGCGCCATGCTCTTGCAGATAGTCAGTCAGGTCCTCGGCCATACGCTTCGTCAGCGTAGTGATCAGTACACGCTCTCCAACGACGGCACGCTTCGAAATCTCGGAGAGCACATCGTCAACCTGAGTTCTTGCGGGACGGACCTCGATTTCGGGATCGATGAGCCCGGTCGGCCGTACCAATTGTTCGACGACGTTGTCCGTGAATTCGGCTTCGTATTTGCCAGGAGTCGCAGACACGTAGATGGTTTGCGGGGACAAACCTTCAAATTCATCAAACCGAAGCGGTCTGTTATCGAGCGCCGATGGCAGTCGAAAGCCATGTTCGACCAGGGTTTCCTTGCGCGAACGATCACCTTTATACATCGCGCCGAGTTGTGGCACCGTGACGTGGCTTTCATCGATGATCAGGATGGCGTTTTCAGGGATGTAGTCGAACAAGCACGGCGGTGGCTCGCCGATTCCACGGCCGGACAAATAGCGGGAATAGTTTTCGATTCCAGAGCAGTAACCGAGCTCTCTTATCATCTCTAAATCAAATAAGGTTCGCTGTTCAAGTCGTTGTGCTTCAAGAAGTTTTTGATGGTCCCTAAGGTACTTCAGGCGCTCTTTCAACTCCACTTTGATGTGCTCACAGGCTTCGAGCAGCCGCTCTCTTGGCGTCACATAGTGGCTCTTTGGGAAGATCGTCAGCCTTGGCACGCGCCGTACGACCTCACCTGTCAGTGGGTCAAAATAGGATAGCGATTCGATTTCATCATCGAACAGTTCAATTCGGACTGCGTCCCTTTCCGATTCCGCCGGAAACACATCGATTACGTCACCCCTTACCCGATACATGCCCTGCGAAAAATCCAGCTCATTGCGCTTGTATTGCAACTCCGCGAGGCGACGCAGCAGAGCGCGCTGATCCAGTCGATCGCCGCGAACCAGGTGCAAGACCATACTGAAGTAAGCTTCCGGATCACCCAGCCCGTATATCGCCGATACAGTCGCGACAATGATTACATCGGGACGCTCAATGAGCGCTTTGGTCGCAGACAATCGCATCTGTTCAATGTGCTGATTAATCGATGCGTCTTTCTCGATGTAAGTGTCGGAACTCGGGACGTAGGCCTCCGGCTGGTAGTAGTCGTAATAAGAAACGAAATATTCGACGGCGTTCTTAGGGAAGAACTCACGCATCTCGCCGTAGAGTTGCGCGGCGAGCGTTTTGTTGGGTGCCAAAATAATCGCCGGTCGTTGCGAGCGCTCGACTATATTGGCGACAGTAAACGTTTTTCCGGATCCTGTGACGCCCAGTAGCGTCTGCCTGGCGAGGCCGTCGTCGAGACCTTCCAGCAGCCCGGAAATAGCCTCGCCCTGATCACCTGCTGGCTCATAATCTGACACAAGCCCCAGACGATCGCGATCATCACTGAGTTTGTTGGGAAGGTCTGTGGATTGACGTACCATATGCGTGCATTTCTTTGAGGCAATCGAGTGAGTTTATCAGTTTCCAAACGGATGGCCGCCATTAAGCCATCGCCAACGGGTGCCGTATTGGCACTTGCCGCCAAATTGCGTGCGTCCGGAAGGGACATCATCAGTTTAGGCGCAGGTGAGCCTGATTTTGATACTCCCCAGCATATTAAGGACGCGGCACAGCGAGCTATCGTGAACGGCGACACCAAGTACACTCCAATCGATGGTACCGCAGAGCTTAAAACGGCTATCCAGACGAAGTTTGCCCGCGAAAACCAGCTTGCCTATGAGCCTTCCCAGATCATTGCCTCAAGTGGTGCGAAGCAGTGCTTGTTCAATCTGTGTATGGGCCTGCTGGGACCCGGAGACGAAGCGATCATCCAGGCGCCCTACTGGGTCTCCTATCCGGACATGGTTCGACTGGCGGGTGCTGAGCCGGTAATCGTCGCAGCAGGCATCGAAGACGATTTCAAAATTTCGCCGAATCAGCTGAAAGCTGCGATAACGGACGATACCCGATTATTATTTCTCAACAGTCCCGGCAATCCGACCGGCGCGAGTTACTCCAGGGCCGAGCTACAAGCCCTCGGTGAGATCCTGAACGACCACCCGAATATCGTCATCGCCGCTGACGATATCTACGAACATATCCACTGGGGTCCGGACCCGTTTTGTAGTTTTGCCACTGCTTGCCCTGAGCTTTACGACCGCACAGTCACCACGAACGGCGTATCGAAAGCCTATGCGATGACAGGTTGGCGCATCGGTTACGCAGCAGGTGCCGCAGAACTCATAACGGCTATGAAGACGATCCAGAGCCAGAGCACATCAAATCCCTGCAGCATCTCTCAGGTTGCAGCGATAGCGGCCTTGTCGGGTGATCAGTCCCCCGTCGAGGAGATGACCGCAGCATACAGGCAACGGCATGACTTCGTAGTCGTCGCTTTGAATGAGATCGAAGGAGTCGAATGTCGTCATGGTGAAGGAACCTTTTATGCCTTACCGCGAATTACCGGTGTATTACAACGCAGGGGCGTGGCTAGTGACACTAATCTCGTTGAGCTTCTGATTAATGAAGCTGACGTGGCCTGCGTGCCTGGGACGGCCTTCGGGGCACCGGGCCACATACGCTTGTCATTCGCCTGTTCGATGGAAAAGCTCGAAGAGGCGATCAATCGCATAAAACGGGTGCTTTTGGCTTGACTTCACACCCCCTCTGAACCAAAATCCCGGCCCGCACCTGATGGTGTTGATCTATTCCCCGATAGCTCAGTTGGTAGAGCGATTGACTGTTAATCAATTGGTCCCTGGTTCGAGTCCGGGTCGGGGAGCCAAATCGCGAGAAGCCCCCTTACTAGGGGGCTTTTCTTTGAGTTCAAATTGTCTCTTTCACTGAACTATTGCAAATCGATCTTTGCTATCTGAATGCTTCGGCTATCGACATCGACCACGCGACGTTTTGCCTCCATAACTTCCAACTGTGTCATGCGTGTACTCAGGTCAAGAAGACTGGCTACCTGGGCCTTGAGTACCTGCAATTCCTCCGCCTGTACTTCGAGAACGGCGACGTTAGCCGCCAATGCTGCATGCGCCTGTTCGCGCTCAGTCAGAGCCGCTGCCTGCTCCTGATTCACTTGATACTGCTTCTGCAATTCGTTCAGGAGCAGTGCCGACAGTAGGTGGTATTTCACTGTCTCCGGTTCGCCGTTCTCATTGTAAACAACCAGGTCGGGAAACACTTCCGCGACCTCCTCGGCAATCAGCCCGTATTGAATCGGTTTATCACCGTCCTCATAGGTTTTCTTGTAGCGGAATGTCACCGGACGCAGGCTCCGCAAAGCATCGCTGGCCCCGGCCATGTCTTCGATGTCTTCCTTGTATCGCCGTGATGAGGAGACTGTACCGAGTTGACCCGAACTGTCGATCATCACTGCCACAGCGTCTGCTACATCCGTCGTTACCCCGCGGATACCGGCAACAAAGGTTCGGGTCTGCACTGAACCGATGCGGGTCGTAAACGATTCCGCAGTAACGCCGAAATTACCAATAGCGATGTTGCTGTCGCCCGTTGTGTAGTTTTGACCCGCATGGTCTCCCACCGCAATATTGTTGGAGCCGCCGGTGTTTCTAACGAGCGCCTGAACGCCGCTGGCGGTGTTGTTGCTGCCGATCGTGTTGCTAAAGAGCGCATCGCGACCGCTGGCGGTGTTCTCGAAGCCGATGGTGTTGCTACCGAGAGCGTTAACACCGTAAGCGATGTTGCCGTAACCGGTGGTGTTTCTCTGGAGCGCCTGAACGCCGCTGGCAGTGTTGCTGGTACCGGTAGTGTTGCTAAGGAGCGCAGTATGGCCGCTGGCAGTGTTGTTCACGCCGGTGGTGTTGCTAAGGAGCGCTTCGAAGCCGCTGGCGGTGTTATTGGAACCGGTGGTGTTGTTAAGGAGCGCATGAGCTCCGCTGGCGGTGTTCCGAATGCCGGTGGTGTTGTTCGAGAGCGCACCGTAACCGCTGGCGGTATTTTCACTGCCCGTAGTGTTGTGACCGAGCGCATCAGTACCGCTGGCGGTGTTGGCGCTGCCGGTGGTGTTTTTGAAGAGTGCGGAAGTGCCGCTGGCGGTGTTGTTGCTGCCGATGGTGTTAAATTGAAGCGCACCCCTGCCGCTGGCGGTGTTGGCGAAGCCGGTGGTGTTACGACCGAGCGCGTTAACGCCATAAGCGGTGTTCTCGAACCCGGTAGTATTGTCCGCGAGCGCATCAGTTCCGGCCCGGGTATTCCCTGTTTCGAAACTGACTACCCCTGGATCACCTTGCGGGCCGGTAGCGCCTGTCAGCCCTTGAATCCCCTGCGGTCCCGTATCGCCTGTCAGACCTTGAACGCCTTGCGG